>NZ_JBFAGB010000004.1:0-298108 GCF_040639875.1 Actinomadura sp. NPDC023710
TGACCGCCCACGCACGCCGCACCGAACAACTCGCCAACACCGGCGCCCAGCTCACCACCGAACAACTCGCCACCCTCCTCCCCGAAGACATCACCCCGTAGCGGTGTGCAGCAGGTCGCGGATGGCGGTCCGGTGATCGCCGGTCCGCCACGCCAAGGCGAGCCTGCCCGGCGACGCGCCCCCGGGCCGCATGATGATCGTTCCAGCATCCGACGGGAGGGAACGGCATGACGGTCTCGCTGGTCACCGGGGCGAACCGGGGCATCGGCCGCGACGTGTGCGCGCAACTCGCCGCACGCGGCCACCGGGTGCTGCTCGGGGCGCGCTCGGCGGAGGCGGGCGAGCGCGCGGCGGCCGAGACCGGCGCGACGCCCGTCCGGCTGGACGTCACCTCCGCGGCGGACGTCGAGCGCGTCGCGGCCGAGATCGGCGAGCTGGACGTCCTGGTCAACAATGCCGCGATCACCTACGACACCTGGCAGCGGGCGTCGAGCGCGGACCTGTCCGTCGTCCGCGCGGCCGCCGAGACCAACCTGTACGGGCCGTGGCGGCTGACGCAGGCCCTCCTCCCCGTCCTGCGGCGCAGCCGGCACGGGCGGATCGTCAACGTCTCCAGCGAGGCCGCCTCGCTGACCAACATGGGCGGCGGCACTCCGGCCTACACCGCCTCCAAAGTCACTCTCAACGCCCTGACCTGCATGCTCGCCGCCGAACTGCGCGCCGACGGCATCCTCGTCAACGCGGTCTGCCCCGGTTGGGTCGCCACCGACATGGGCGGCCCGGGCGGCCGCCCCGTCGCCGAAGGCGCGGCCGGCGTGGTGTGGGCCGCGACCCTGCCCGACGACGGACCGACCGGAGGCTTCTTCCGCGACGGCCGCCCCCTCCCCTGGTGAAAGGCCCCTTTGATGATCTTGGTGACGGGTTCCACCGGAAACATCGGCTCCGAACTGGTCGACGCCCTCGCCTCGTCCGGTGAACCGGTGCGCGCCCTCGTGCGCAAGCCTCCGGCGTCCCGGCGCGACGGCGTCGAGTACGTCACCGGCGACCTCGACGACCCCGCGTCCCTCGCGCCCGCGCTGGACGGGGCCGCCGGCGTCTTCCTGCTGCCCGGCTATCGCGACATGCCGGGCATCCTCGCCGAGGCCCGCCGCGCCGGGGTCAGCCGGGTCGTCCAGCTTTCGGGCGGTTCGGCGGGCAGCGGAGACATGACCAACGCCGTCAGCCGCTACATGATCATCACCGAGCGCGCCGTGCGCGACTCCGGCCTCCCGTGGACGATCCTGCGCCCGGCCGCGTTCATGTCCAACGCGTTCCGCTGGCTCCCGCAGCTCCGGGCGGGCGACACGCTGCGGCTGCCGTTCGCGAACGTCCGCGCCGCCGCGGTGGACCCGCGCGACATCGCCGCCGTCGCCGCGAGGGCCCTGCTGCGTGACGGTCACGCGGGACAGATCTACCACCCCACCGGCCCGGAGTCCCTCCTGCCCGCCGAGCAGGTCGCCGTCCTCGGCGAGGTCCTCGGCCGCGACCTGCGCTTCGAGCCCCAGCCGGACGACGAGGCCCGCGCCGAGATGAGCGCGCAGATGCCGGTGGAGTACGTCGACGCGTTCTTCGACTTCTACGTGAACGGCTCGTTGGACGAGTCGGTCGTCCGCTCCACCGTCCAGGACGTCACGGGCGGGCCGCCCCGGACCTTCCGCCAGTGGGCCGAGGCGCACGCCCCCGCCTTCGCGTGATCCCGCTCGCCGAGATCACCGCCGCGACGCGCGCCCTGCAGGCCACCGCCGACCGGCTGGACGACGACCGCGTCCGCGCGCCCTCCTTGCTCCCCGGGTGGACGCGCGGCCACGTCCTGACCCATCTCGCACGCAACGCCGACGGCGGGACCCGCCTGCTGACCTGGGCGCGCACCGGTGTCGAGACCCGCGAGTACCCCAGCCTGGACGCCCGCGCCGCCGAGATCGAGGAGGGTGCGGACCGTCCGGCGCGCGTCCTCGCGGAGGACGTCCGGCAGAGCGCGCGGCGGTTCGCCGACGCCTTCGCACTCATGCCGGACGAGGCCTGGGGCCGGGTCGTCCAGTGGACCGCGGGCGCCCGCCACCCGGCCGCCCGCGCCGCCGACGCCCGCCTCACCGAGGTACTCGTCCACCACGTCGACCTCGACGCCGGCTTCACACCCGCCGACTGGCCCGCCACGTTCACCACCCGGATGCTCGACAGTGTCACCGCCTCATACGCCCGCCGCGACGACGCCCCGTCCCTGCGGCTCCGCGCCACCGACACCGGCGAGGAACACGGACATGGAGGCGTGCTCGTCACCGGTCCCGCACCCGCCCTCCTCGCCTGGCTACTGGGCCGCTCCCCCGGCACCGAGCTCACCGGCCCCGAAGGCGTCGAACTCCCCTTCCTCTACTGACGCCTACTGCGCCGGGCAGGTGGTGCCGGGCGGAGGGAGGGTGAGGGACGTCAGGTAGGCGTCGATGGTGTTCTGCATGCAGGGGCCGCGGTCGTAGCTGCCGTGGCCTGCGCCTTCGTAGGTGAGCAGGCGTCCTGTGGGGCCGAGTTGCCGCGCGACGTTCCGTGCCCAGGCGTAGGGCGTGGCGGGGTCGTGGACGGCGTTGGACAGCAGGATCGGCGCGCTGCCGCGGACGTCCAGGCGGTGCTGCGGGTTGCGGACGGGCTGCGGACGGCCGAGGCAGGCGGAGATCGCCATGACGGGACGCGCGAACGTCATGTCGGGCGCGACCTTCTCCGTGCGCCGCATGAGCCTCGCGTACTCGCCGTAGTCGCGGACGGGCAGGCTCCAGTCGGAGCAGAACTGCGCGGTGAAGGGGTCGGTGGCGGTCTCCCCTGCCGCCTGGGCGGCTGCCGGACGCGCGCCGGCCCTCAGGGGCGGGGCCGCGTCCAGTGCGGCCAGTTTCGACGCGAGCTCGGCCCAGTCGGGGCCGTAGAAGCTCTTGTAGGCCATCAGCACGAGGCCGAACTCCGGCAGCGCGGTGCCCGGCGATGAAGGGTCGGGCAGTTCTCCGCGGTCGGCGCGGGCGCGCAGGTCACGCCAGATGGCCCGGACGTCCTTGCCGTGCAGGGCGCACTCCCGGGTGCGCCCGCACCAGGCGGCGAACTGGTCGAACGAGTCCTGGGCGGCGGCCAGTTCGGACGTCAGGAAGCGCCGGGCGTCGGGGATGCTGTGGTCGTCCACGCTCTCCAGCACCATCGCCCGGACGCGTCGCGGGAACGTCTCGGCGTACATCTCGCCCAGCAACGTGCCGTACGAACTGCCGTGGAAGGTCAGCTTCGGCTCGCCCAGGGCGGCGCGGATCGCGTCCACGTCCCGGACGGTGCTGAGCGTGTCGGCGTGGTCGTAGAGCGGGCCGGTGCGGGCGCGGCAGTCGGCCCGCAGGCGCGCGTTGTGGTCGAGGGTCGCCCGGAACTGCGCCGCACTCTTGATCATCGGCGAGGGGGCGGCCCTGAGCAGGTCGGCCGAGCACGTCACCGGGTGGCTGGCGCCGATGCCCCGCGGGTCGAAGCTGACGATGTCGAAGCGTCGGCGCAGCTCGTCGCTGAACCGGTCGATCCCACCCTTGAGCCTGGTGACGCGCTGGACGCCGGAGTCGCCGGGACCACCGGGGCCGAACACGAGGGTGCCGACGCGGGCGTCCCGGTCGAGGGCCTGGCGGCGCGCGATGGCGAGGCCGAACGTGGGGCCGTCCGGCCGGGACCAGTCGATCGGCAGCCGCAGGGTCGCGCACTCGGCCTTGCCGTCGTCGCCGCATGCGCGCCAGCCGATGGCGGACGGGGAGCGCGGCGCGGGCGGCGTGGGCGAGGCGGTGGCGGGGAGCGCGACGCCGGCCAGCGCCACGGTCCCGGCCGCGGCCGCGCCCACGAGAGCGAGCCTGTTCCTTCGCAGCATGGAAGTCCTTCCGGTGCGGGGACGTCAGAGCCCGCGTCCTCCGAAGCGGGCGACGGTCCCCGGCCCGGCCGTGGCCGGGGAACGCTGACGATCAAGCTAGGTGCGGTCCGCGCACCGGAACAGGGTGATCAGGGGCGATTCAGGGTGGTTTCAGGGTCCACTCAGGGTTCGATCCGACCCGACCGAAGTTATCCGGCCCTTGTCAGAAATCGCCCGTAAATACCAACGAAAGCCGTACTAATCGACAATTCGGGAGGCAGAAAATGAGTCCCGTGACTCAACGCCACTCGAGCTCTCCGTTCCTGATGGCGGTCAGGAGGGCTTTCCACTCGGCGGGGTCGAGCGTGAGGAAGCCCGCGGAGGCGGCGCGCGAGTCGCGGACCAGCACGGCCGGGCCGGCCGCCGCCACCTCGACGCATTCCTGACCGCCGCCGCTGGCGCTGCTCTTCCGCCAGCTCACCGCCGCTCCCCGATTCGACCGGTACACCATCCAGCAACCCTCCATCCATTGCCGGCGGGTGCCGTCTCGCCAACCGATCGGACAAGAACACCCGCCAGGCGAGCACCAGCAGGGCACGACAAACCACGACCTTGTGGAAAATTTCCCGATCACGAGTGTAAACGGTTCTAGTTATCCCGCCTACAAGGGAACACAAGATCACCCTGCGTGTTATGACGGCCACTCGCCTTGTCGGTGTCCGATGCGGCAGTCACCTCCGTCGCATGGTCGGGTTCCAAACGGGAGTCAGGCCATGAGGTCCTCGGCGGCCTGCCGCAGCAGCGCGATCGACTCGTCCGCCGGCAGCGCCTGCTCCAGCAGCAGCTCGAAGGTGTCGCGGTACTCGGTGATCCGCTCGTCCTCACCAGTGATCATCACGCTGGCTCCCGGCCGCGCCTCCAGCCAGAGGACGTCGTCGAGGTCGCCGTCGAACTCCAGAAGGCTGAACGGCCCGTCCAGCCCGAGGTGCGCACCCGCCTTGAACGGGATGATCCTGACGGTCAGCAGGTCGTCCCGTTCGCACGCGTCCGCGATGTGGTTCAGCTGGGCGGGCATGATCGCCGGATCGCTCTTGATGCCGACATGCCGCCGGATGACGGCCTCGTCGATGATGTAGTGCTGGCGCGGCGGGTTCTGCCGTTTGGCGAACTCCAGCTGGCGCTGGATGCGCAACTTGGCCGCCAGCACTCTCGCCTGCTCAGAGATCTTGCCGGTGGACAGGACCTCGGCGTACTCGGCGGTCTGGATCAGCCCCGGGATGACGGTTCCGTGGAACTGCCGGATGAACGCCGCGCCGGCGGAATACCCGACATAGGAGAGAAAGCTCGGGTCCAGGTCTCCGCGGTAGGCGTTCCACCAGGCGGGTTCCCGCGCACCGCGGGCGAGCGCCTGCAACCGCTCCTGGCGTCCCTCCGAGGTGACGTCGTACACCGCGAGCAATGCCTGCAGATCGGTGCGGGTGATGGCGTTCTTGCCGCCTTCCACCCGGATGAGCTTGGACGGAGACCACTCAAGCTGCCGTGCCACCTGCTCCTGCGTCAGCTTCTTCTCTTTGCGCAGGCGGACGAGCTCGGTGCGCAGCAGCGCACTCTGGACTATGGGGCCCTGGTCACTGACCATTGGTTCGCTCACTCTGAGTAATGCATGCCACCCCACTGGATGCTACATGGCAGACGGGGACCTGGCATCCCACTCCCCGACACGACGCTACATGTCCCGGACATCTGATCTTCGCTCCGCCCACCAGACCCCGCCATATCGCCCAAAACTCGCGTCGGTAGCTTCCAGAGTGCTGCATACCGTCGGACTCTGTTGTAATGTGCTACATAGCAGATTAGCAGACGACGTCATGCAACGAGACGCGATGCCACATCCGAGGGCGGATGGGGTTGAACACAGGGTGAGGTCTCGGCCGGGGACGGCGCACCACGGCCAAGACGGACCGCAGGCGGAGACGGGCCGGCCGCAGGCGGGAACGAGGAGGACCGCACGCGCCACACGGGGAGGCCGAAAGGGGAGACAGGATTCCGGCGACGCCAGGAGGCGGCACCGGAGGAGGAACACCAGAAGAAAGCGATGCCAGCGAAGGCAACAGAGTCGCCCGCCGCTTCCCGCCGATCAACGGTTTGGCAGCCACGACGATCGGCAGGAGAGCGGAGAGCGACTCCCGGGGCCGCACGAGACAGCCGGGCCGATCCGCCCGCATCCTCTGCCAGGACGCAGAAAGATCCGGGCTGACCTGCCAAAATGTCTCTGCGGACTCATCTAGTCTAACCGCGACCACGCGGTGCGGACCATAGGTGATGTGACTCCGGTCACCCGCGGGCCACACCGGACCTACCCGGTGCCCCGGCGGACGACGGAGTCGCCATTCGAGGCATGGGGTCCCTGACATGTCCAGACAGCACGTACCGTCCCCCACCTCCGCCGTCCACCCCACGAGTCCGGCGGGCTCGTCGCCGCCCGCCCGGCGGGGCGACGGACGGGTGGACCGATGAACGAGCACGCCCGCCACCACGACCCGGACAAGATCGTCCCCACCGAGATCGTCCCGCGTTCCCGGTCCGTCCGGCGGACCGAGACCGTCCGGCGGCCCGGGTTCTGGCACGGGCTCACCACCGTCGAGCGCGCCGCGTTCCTCGCGCAGGCGCGGGAGGTCGTCCACCCGGTCGGCGCCGTGCTGTGGACCGAGGGCCAGGACGCCGACCACACCTTCGTGATCAAGTCCGGCTCGGTGCGGATCTCCGTGGAGCGGGACGGACGCGAGCGCTTCGTCGCCTTCCGCGGGCCAGGCGACATCATCGGCGAGCGCGCCGCCCTGCTGCTGCGCCGCCGCTCGGCGACCGTCGTCGCCATGGACTCCCTCCACGTCCTGCGCCTGACCACGCAGGAGTTCGTCGCCTACCTGAGCGACCATCCGCACGTGGTCGCCGTCCTCGAACGCGAGATGTACGACCGGATGACCGAGCAGGGCCCGGGCCGGCCGCCGCGGCGCGCCCACCCCGGCGGCGCGGCGCACCCGTACGGACCCGCGGCGCAGTACGGATCGCCGCAGCCGTACGCCATGGCGCAGCTGCCGGTGGTCCCGAACTATCCGTACGCGATGGCCGGGCCGTTCGTGGTGGCCGCCCCGTACGCCGCGCCCGACCCGCGGGCCGGAGGCGCGACCTACATCGTGGAGCCCGCCGCCGCGATCAACGGCGCGGGCGCCGCGTCCGGGGCGACCCCGACCGTCCCGTGCCGCACCGTGCCCGCCAACTCGCTGCCGCCCGCCAACTCGCTGCCGCCCGCCCGCTCCCTCCAGCCGGCCCTGGAGGCGGTCGTCGAGGCACCCAGCGAACGGCCGACGCAGCCCATGGTCCTCCCGGACGGCGACGCCCCGTCCTGGGCCGGCCAGAACTGCACCATCGTGTACACCGACGTCGCCGGTTTCAGCTCGCCCGAGCGCAACGACGCCGACCGGATCGGCGTGCGCCGCGCCATGTACCGGGCCCTCCGCGAGGCGTTCGAGGAGTCGGGCGTCCCCTGGGACGCCTGCCACGTCGAGGACCGCGGCGACGGCGCGCTCATCGTCATCCCGCCGCAGGTGCCGACGGCCACCGTGATCGACCCCATGCTGGTCTCGCTGGGCCTGCGTCTGCGCCGCCACAACCACCGCGCGACCGGGGCCGTCCGCGTCCAGCTCAGGGTCGCGGTGAACGTCGGGCCCGTGATGCCCGACCCGCCCGGAGTATCCGGCTCGTCCATCATCACGACGGCCCGGCTCCTCGACGCCGGCCCGCTCAAGGAGCGGCTCGCCGCGACGGGCGCCGACCTCGGCGTCATCGCGTCCAGGTTCGTCTACGACTCGGTGATCGTCCCCAGCCCCGGCCACGTGACCGCCGCCGAGTACGAGCGGATCACCTGCCGGGTGAAGGAGTCCCACCTCGAAGGCTGGATCCACCTGCGCGGCCTGGCCGCCCATCCGGCGGTCTGACCGGCCGCCCGCCGGCCCGTCCCCCGCGCGGGCCGCCCCCAGACGACCACGACCCCGCGCCGTCGCCGCGGGGTTCTCCGCTTTCACGCCCGCCGTGCGGCTAGCGGGGCGGCCTGCCGTCATGGTCGGGCGGTATCCGCAGGACGAACCGGGCGCCGCGCTCGCTGTCCTCGATGGTGAGGCTGCCGCCGTGCAGCCGTGCGATCTCCCTGGCGATCGGCAGGCCCAGGCCGGTACCCCCGGGGTCGCGGGCCTTGCTGTCCTGCAGGCGGGCGAAGCGCTGGAACACGAGGTCCCGGTTCTCCTCGGCGACGCCCAGGCCGTCGTCGACGACCTCCAGCACGGCGGTGCCGTCCTCCCGCGACACCGTGACGTCGACACGCGACTCGGCATGCCGCTCGGCGTTGTCCAGCAGGTTCGTCAGCAGGCGGACGAGCCTGAGCCGGTCCCCGCGCACCGTCACGCCCTCCTGGAGATGCGGGACGATCCGCTTCGTCCGGTCCGACCTCGCCAACTCGATGGTGACCAGCGCGCCGAGGTCGACCGTCTCGACGTCCTGCCAGGCGGCGGCGTCCAGCCGGGCGAGCTGCAGCAGGTCCGTCACGATCGCCTGGAGCCGTTCCAGGCTCTGTAGGACGTTCCGTGCGGTCTGCGGCCAGTCGACGTCGTCGGGGAACAGCAGCGCCTCCTCGATCTGGGCGCGCGCGGCCGCGATGGGGCTGCGCAGGTCGTGGGACGCGTCGGAGGTGAAGCTGCGCTGCCGTTCGAGGGCGCTGTCCAGCCGGTCCAGGGTCGCGTTCGCGGCCTCCGCGAGCCGCCTGATCTCGTCCCGGTTCTCCGGCACCGTCACCCGGCGGCCCGACCGGTGCGCGGTGATCTCCGCCAGCTCGGCCCTGATCGCGTCTACGGGGGCGAGGGTCTGGTCCACCGTCGTCCAGGCGCGCAGGCAGCCCAGCAGGATCACCAGCAGCGAGACGCCGGCCAGGAAAATGATCAAGCCTGGGCTCACGTACCAGGGGATGATCGGGACGGCGGCGTAGATCAGCCAGTCGCCGCCCGGCCTGAAGATGCGGAAGCCGATCACCCACAGGCACCGGTGGCGCCCCACCGGCGAGCACACCTTCCGGGTGGCGTACACGCGCGTCTGCGACGGGACGAAGCGGGCGAGCGGACGGTCGGCCGGCGCCCGACCCGAGGTCCCCGCGATCACCGTCCGCTTCACGTCCACGACCTGCAGCATGACGCCCGGCACCCCGTCGAACCGGTCGGGCGCCGACCCGCGCCGCAGCTCGTACGACAGCCGGAGCGCGGCCGCGTTCGCCTCCCCGCGGGAGGAGTCGGTCTCCGATCCCCGCGCCTCCACGAGGATCAGCGTCGTCACGATGGCACAGATAACGGCGGTGACCGCCCCGGCAATAACGGTCATCCGCACCCGTATGGACCATGTGCGCCGTCCGTACACCCGACCTCCCGCAGGTGAGGTAATCACCGCACACGCCCGGATCAGTCCTCTGAACAGCAGCGATGCAGCCAAGACCGGCAAAAGAATTGGTTGCCGGACCGACCGGGCATGCAGAAGCCCGGGCGCTGGGAGGGCACGCGACTAGCATGTCCCGTTATGGAGCTGCGCCAGCTTGAGTACTTCGTGGCGGTCACGGAAGAGGCCGGCTTCACCAGGGCCGCGGCCCGGTTGCACGTCGCCCAGCCCGGCGTGAGCGCCCAGATCCGGCAGCTGGAGCGGGAACTGGGCCAGCCGCTGCTCGACCGCTCCGGTCGGACCGTCCGGCTGACCGAGGTCGGCGCCGCCGTCCTGCCCTACGCGCGCGCCGCGCTCGCCGCGGTCGAGGGCGCCCGGCTGGCGGTGGACGAGCTGACGGGCCTGCTCCGCGGGCACGTCACGATCGGCACGATCGACTGGATCCGGTCGCTGGACCTTCCCGGCATGCTGGCCGGATTCCACCGCGACCACCCGGACGTCGAGATCACCGTCCTCCAGCAGGACTCCGCGACGCTGACCGAAGGACTCCGCACCGGACGGATCGACCTGGCGTTCCTCAGCCTCGGCGGCGACCCGCCCGAAGGCATCGCGACGCGGGTCGTCATCGAGCAGGACCTCGTCGCCGCCGTCGCCCGCGGCCACCCGCTGGCACGCAGGTCCACGATCAGCCTGCGGGCCCTCGCCGAGGAGAACCTGATCTGCCTGCCGAAGGGCACCGGGCTGCGCGCCGTCCTGGACGGGGCCTTCGCCGACGCCGGCCTGCGCCCGCGCGTCGCGTTCGAGGCGGGCGAGCCGCCGGTCCTCGCCGAGATCGCCGCGCACGGCCTCGGCGTCGCCGTGCTGCCCGAGTCCGCCGCCCGCGGCCGCCCGGACGACCTGCGCGCGCTCCCGGTCGTCCGGCCGCGGCTGACCGGGCGGATCGCCCTGGCCTGGCGCACCGAGGGGCCGCGCAGCCCGGCGGCGCGGGCGCTGATCGCCCGCGCGCGCCGGTGGCCCGCCTGATCAGGCCGCCCGCTCCGCGGAGTCGTCCACGACGCGGTGCAGGACGTCCGGCCTGTTGGTGATGATCCCGTCCACGTCGAGGTCGATCGCCCGCTCCATGTCGCCGGGAGCGTCGATCGTCCAGGTGAGCAGGTCCATCCCGGCGTCGTGAACCTCCTCGACGTAGGACTCGGTCAGGCCGCCGAAGGTGGGATTGACCTGATCCGCGTACTTCGCGAGTTTCGGCAGATCCGCGGCCTTCGGGGTACCGAGGAGGCCGGTCGGCACCTTCGGCAGGACGGCGTGGAACCGCCGCACCGACTCCCAGTCGAACGACTGGACGACGAGGCGCCGCTCCCGCGGGTCGTACCGGAGCCAGGACGGGAACCGCTTCAGCTCCGCCGCGATGCGTCGCTCGATGCCGGGGTACAGCCCGGGGTTCTTGATCTCCAGCAGCAGCCCGAGGCCCCTGCCGCGCATCCCGGCCAGCACCTGGCCGAGCGTCGGGACGCGCTCGCCCGCGTACTTCCTCGCGAACCAGCCGCCGGCGTCCAGCCTCCCGATCTCGGCGAGGGTGAAGTCGGCGACCTTCCAGGGCTTGCGGCCGGGGTAGACCTCCTCCGCGTTCGTCGTCCGGGCGAGGGTGGCGTCGTGCATGATCACGAGCTGGTGGTCCCTGGTCTCCTGGACGTCCAGCTCGAACACGTCCGCCTTCTTGGGCTGGGCGAGCCGGAACGCCGCCAGCGTGTTCTCCGGCGCGTACGCGGACGCGCCCCGGTGCGCGACGTTCAGGACGCCGGTGTCCGGATCCGGGGCCCGGGCGGGGGCGGTGCGCGGGCGCGGTTCCGGGGCGCCCGGCAGCAGGGACAGGGTCGGGTCGGGGCCTGGACGGGCGTCGGCGGGCGCCGCCGGGACGGCGACGGCCGCGGTGGCCAGGACGGCGAGGAGCGCGAGACGATTCCGCCGGTGCATCAGTCACCTCTCGGGAGCCGGGCTGTCCGCCCCAACCCTCGGCCCGTCCGGTGACACCGGAGTTACAGATCGGTAGCAGACTGTGTATCGAAGGTGACGATACGCATCGGGTCCCGTCAGGACGAGTCAGACACGGCCGGACCGCCGGAATGGCCTCCGGGCTCTTCGGGACTGCCCTGCCCCGCGGCTTTTGCGCTCTTGGCCGCTTTCGCCAGCACCAGCGCCCCGAACAGCAGCCTCCTGCTGCGCCTCAGCGGACGCGGGAACCTCGCCCGTCCCGTCCCCGGCTCGGCCCGTGGAGCGGGGATCACGGGACGCGCCGGGCGGCGGGGCGTGCCCAGCCGTGTCGGACGGCTACGCCCGCGCAGCATCACCGACCGTCCGAGGTCCCACTCGTCGGACTCGGCGAGGTGCGCCAGCTCCAGAACGGTCGCCGAGGCGAGCACCCGCCCCTCCTCGTCCTTGGCGAGGTCGCTGAGCCGCGCCGCCTCGTTCACCGGATCGCCGATCACCGTGTACTCGAACCGCTCCTCCGCGCCGATGTACCCGGCGACGACCGGGCCCGCGGACACCCGATCCCCGCGTCCAGCATCGGCACCTCGGCGCGCAGCCGCACCGCCAGCTCGCGGGCCGCGCCGAGCGCCCCGCCGGCCGAGTCCTCCACCTGGGTCGGCGCCCCGAAGATCGCCAGCGCCGCGTCCCCCTCGAACTTGTTGATCCAGCCGCCGTGCTTGGCCACCGCCGACACCACGACGCCGAAGAACCGGTTGAGCAGCCCCACCACCTCGTCCGGGCTGCGCGTGTCGGCCAGCCGGGTGGACCCGGTCAGGTCCACGAACAGCACGGCCACCTCGCGCGTCTCACCGCCGAGCGTGACGACGCCGCGCTCCAGCGCCAGGTCGGCGACCTCCTCGCCGACATGCCGCCCGAACAGGTCGCGCAGCCACTCGATCTCCCGCAGCCCCGCGACCATGTGGTTGAACCCGGCCTGCAGCTGCCCGACCTCGCTCGCGTCGTACACGTCCACCTCGGCGCCGAGGTCCCCCCGCTCGACCTGCGCCATCCCGCTGCGCACCGCCTTGATCGGATCGGCGATCGCGCGCGTCGCCATGTAGATCACGCAGACCCCCGCGAGCAGCGCGGCGCCGCCGAGGCCGAGGATCGTGATCGCGAGCTGGGTGACGTTGATGTCCGGCGCGGCCAGCGCGGCGATCGCGACGCAGATCAGGCCGAACACCGGGATCGCCGTCCCGAGCGCCCAGGCGAGCATCACCCGCGTCGTCACCCCGGGCAGCCGCAGCCTCTTCGGACGCTCCGCGCCCAGCACCAGCGCCGCCGCCGGCCGCAGCAGCCGCTCCGACAGCAGGTAGACGATCGTGCAGGTCGTGCCCGCGCCGAGCAGGCACGTCAGCCCCGTCTTCACCGCCAGCCGCCCGGTGAACAGCATCATGTCGAGCGCCGCCCAGCCGAGCGCGCCGACCCCCCACAGCGCCCCGACGAGCAGCGTCAGCCGCAGCGGCCCGAGCAGCACGGCCCGGCGCTGCCGCCGGTCGGGCTCTCCCCCGTCCCGGACGAACGTGACCACGGGACGCCACAGCCACAGCCCGCACAACAGCGCCGCCGGAGCCGCGACCACCGGATAGCTGAAGAACGCCACCGCGTTGACCAGATGAACGTAGTCGCGGTCGTCCAAGGGCGGATCGGGCACCACGAACGTCGCGAACAGCAGCACCACCAGCGAGCCGATGATGTTCGCGACGCCCACCACGACCAGCAGGACCCACCGCACCCGGATCTCGAGCCTGCTGGTCACGCGCGCCTCCGGAGGGAAGGAACCGCCCATGAGGGATCATCCCACGGCGGGCGCCGTCCCGCCGTGGGATGTCCTCACTCAGGCGCTCGTACTCTCCTCGGCCAGCGGAACGGGGACCCGCGCCTCCTGCGAGCTGCGCCGGACGAACAGCCAGCCGACCACGACCAGCGCTGCCCAGGCGGCCATCACGTAGAGCGCGATCCGCGTATCGGCCTCCCACGCGATCGTCACCGTGACGAACGCGAAGAACGCCAGCACGGCCCAGCTCGTGTACGGCGCCCACGGCATCCGGTACGGCGCCCTCGGCAGCTCCCCGGCCGCCGACCGCCGCCGGTAGACCATGTGCGCGACCAGGATGACCGTCCACACCAGCAGGGCCCCACCGGTGGACACCGACGTGATGTACTCGAACGCCTTCTCCGGCACGACCGCGTTGACGACCACACCGATGCCCATGACCAGCGTGGAGATGACGACCGTCAGAACAGGCACACCGCGCCCGTTGAGCCGTCCGAGCACCTTCGGACCGTCCCCGTTGACGCCGGCCGTCCGCAGCATGCGGGACGTCGAGTAGAGCCCGCCCGCGTTGCAGGACGACAGCGCCGCCGTCAGCACCACGAAGTTGACGATGTCCGCGCCGCCCGGAATGCCGATCTGGTCGAACGCCAGCACGAACGGGCTCGCCCCGCCCTTGAACGCCGTCCACGGCACCACCGCGAGGATCACCAGCAGCGACCCCAGGTAGAACAGCGCGAACCGCACCGGCAGCGCGTTGATCGCCCGCGGGATGTTCTTCTCCGGATCCTTGGCCTCGCTCGCCGTCACGCCCACCAGCTCGACGCCCAGGTAGGCGAACATCACCATCTGCAGCGTCATGATCGTGGCCCCGGCCCCCTCGGGGAACACGCCCCCGTGGTCCCACAGGTTCCCGACCCCCGCGGTGTCCCCCGCGTCGCTGAGCCCGAAGACCAGCACCCCGAGCCCGACCAGGATCATCATCACGATCGCCGCGACCTTGATCATCGCGAACCAGAACTCCAGCTCGCCGAAGAGCTTCACCGAGATCAGGTTCACCACGAACAGGACCACCAGCGCCACCAGCGCCGTCTGCCACTGCTCGACGCCCGGCCACCACTTCTGGATGTACTTGCCGGCCGCGGTCAGCTCCGCCATCCCGGTCGTCACCCAGATGATCCAGTACGTCCAGGTCGTGGCGTAGCCCCAGAACGGCCCGAGGAACTCCCGGGCATACCCGGCGAACCCGCCCTCGGCCCGCCGGTACGTCAGCAGCTCGCCGAGCGCCCGCATGACGAAGAACAGCGCCAGCCCCGCCACGGCGTACGTCAGGATCAGGCTGGGCCCGGCCTTGGCGATGTTCTCCCCGGCGCCCAGGAACAGCCCGGTGCCGATCGTCCCGCCGATGGCCAGCATCTGCATCTGGCGGGTCCCAAGCCCGCGTTGGTAGTCCTCCGCGCTCTGGTCTGGGAGCTTCGCGACCACACGGCCTCCTCTCTACAGCCGCCCCGCAAGGGGCGGCAGCGCCACCCTCCGATCACGCACCGTTGCGCAACCCGGACAGAGTAGGAGCCCCAAGCACAAACACGAAACACTCTTGTCCGCCCGGTTTCTCCCCGCCCGGATCGTCCCCTCACCCGCCCGGGGTAATCGAGTTGGCGACCCCCTCGGCCATCGCGTATGCTCTCGGACGTCGCCAAGCGCCGGACACACCGGCCAAGACACCCCTCCAGAGCCGCTAGGCTCGGAGACGCAAGGTCCTGTGGAGCAGCTAGGAGTGCTCGCCACCCTGTCAAGGTGGAGGCCGCGGGTTCAAATCCCGTCAGGACCGCCAGACGCGCCGACGCGCGTCCTGGGCAGGTAGCTCAGTCGGTACGAGCGTCCGCCTGAAAAGCGGAAGGTCGGCGGTTCGACCCCGCCCCTGCCCACCTCACCAAGCAGCAACAAGAAGCGCCCGACCTGCAAGAACAGGTCCGGGCGCTTCTCTCGTCTGTCCGGCTGTGTCCGACCGTCACCGGCCCTCGCCGAGCGTCTGTGCCGAATACGCGCCGAAGGCAAGAGACGCGTCCGACATCAGAGCGTCCGACTCCGGTCACTATTCGCTGTCATGACCATGCACATCGTGGGATACTCACCCAAGCAGGACGCGGGGAGGAGTGACCATGGTGAGCGACGCCGATCCGACGAAGTGGGATTGCCCACCGCACACCAAGGCCAAGCACGACATGCTTGCGTCCTATCTCGACGGCTGGTACCCGATCCTCTCATCCTGGAACGGGCGCGTCCTCTTCCTGGACGGCTTCGCCGGACGGGGCCGCTACAACGACGGGACAGAAGGCTCCCCCCTCGTTGCCCTTCGCCGGCTTGTCGATCACCACTACTTCCCTCAGATGAGACATCGAGAGTTCGTCTTCATGTTCATCGAGGCCAACGAGGACAACGCGATATCACTTAAGCGGGAGATTGATGACTTCAAAGCCTCCCACGCACCATGGCCGGCCAGCGTAAAAGTCAGCGTAATTAACGACAAGTTCGACGCCACAGCCAACACCATCCTCAACCACCTACGCGAGCAGAAAGCCAACCTCGCGCCGACCTTTGCGTTTGTTGACCCGTTCGGCTACAGCGGGCTTCCTATGGATCTGCTTGCCGACCTGCTCTCTTACCCACGCACAGAAGTCTTCGTGAACTTTATGGTGGGTCACGTCCAACGCTTCATTGAGCGAGATGGCCAAGAGGCAGCGATGAGAAGTCTCTTCGGCATGGATGTGCGAGAGGTACTAAGCGGACACTCGCGCAAAGCCGACCGCGTGGAGCACCTACGCGCCGTGTACGGAAAACAACTGCAAGACCGTATTGGCCTCGATCACGTGCAGTCCTTCGCGATGATCAACAGCACCGGCAACATCGGGTACTACCTCTTCCACGGCACACGACACCGCAAGGGTGTCAAGCTGATGAAAAATGCGATGTGGAAGGTAGACCCCGGTGGGGGTTACACGTTCTCCGATCGTCTCGCTGGTCAAGACGTTCTCTTCACACCGGAACCGGACCTAAAGCCCCTTCGCCGCGAGTTCCTGCTTCATTACGCTGGCAAGCGCAACATTTCGGCAGAAGAGATGGAATGGCATACCCTTCTCCATACGCCCTATCGCGAGACTCACGTTCGCCCTGTCCTTCGCGATCTGGAGCGCGAAGGAGCCATCAAGGTCAATCGGCCCATGGGCAAGAAACAGTTTACAAAGGGCGTAACTATCGACTTTCCTAGCTCGCCACCGAGCTAACGGCCGGCATCTGGTCCCACGTCCGGCCATCCAACTCTCGTCCGCCGGCCTTGGGAGTACGCCCTCCCCATTGCTTAAAGAAGAACGAGACCCCTGCATCAAAGCACTGATCACGCAAGCCCTGCACCCAAGCAGGATTTACCGGGCGAGCGTTCCTGCCACTCTCGCCGCCCGCGATCACCCAGTGAATACCCTCTAGGGACAGATCATCGAGCGGCCCCAACAGCGGCTCACAAGACAGGAACCGAACTGCAGCGGGGACCGCACGTAGAGATTCAACTCGGTGCACGACATCTGCATCTTCCACAGAGACGCCTACCCAGACATTCGGCGGCCAAGGAAGTTCTGCAGCAACGCGCTTCAGTCGCAGCGCACGCTTGGTTAGAATCTGATAAGTATGTTGAGGCGTTCCTGCCATTACCTCAAATACTTGCTGGACAAACTTCAACGGCACGCGAGCATGAAACAAGTCGCTCATCGAGTTCACGAAGACAAGTCTCGGCTTTTTCCAAGAGTACGGAACCGCGAGTAGGTCAGGATGGCATGTCACACCAAAACCCGGTCCACTCGTCCTCGGGTCCCCATCATTCTGATAGCGCTGCTGGCCCATAGCCTTCAGACGCTTCGCGAGCGCCAATGCATAGCAGTTATCGCAGCCTCGTGTAACTTGGTCACAGCCCGTGGTTGGATTCCACGTGGTCTCAGTCCATTCGATCGCGCTGCGATCACCCATGCCAGCCTCCTTCGACTACCCATCAACCTACAGGTTTTCGAACATAATATCGACTACAGCGGGCTACTAGTTGATTCCATCTTGGTGCATGTGGGGCGTCCGTGCAGACAGAAGCCCAAAGGTGGCCGTGGTGGCCGCTGTTCACGAGCACCACGGCCGGCCCTCTACCTCAAGGCTTCCTCGATGCGGCGTTTAGCCGTTTCGTCCTGACCTTCGACGCACTTCGCGTAGACGCGTAGCAGCACCTCGACACTGTGGCCGGCCCACTCGGCGACCTGGGTAGCCGGTACGCCACCGTTGAGCCAAGTGGACACGCATGCATGGCGCAGGTCGTACGGGCGTTTGGCGAGCGGCGAGGCGTACTCGGCGTCAGACAACGCGGAGAGACGCGCACGGTCCCACACGCGGCGGTAAGTGACGGTAGCCAGCTCGCCGCCGCGGACACCGCAGAACACACGCCCACCGGGGCCGGCGCCGGTTGTCTCCAGGTGGCGCCGCAAAATCCGGGTGAGCGGCGGCGCCACCGGGACGCGTCGCCATTCCCCCTCGCCGCGGCCCTTGAGACGGCGCACCTCACGGCGGGCGCCGTTGTCGGTCCACTCCGCTCCGACCTCGGGGGAGGCGGTGCAGAACCGCAACTCTCCCCAGTCGTCCGCCGGCTCGTGCCAGCTCTCAGTTTGCTCGTCCCAGATCAGCCGCGGAAGGGCGATGTTCTCGCGACGCAAGTTGACGGCCTCCTCCGGACGCAGGGGCCCGCGTAGTAGAGCACGGCGAAGAATGCGGCGAGGCGCGGGCCGCTCGGCTGCTGTTCCCGAACAGCTTGGAGTAGGCGCCGGGCCTGGCCGTGGTTAACGACCGATCGGCGGTCGATCTCGGGCGAGGCTTTCGGGGCCTTCCACTTGATGGCCTTGACGGGGTTGCGCGCGAGCATGTTCAACTCCACCGCGTATTCACACGCGTTGTGGAGAATCGCGCGGTTGCGTTGGACGGTCGAGGGCGCAGCGAGTGACCCGTCAAGGAGCGTCGCCGCGCTGTCGAGAGCGGCCCGCATGACCTTGGGGTCGGACAGCGCCGATACGGGCTTGGTGTTGCGGGCCAGCCACTTGAGGATCTGGGCGGCGTCTTCCGGGCAGTCCGCGCGGTTCTTGGTGTTGAATGCCCACCGCCGGAGCGCCGTACGGATCTTCTTGTCGGCGGGCTTGCCCTTGTCGCTGGCAAGCATGGCCGGCATGACGGTAACGAGCGCCCACGCGGTGTTCGCTCGATGCTTGCCGGATGCGCCCTTCCATTTCATATCCACGTAGGACACGCAGAAGTCGTACCAAGACATGTCAGCGGCGGCCCGTCCCCACGCGACTGGTCGTCCGGTCGTGACGTCAAACGCCTCACCCTTGTTTGCCGCCGCACGCAACTCGGACTCGAAACTGACAGCCTGCGGACGCTTACGAAACGGTTCCTTCCACTGTTCACGACCGGTCTTCCAACGAACGGTGTACGTGGTGACCTTCTTGCCCTTGTAGACCTCCATCTTGTAGATACGGACGTCGTAGGTGATGTTCTCCATCTCAGGCGACGTCCCTTCGCTCGCTCCACCACTCGTCAAGATCTTCGCGGCTGACACGAATCTCGCCGTTGTCGATTTTGTAGCACTTCGGGGCCGTTCCCTTGGCGCGCCATTCGTAGAAGGTCGAACGCGAGACCTTGATTTCGGCGCACACCTCGGGGAGGGTAAGCATTTCCTTGGAACGGATTGCCGTTTTCACAGGCGACCTCGTTTCACGATGCGATCGGTCGGACAGTCAGCGGGTATCCAGCGGCGTGCATGGTGGCTATGCGCCGGTCCCACAAAGGTCGGGGTGCACGAGGTAGGTGGGTGAGGGGCGGCGGCCGGGGCCGGTGCGTTCGGGGTCGGGTAGGCGGCGAATCCAGCCGTGTTGTTCCAGGAGGTCTAGGGGTGTCTCCAGGTCGGCGACTTTGGGGAACTTGGTGCGGGGCAGTTTGCTGAACAGTTGGCGGACGGTGAATCGTTCGGGCTTGGTGCGTTCGATCCACGCGTGAACGTCGCGGGCGGCGTGCTGGTCGGGGTCGCTCCCCATGGCGTCGAATGTGGCGACGGCGTGGGCGGTGAAGTACTCCCCCAGTCGGATGGCGGCGTGCATGGTGTCGGCCTCGATCGGGGTCCGCCATCCGTCGTCAACGTGCGCGGCGAGGTGGAGGAGTCCAGCGATGCGGGCGACCGCGCCGACGTACTTGCCGGCCCAGTCGCCGAGGTGGCCGAGGTCGCCGGTTTCGGGATGCAGCCGGGGTTCAGTGCGAGTTTCGAGGGCGAGGAACTCGGCGTGCGCGTCCGGGGTGAGTTGCAGCCGGGCGGGGTCGTCCCAGTCGTACAAGGCGTTAACGAGGTTCTGCAGCTGGGTGTCGTAGCGGGAGACGACCTCGGCGGACGGGGCGGGCGGGTTGATGCGGCGGCGGCCGATGTTGCTTTCTGGGAGCGCGTACAGCAGCCGTCCGAGCAGACCCTTGCCGCGGAATCCCGGCATCTTGGCGATGTCGGTGATGACCTCGGGCTGGATGGCGAGTCCGAGGGTGAGGGCAGCGTGTTCAACGTGTTCGGTCGGGCGGCCTTGCCGGTCGACTCGCAGCATGTCGCCGGCGTGGCCCTTAAGGAAAACCTCCATGTTGGGGGTCGAGGAGTAGCGGCCGGCGACGGTGGCGAAGATGCCGCCCTCGGCGGACAGCACGGCCAGCCGGCCGCCTTGTTCAGCCAGCAGGGACGCGGCCTTTTCCGGGGTGATGTCGTCGGCGACGAGCCGCGGCAGGACCGGCACCTTGATGGCCTCTACCGCCATGGCGGCGTCGGTGGCGTCGGCGAGCTTGTCAGGGTCGCCGCCGGGCGTGCCCGATCCGGCGGCGACGCCGGCGGCCTTCTCCGCGGCGGCCTTGGCCACGCGTCGCGCCAACTCGGCCTCAACGATGCGAGGTTGGGTGCGTTCGGCTAGGTGGCGTTCGGCGTTGAGTAGGGGTTGGGTCATGGCGCGAAAGACAGCGGATTTGCGGGATCCGGGCGGCATCGCCACCACGGTGAAGATGTTCACCGGCTCGACCCAGGTGCCGCGGACGTTGACGATGGCGCGGCCACCGGCGGCGGTCGACAGCGCGGCCAGCGCGAGACAGCCGGCTAGGTCCTTGGGGGTTTGGGTGAACTCGGCGACCGCGGTCGCCTGTGCACCGACCCAGTCGGGGAGCGCGTCTGCGGGGAAGGTGGGCAGGCGTTGCCGGGCGCCGAGTGGCACGGGCGCTTCCCACGTGGGCGTGGCGGGCTGGCCGTGGAGTTCGGCCAGCCGGGCGCCGGCGCCTGCGGCGGCGAGGATGCTGTCAGCGGCGGTCACGCGGCCCTCCCGCGGGGTGTGCGGGCGCCGGCGCGCATCCCGCTGGCAATGGTCGCCTCGCACTCGTGCGCGGTCAGTCCGACCGTGAGTCCCGCGGCGGTCAGGCAGTCGACCACAAGCGTGGAGGGCAGCATCCCGCCGGCGGCAAGCTGGCCGAGGGCGAACGCGGCGGCGTTGAGTGTGTGGTTGCGGGCACCGGGGCGGGAGTCGAGGACGTGTTGCACCTCGGCGCGCAGAGCGGCGCCGACGTATCCGGCGGCGTGCCGCTGGTCGAGGTCGGGCATCTTCGGCACCGGCGCGGCAGTGCGTTCGGGCACGGTGAGCACGTCGACCAGCCATCCGGGCAACGGCGCCGGCGCCGTGTCGTACACCGTCACGTAGGCGCCGCCGGCGGCAAGGGCGCTGCCCGCGGCCACCACGTAACCACCGTGCGCGCGGGTGTCGACCAGCCATCCCAACCGGCCGGCGGTGTTGCGCAGCCGGACACCGGGCGGGGCGGTGAAGTACAGATGCATCCCGCCCGACGCCGTACGCACGGTGTGGGTCTCCCATGGGAAGGGTTGGCCGTGCCGCTCGCAGAGCGCGGCGAGCACATCGGCGCCGTCGTTGATCCCTGGCATGTCCCAATCGGGCGGCGGGGTCTCGCCGGGCTTGGGCTGGTCGAGTCGACCACGACCAGATTCGATGGGCCGCACGCAATCCCGATGTTGTAGGGGGCGTGGTGCCAGCACTGCCAGATGCGTGCGTGGTCGGTCGAGGTGGCGCGACCTTCCCAGTCGTTGCGGAGCGCGGGCCGCTTGTCGCCGGGCCGTAGCGGGAACACGTGCCAGCCGCGCCCAGCGTGGGCGAGCGCGGTCACCATGAGTCCGGGGCCGTCGCCGGTGTCGACCACGTTCGGCCGGACCGGGACACCGCGGGCGGGCTGCGTCATGATGGGTGTACCTCCTTCTAGTGACCTCGTTGAGGTCCGTGATCGGTCGGAGGGGGCGGCCCTCGGCGGCGTGCTTGGTGGCTTGTGCGCCGGGGGCCGCTTTTGCGCCCTCCTGATGAGCTGGCTGACTATCGGCGGTTGCGGTCGATGTTCTTGAGGTGGGTCCAGATACGGCGACCGGCGCGCAGTTGCGCACCGCGGCCTCCGCAGCGGTTGCAGTAGCGCCAGGCGCGGCCGGACGGGGAGCGGAACCGGCCGGCGCCGTCGCATTTGCGGCACGCCCGATACGGCCAGATCACGCAGTGGAGCAGGTAGCCGACGGCGGCGAGGATGGCGAGCAGCAGCCACATGCCGGACGGGTTGGCGGTGTGGGTAGCGGCAGCGGTCAGCAGGGGCACGACAGCCCTCCTAGGGCACTGTGCTGGGGGTTCGGGGCGTGCGGGGTCTACGCGCTACGGCGCTGGTCATGATCGGTTTGAGGGTCTACAAGGGGGGTCTACGGGTAGCGGGGTGACCGGCTACCCGTAGACCGGGTTCGGCGGCGCCGGCGGGCGGTCAGCGGCCGGGGTCGGCGGCGTTGTCGAGGGCGTCGAGGATGTGTGCGCGGACGATGCCGCGGCTGTTCTCGCGCTCGCCGTTTGGTGCCGTCCGATTCACTTGGACGGTGCGGATGCCGTGCGGCTTGAGTGCGGCGGCCAGCGTGGTGGCCTTGGCGGTCTTGTGTTCGGCGTCGCTGGCGCCCTCGGGCCGGGCGGCCCACGGGCCGTACGCCGCGGGACGCAGCTCGGCGAGGCGATCCACGATGATGTGGGACCAGATCTTGTCTTCGGCGTCGGTGGTGACACTGGCGATGTCGGTCAGCAGGGTGGCGCCGTCGTCGGTAGTGTCGGCGGTGTCGAGGTCGACGCCGGCGGCGTAGCCGGTCAGGTAGCCGGTCGCGGCGCGCATCGCGCGGGCGCGAAGCGCGATGGTCTCGGCGGCGGGCGCGTCGATGTACATCGACCGGACGATGCGGGCGGCGTCGCCCTCGCCGCGTAGGTAGCAGATGCCCTTGTCGTTGAGGCTGAACATGGTGGCCTTCAAACCCGTCTTGTGCGCCGAGGTGCCCAGGATCAGGTCGTTGGCGGTGTGGTCCATGACCTTCAGGCAGATCCGCATGCCAGCGACGCCGGAAATGGGGGTGGGGATGGCGGCCTTGTCGGGCCGCTGGGTGGCCAGGATCAGCACGATGCCGGTCGCTGGGCCGCGCTTGGCCAGGTCGGTGCAGATCTCCTCGAACTCGGCGCCGTGTTTCTTGTGCTCGAACCAGACTTGGCACTCGTCCACCGCGATGACGATCGGGTGCAGCCCAAGTGACTTGTCCGACGCCAGTTCGGTGGTGACCTTGTTTTCCGGGCAGCGGTCCTTGGGCAGCTCCCGAATGACCTTGGTGCGGCGCCGCATCTCCTTGCGCAACCCGCGCATGTCGGTCAGCGCATAGGCGATGTCTTCGTCGTCGTCGCCGGCGCGGTAGGCGTGCGCGACCGGTTCCAGCGCCGACAGGTCACCGGTGCCCTTCAGGTCGTACAGGTGCAGTTCGGCGCGTACGTCAAGGGCAGCAATCAGGGCCAGCAGACGCAGGATGAACGTCTTGCCCATGCGCGGGATCGCACCGATGATCACCGAGACGAACATCAGGGTGATGTCCATGAACCGGCCGCGCTGGTCGGTGCCGAACGGGGCGGGGGCGAACAAGTCGACCTTGCCGGCTTTGGCCAGCGGCCAGGCGGGTTGCTTGGCCTTGGCCATGGGTCGGTCACCGACCCACAGCACCAGGCGGCCGGCGTGCTCTTCCTCCTCGCCGGCTTCGGGCCACACGCACCCGATCGGGCGCCGCAGCCCGGACGCCAGTTCCTTGCGCTTCTCCATGATGGCGTCGGCGGTGACGCCGTGCGGAAGGTCGATGTCAGAGCGCCAGCCGGGACCGTCGCGGGTGATCGGGGCCGGGAAAGCGATGCCCTCACCGCCCTTGCCGATCGCACGGTTGATCTCGGCGATGCCCAGCGACGCCAGCGCCCGCACGACCACCTCACTCGTGAGCTTGGGCGCCTTGTTCGCGGCCACCGCGGTGTCGAGGATGCGCTTGTCCTTGGGGGTACCGATCCAACCCAGCACTGCCACCAGCGCGGCCAGCACCACGGTTTGCGTCAGCCCACCGGCGGCCGATACCGCGGCGGCGGCCAGCCCCGTACCGGCCAGACCAGCGCCGGTGACGAACAGCCGGGACCGGACGCGGTCGTTGCGCTCGCTCATCAACTTCAGGAACATCTCGTCCTTGTTGCGGTCGATGGCGTGCGTGCGCAGCGGGCGCGACTCGATGTCGTAGGTCCACCGCCACGTGCCCGCGGCCACCCGGTACAGCCCACGCGGCGACCGCAGCGCCAGCCGCAGCGAGTACAGCGGGATCCGGGCGGCGTGGTAGCCGGTGATGTGACCGGCGTACCCGACCGCCCACCGGATCGTCGCCTCAGCCTCGCCACGGTCGCGCAGCCACGGCGCGATGATCGGGCGACGCTTGGCGCTCTCACCGGCCAGCCGGCGGGCGCGCGCGTCCGGGCGGTAGGTGTCTGGGCTGTCGACAAGGACGAGGCCCTCAATCGCCTCGCCGTCGTCCCCGTCCCCGTCGCCGGGGTCGCCGAACGGCATGGGGCGCGGCGGGTCGGTCGGCGGGACACCGGCGCCGGTGCCGCCGGGCGCGGTGGGCGGGGTGTCGAGGGCGGGCGCCAGGTCGGCGGTGTGGTCGGCGTGCTGGACGGGCAGGCGCACGACCTCGCCCATGGCCTTGGTGAAGCTCATGATGGGTTCTCTCCCTCGGCGGACGGCGCCGCGGCGGGCGGACTGTCGGTGGGGGCTTCGGTCTTGAGGCGGGCCAGCAGGGCGCCGACGCGGGCATTGCCGGCGGTCTGTCCGGCGGCGCGCAGTCGAGCGGCCAGGGTGTTGCGGGTCAGGGGTTCGTCAACGGCGTCGAGGTCGGCGGCGATGCGCCAGCCAAGCGGCATGAGGTCGTCCACGTCCGGCGGCGGGATCTTGGCGGCCTTACGGGCGCGGGACCGTCCACCCTTTCCGGTGGTGGACCGGGCCGCGCCGGTCCGCTTGCGCGGCGTGGACGGTGCGTTGGACGGTCCGGTGGTCGGCGGGGTGCGCGGTCCGGACTCCAGCGCGGGACGGTCCACCTCGGCGACTCCCGGACGGTCCACCACCGGGCGAGCGGACGGGGCGGCGGTCACCTCAGCGGCCGGTCCACCCGTCTCGGGGGCGGGGGCGAGGTCGCCGAGTCGGTACAGGGCGCGGACGCGGCGGGGTGCGCGGCGGCGCCATGCCCACCGGCCGTAGGTGTCCTGTAGGTCGGTCAGGGCGAGCACGCGGGCGCGCTCACGGCTCAGGGCGTCGGGGTAGGAGCGGATCTCCCACAGCACCATCCGGCGCCACAGCTTCATGGTGGGCCAGGGGGCGAGGATCCACCGCGAGGCGCGGATCCCGTCCATGCGGGTTCCGGCGGCGATGCCGGCGCGGATCCGGATCACGTGCGCGGCGATCTCCACCGCGCACACCCACAGCGCCGGCAACACCGCGTGCGCGATGCGGCCGAACACCGTCGACTCCTCGGCCACGTTCAGGTACACGGTGGCGGCGGTCAGCGCCCACGGGATGAACCGCAGCCACCGAACCCGCATGTCCAGCCGGGCAAGCACGATGTCGAGCGCGGCGAAGATCCCAATGCCCAGGTCGATGCCAAGCGGCACCGACCACGCCAACCCCCCGAACGAAGGGCGGGCGGCGTCGGCGACCGCGGCGAAGCTGTTGACGAACCCCAGCAGCCCCAGCACGCCCACCAGCGCGGCAACCACGCTCACCGCAGTGAATTCGTTGCTGGAGAGCGCACGGCCCTGCGACGCGCCGCCCTCGGCGCCCTCGGCAGGGTCGGACGCGGTCGTCGGCGTGGTGGGCGGGGTGTCGTTGGGGTTCGTGATCGGTCGGAGCACGGCGGTCGACTCGGCGGCGTGCGGGTTGGTGGCCTGTGCGCCGAGGGTCGCCGGGATGTGGAGCGGCGGAGCGGTCATGCTGCGTGCCTCCCTTCCAGGGCGGTACGGGTCGAGGTCACGCCGTCCGCGCAGTCCAGGCAGGTGCTGAGGTGGCGGGGCAGGACGTAACCGGCGTCGCGTCCGCAATCGGGGCACTGCCGTCGGGCGGCCAGTGCCTTGCTGAGGGCGGCGCGCTGTCGTTCGGACGGGACGCGCTTGGGCAGCGCCAGGCGCACGTCGTACAGGTAGGCGGCGCGCACCCCACCGGGCGCGTTGTAGCGGCGCGAGTTCCACAGCACTTGTCCGACGACCGGCTGACCGCCCGGACGCAGCCCACGCGCGGCGAGCTGGCGGAAGGTCAGCAGGTGCGGCGGCGCCATACGCCACGGCCACGTGGGGATTCCGAACCGGGCGCCGGTCGGGTCGAAGAACCGCGCGGAGCTACGGCGGCGAGTCATGACGCCACACCCCCCGCACGGCTCGTGGCGTAGGCGGGTCGCTGCACGGTGACCAGATACCAACCGCCCTCACTCAGCGACCGGTAGGCCAGCCGCACGCCAGCCACCGTCACCCCAAGCACCGCCACCGCGGTGAGGACGACCGTCGGCACGGGGTGTGTGATCAGCAGCACCGCGCCGGCGCTGGCGAGGCGGACCGGGGACAGGCACAACAATCCCGCCACGGCGAGTACGGCCAGGATGAGAAATACGACGGTCATCACGCGCCCCCGTTCGTACGGCGCGGCCGGCGGGCGCGGGCCGCGGGCGCGGTATCGGGCGGGTTGTCGGTGGGAGTGGTGACGCGACCGGTGCGCGAGGTGGCGTTGACAATCAGTCCCTCGGCCAGCGCCGTGCCTGTCGCGGTCACCGTGATGTCGCCGGACACCGACCGGGCGGTGATAGCGCCGCCCTCGGCGGCGCGCACCCGCACGTCACCCGACACAGTCGCCACCTCGGCGCGGCCGGCGAAGTCGTTCACCGTCACGTCACCGGACGTGGTCGAGGCGGTGACGTCGTCCGCGCGGCCGAGGTAGACGTCTCCTGACACCGACCGCGCCACCGCGGCGCCGTCCACAACAGCGGCATGAATGTCGCCGGAGGTCGTGGTGGCGCGCAACGCGCCGACGCCACCGGCGTACAGGTCACCGGACGTCGAGGTGAAGTCGACCGCGGCGACCTCGCCGGCGCACTCCAGCGACGCCGAGCGGGTGTGCGCGGCCACCGTGGTCCCCTCGGGAACGCGGGCGGTGATCTGGACACGGCCACCCGGCACTGTGCCGCCGGCGACCTCCACACCGTTGACGGTGATGCGCCCGCCACCAATGCTGACCACGCCGTCGCCGCTGAGCACGGCACCGGTCACGGTGACACCGGCGGGGATGTCTCCGAACGACTGGACGATGGTGGACGCGGTGTTGCCGGTGATGGTCTGGGTGCCGCCCACGACGGTGACGCCACCAGCGGGCGGGTGAACCGCGACGGTCAGGGCGCCGGTCGAGTCCTCCGACCGCAGATCGGCGTCTCGGACGGCGTCGTGAACAGCGGCGTCTTGGCCGTGGGCGGTCACGGTGAGCTCGGCGAGCGTGCGGGACGGGTCGGCTATGACGCGGATGTCGCCCGCGGGCAGGTAGATCGACAGGGCCACCGGGCCGGAACACGTCGCGGTCAGGGTGCGGGTCGTCATGATCAGGCCACCTCGTTCAGGTCGAGGTCGGCCAGGCTGGATTCGGTGGCGTCGACCAGGTCGGCGAGGATGGCAAGTTCGGCGGCGGTGAAACCGGCCCACACCCCGAACTCGGGGCGGATCCGCATCGCCAGCTCGAAGCACGCGCCGCGCAGCGGGCAGGACTGGCACACCTCGGCGGCGACCAATTCGCGGGCCGCGCGCTCGTCGGGCGTCTCCTCGGCGTCCGGGCCGGTGTGCAACTCGGGGTCGAAGCGGCACTGAGCGCCGGCGACGGGCATTCCGCGCAGGTCGAGACCGGCCAGCGCAGTGATCGGGGACAAGGAACGGGACACGGGCACCTCGTTCGGTTCAGTGATCGGTCGGTAGGTGCGGCCCTCGGCGGCGGGCTTGGTGGCTTGTGCGCCGAGGGCGGGCGACTGCGAGCGGTAGGCGGTCATCGCTGGTTAACCCAGCGAGCCGGAGAACGTGGTGATCGCGTGAATCACCTGGTTGACCAGCTCGGCGGCCTTCTCGGGGTTGTTGATCGCGAAGATCGCGACCGCGATGCCGGCGAGCCACTGCGGGATGCTGCTGGACTTCTGCGGAATCACGAGACGACTCCTGACGTTGATTCAACACGCCAAACGTTTGTCGTTTGACGTAGGTCAGACTGCGCCCAGAGCGGCACGCCTGTCAAGAGGCGCCAGTCGTTTGGCGTTTGGCGTTTGGTCTGGTTAGGTGGACCTAAGCAGCACGCAGACAGCAGGAAGGGGCAGGTAGATGCCCAACTCAGAACGCCACGGGTTCCGCGAGATCGCCGCAAAAATCCGTGAAGAGATCATCGAGGGGGCGTACCCGACGGGGTCCGTCCTCCCCGCCGAACCAGAGCTGGCGGAGCGCTACGGCGCCTCGCGCAGCCTGGTCAACCGGGCCATGCAGATGCTCGCGGCCGAGGGCATCGTGCGCCCCCGCCAGGGACGCGGAACCATGGTCACCTGGCTACCGCCCATGCTTCACTCGCCGGCGCGGTACGACCGGGCGAAGCGCGAGAACAACGGGGCCCGCGGCGCGTTTGACGCCGAGGTGCGAGCGCGCGGCCTGGAGCCTCAGCACGAGATCACCACCGAACACGCCGAGCCGCCGGCACACGTCGCCGAGCTGCTCAACCTCCCCGCCGGCGAGGTGAACTGTCTCGTCCGGCGCCGTCGTCTGCTGGCCAGCGACATCCCTGTCCGGCTCAACGCCAGTTGGTTCCCGCTGGAGATCGCGGGCGGGACGGTCCTGGAGGAGGAGGGGCCGGTCATCGTGGGTGGGGTCAAGAGCGCCCTCGGCGAACTCGGCTACCCACAGGCCACGGCGCGCGAAGAGATCACGCCCAGCCGGCTGCCCACCGACGCCGAAGCGCGCGCGCTGGAAATCAGCCCGGAACGTACCGTGGTGGAGATAACCCACGTGGGCATGACCGCCGAGGGCCGCGCCGTCGAGGTCACGATCTCTGTCGCCCCCGCCCACTACCTCACGGCCCAGTACGAGTTCCCGCTCGCCTGACACCCGGAGACCACACCCCATGATCACGCGACTCGTCGAAGACCACGCCCGGACGCTCGCCGCGGACGCGCACCTACCCGCGTTCGTCTACGACCTCGCCGCGCTCCGGGACCACGCTGCCGAGGTCAAGGCGGCACTATCGGCGCCAGGTGCGCCGGAGATCTTCTATGCCGCAAAGGCCAACCCAGACGCGCCGATCCTGCGCGCGCTCGCCCCGTACGTCGACGGCATCGAGGTCGCGTCCGGCGGCGAGCTGGCGCACGTGCGCGAGGCGCTCCCGGACGCGCGGTTGGCGTTCGGCGGTCCCGGCAAGACCGATGACGAACTCGAACTAGCGCTCAACCTCGGAGTCGAGCGCATTCACGTCGAGAGCCCGTACGAGCTCTCCCGCCTCGCGCGCATCGCCGAGGCGGCCGACCGTGAAGTCGATGTTCTGCTTCGGGTCAACCTCGCCGGCGACCGCAGCGGCGTAGCGCTGGCCATGAGCGGCCCGTTCGGCATGGACCCCGAACTCATGGACACCTGCACCGACACCTTGACCGCCTCGCCGCATCTACGCCTACGCGGAATCCACGCGCACCTAGCGTCCGGGCTGGACGCGTCCGCCATGGCGGCCCAGTCCGCCGAGATCCTCGCATGGGGTCGCGCATGGCTGGACGGGATCGGCCACACCGGGCCGCGTGAGTTCAACCTCGGCGGCGGCATGGCGGTCGACTACAGCACGCCCGGCGCCCGATTCGACTGGAAGCAGTACGGGGCCGAGGTCACGGGCCTCGCCCAGTCGGGCGAGACACTGCGCATCGAACCGGGCCGCTCCATCAGCGTCTACACCGGGTGGTACGTCACCGAGGTACTGGACGTGAAGAAGGCCCACGGCCAGTGGTACGCCGTCCTAAGCGGTGGCACCATGCACATCCGGACGCCGGTCACAAAGCAGCACAACCAGCCGTTCGACATCCTCACCGGCACGGGCAACGGCCCAGCGGTCGCCAACGAGCCCGTCACGCTCGTCGGGCAGCTCTGCACACCAAAGGACGTCTTCGCGCGCGAGGTACCCACGGACCGCATCGCAGTCGGCGACCTGGTCGCCTTCTCCATGGCCGGCGCCTACGCGTGGAACATCTCCCATCACGACTTCCTCATGCACCCCAAGCCGAGGTTCGACTATCTAGGTGCGTAACCAGCTCGCGGTACCGGCCCTGGCTGCCTCCAGCCAGGGCCTTTAATGTGATAGAGACAGACCAAATAGATCACGGGTCCCCCCAGCCCACTCAAGCAAAAAATGCACCGAGATGACATAACCAGATGATGAGCGGTCACAGACCGTTCATACTAGGAACATGGAGGACCTATCCGAGCCGCGGCGCCCGCCCTGCCGCCCAGCGAACTACCAGGTCGCGCCCGTGACGCTGAAGCCAGCACATCACGCCTGGAAGCTAGCCGACTGGCTAGAAGACCTTACCAAGGTCCACACCTTTCCGTCACCTGGCGAAGAGCTATGGCAGATGTCTGTGGACTGGCTTCGAATGGCTGGTGGTCTTTCGAGCGTGCAAATAGATTTAGACCCAAATGGCGACGCAGCTATGTGCGCCGATGCCTGGGAGTATGTTGACGCGTCATCTCAAGGAGCTTCCGCCCAGCAAACGGAACTCACTCGACTACTTTATGTCTATGCTGGTCTGGAGAATATTGTTCGCACCTGCGACCCGACTGTGGGCAACTCCGGAAGCATCATGCCGGCGATCCGAAGGGTCTTCCAAACCGCTACGTTGGATACGCCCTGGCATTACAGCACGGTCGTCTCACATCTGGAGTCACATATTAGCGACAACCAAACACTCTGGGAGAAAGAAAAAGTCAGAAGAACTTTCACTCCTTACCAGGGGACTTCAGCTACTATCGTCGGGCTTCAGGTGGGGATACAGTTGCGCCATCTTCTGGCGCACGGCGACTTCAGTGTGTACACCGAGCCATTTGACGCCGATGATGGTTGGCTGCCGCCTGAAGACGCTCATGTATGTACAATCAGAAGCGCCACATCTGCCATGCTGATTAGCATGCAAGCTCTACTTGAAGCTTACACCCAGGCAGGGAACATAAACCCTGAAGCTGATCCCGCCTGGCATCACTGGCAGGGCGCATTTGAGCGCTTTTGGATACCCATTCGTGCCCCTGGCCAAGAATGGGTGATGGTCGAAACCTTAAGAGACTACCTAATGGTCTTGCATCTAGTCCCCGGAGACACGCCCCCTGAGGTGGAGCGAGGGCAACTGACTCTTGGGCAGCAGATAGAAGGGGAGATAAACCCCTGAGAAGAACTTCCCCGACTTCAGCCTCGCAGCGTAGCCAACCCCCTGTCGAGAGCTCGGGCGACGCGTCGCGGATGCTGCCCCTGTCACGCCCACCTACTACCTCATGGCCCAGCGCGAGTCTCGAATTGTCAGCGGAGAATGGTTCCTATCTTGCCCATGGAACTACCGCTGTATCTGTCACCCATCTATCCACAATCTGCAACCGCGGCAGATAGTGCCCCTCGTATCCCAGGAGCCGCATGATAACTAGTTCCAGGTAGTTCATACCGAGTCGCCAAGCTTGTGCCATCTCATCGACGGTCGGCCACTCCAAGTCAGTCAGCTGCTTCGGTGGATGTACGAGGCCATTGCGAATCGCGGCTATGACTTCTGGCCCAGCTGGGTCTGGCTGACTACGGAGACTCGCCCGTCGCCCCTCCAAAGCCGCGAAGGTATCCGGCACGTCGATAGGAATGTCGCCCCAACGGAGTAGCAGGCGTTGCCTGTACGCCGCAACGCTAAGACGGCTCATCCCGTCGGTAGTAAGCCACCGCTGCGCAAGAAGAACGGCCCATGCCAACAATTCAAGGCCAGAGGCCGCAACCGGGATGCGCACATCTAGGGGTTGAGTACCGTTGGCAGCTAGGTAGAGGTTGATCGCCCGATCTACAACCTTCTCCATGGTGGTGTCGGTAGCAAGCTTCGAGAAGCCCTGCGCCAGCTCCGGAAGAGCGTCATTGACGAGGTGATCCGGGCACCACCGCCATTGACCTGTCCCAGTTCGAGGGCTAGACCACTGTCCCCAAACAACTTGGTCGGCGGCGTTCAAACCAGCAGTGACCGCCAGACCAATCTCGCGGCCAGCGACAAAACTCAGCATTAGAAACAACTGTCGCTGAAGACGGTCAACAGCTTCCTCGGTGGCCAGATGGGCATCGGGCACCGCCTCTATAAAGAAAGGAAAATCATCATCTGCCCATTCATCTGCGATGGCCAAACGGAGTTGCCAGCCAGGCAATACGAAGGGGAGTTGGCCCTGCTGTTGCCCTTCATCGGTCTCGCAAATCGGCAGTTCATGACTAGTTATTGAGGTAGTTCCATGAATGACAAAGCGTGCCACTGCTGAAATGTTACCCGTCACCAGGTTGCTAATTCGGAATGGCGTTTCGGCCCAGTACTTGGCCCCTTCCGGCCGAGTCGGTAGCGCCGACGTTGTCGGCGGTTCCAGTGACGCCCCTGACGACGGCTGTATTTTGGCGTGGCCCTTGGGCCAATCGCGTACGAGGTCGAACAACCACTGATCTTCGCCAGCCAGATAAGCATAGAAGCCCGGCCGAGGACCGAAGCGAAACTCGAGATCACCTTTGATCTGGTGCGTCGCGCTCGCATTAGTAACCGATAGGTCGCCGGCATATATCCGGGCGCCCCCTTCCCCAGAGGGGCGGTAGACCGGTCGAAGGTACGAGGGCGCCGAGTGCGCCGACCGACAGCTTTGCCCAGTCACGGGTGACCTCGCTAGATAGCCAGTAGCAGCAGACCTACATACCGTACATGGCGTGCCCTCGATCCAAGCAGATGTCTAGCGGTGTGCCCACCGCTGGTGGTGGGAGTCATCACCGCCGCAGAATCCACAAAATCCACAGAACCTCAGCGGTACTGGTCCTCTGGCTACCTGCCCTCGATGCCGGGCACCGCGTATTGCCGCAGAAGTCCGCATAATCCCCTGGCCTGAGACGATTCCTGTTCACGGGCAGAGGCATCGGCGGTTCTACGGCGGCCGTGCCTGGTTCTGCGGCCACCCCGTGACCTGGAGCGTCCGTCCGCTGGCGAGACCTAGGTGACTTTCTGCGGATTCTGCGGATTGTGCGGCGAGCTCCCCCTTGTGGTCGCGGTGCCGGCGCTCCGTTGCGCCCGTCAGGGGCACGGGGCGGCGTGAGACCGCCAGAAGGACCCCGACATCTTCGGCCCAAGCGATCAACCGCCGTGATCCGGCCCGCTGAGTCGCTCGCAGAGCGCCGCCCTGCGCTTCCGCGCAGGGCGAAGAAGGGCGCCGTTGCGGATCTCTCCAGAGAGACGACAGGCTTGATCGTGCCGAACTTGCGCCGAAGTGGCCGTCAGCGAGTAGGCCGAGAGTGGTGTTTGTGCAGGTAAGCCGTGGTGTGGGCAGGAAGGAGTGTCGTTCACTGAAAAGCGGAAGGTCGGCGGTTCGACCCCGCCCCTGCCCACACTGTCGACCAGCGCAAACGCCCCGGAGCCATGTGGCCCGGGGCGTTGCGTTTGACGGCAACGGACGTCATCAGGAAGCGGACGGTCAACCCCACAGTATGAGCTAGACGTTATATTGGTTGGGTGCCCTGGGACGTCATCCTCCTCGAACCGGTCGAGAGCTGATTCCTCAAGCTGTGTGAATCAGAGACGGACACTGCGGCCTTGATCGAGCAGGCCATCGACCGGCTGGCCGAGGTCGGGCCGACGCTGGGACGGCCGCTGGTCGACACACTGGAACACAGCGAGCTACGCAACCTCAAGGAGCTGCGGCCCGGCAGCCGAGGACGATCGGAGATCCGCATGCTGTTCGTCTTCGACCCGGACCGTGCCGCGATCTTCCTGGTGGCCGGAGACAAGGCCGGGCAGTGGTCACGCTGGTACGACGAGGCGATCCCGCTGGCCGAAGCCCGCTACGTCGAGTACCGGGCAGCGAAGGATAAGGAGGGCGGACGATGAGCACCGGACGCCGCTGGCGGGACATCAAGGCCGAAGCACACCGCCGCAACCCCGAGCTGGCCGACCCCGAGCGCCAGGCCCAGGCTCGCGCCGAACTGGACGCCTACGTCGCCGGCCACCACCTCAAGGAGCTCCGCAAGGCCATCGGCAAGACGCAGGCCGAGGTCGCCCAGATCCTGGGCGTCTCCCAGTCCCGCGTCTCCCAGATCGAGAACGGCAACCTTGAAGCCATGGAGCTGGAGACCCTCCGCGCCTACGCCACCGCACTCGGCGGCCACGTCGACATCACCGTCAGCGTCGGCCCCCACTCAATCAAGGTCGCCTGACAACACCGACCGGTGACGGCAACCCTGACGGCAACGACAGCCACCAACCGGCATCAAGGGCGCACGTCGGGCACCGTCTGACCTCGGTCGACGGGGTGGCCGCAGGGTGGTTGCTACTCCTGAAAAGCGGAAGGTCGGCGGTTCGACCCCGCCCCTGCCCACCTCACCAAGCAGAAACAAGAAGCGCCCGACCTGCAAGAACAGGTCCGGGCGCTTCTCTCGTCCGTCCGACCGTGTCTGACCGTCACCGACCCTCGGCGAGCGTCTGTGCCGAATACGTGCCGAAGTTCAGTCGCCCCCTGTCAGCATCGATGCCTAAGGTTCCAGCCATGACGGATCGTTGAGCTAGGCAAAGTCACCACGCGCGCCGAGATGAAGAAGATCTTCGGCGGCGGCCCCCAGTGCGGCATCGTGCCCTCTGCGACGACCCTCAACGTCCTGATCTACTCCGACCCATCCGCGGGCGAGCAGTCCGGCTACTTCGATGGGTGGCTACCTGAGGACGACGAGCAAGGCCCCATCCGGTGCGCAACTACGCGCCGGCCGCCGTATCTGGACCCACCTTAAGAACATCGACCGAAGGCTGGCTGTCGTGCAATTAGCGTGCAATTAGCCACGGCCATCAGGGGGCAGCCACGGTCACTCACGGTACGAGCGGAGGCCAGGTCAGCTGCCCTGACGGCCCGGTTCGGTTTGATTCCCAAGCTGACAGCACGGGTCTGATTCCCCGTCATCCGCTCCCAGCGTGAAGGCCTAGGCCAGTGACGAGTCATTGACGCTGGGCCCCTTTCGTTCATCAGTCGCCGTGCCCGCCACGTGCCCGGTCGCTGCCTAGCAGGTCAGCGGAGAATCTGGACAGGTGTGGATCTTGCTCTTATGACTCGTAATGGATCGGTCACCCGTCAGAGCCTGGAGACCGGATGATCACAAGACGCAGGTGGAGCGGCCCCCGGCGAGGCCGGGGACCGCTCCTGATGTGTCACTCGGGTGTTACTGGCCCGAGCCGCCCGAAGGCGACTCCGACTCGTCCTTCGACGGCTCCGAGCCTTCTTGCGAGTTTCCGGATCCGTTCATCGGTTTCCTCCAGTTGTTGTGGGCACCCTGATGGGTGCCCCCACGCGTACCGTCCGGATCTTGCTCTAACCGGCACGTTGCCCCCTGGAGTTAGCGCCGTTGAAGACACCCTGCTGATCTCCGCCCGGTACGGCCAGTGGGTGGATTCGGTAGAGGCCGGAGGCCAGCGGCCGAGCATGGCGTGAGGAGGTCCGGCGTCGGTCCACCGCCGACCATGCCCAGCGGGCAAAGCCGAGCACTACGAGCGACGCCAACAGCGGTTGAAAGCCCACGGCCGACGCCAGCGAGGGTGATGACAACGCTGACGACAACAGCCCGATACGCAGGGGACCAGCGCCAGCCACTAGGCACCGTCCATCTCGGCAGCTTCGGCGTGATCACGGTCGTTGTCACTTCTGAAAGCGGACGGTCGCAGAGCCAAGGTTGCCTGACCGGGCGCAAGGCGGAGGCGCGACCTCCGGGGCTGCGTGGGGCCGGAATGCTAACGCGGATGCTAACGACGGGCCTGGACGATGGTGGAACCTAAGGATGCTCAGGAGAGGTTGCTGAGCAGGTCAGCGGACGAGTCTGGACGCGTGTGGATCTTGTTCTTCAGACTCGTAATGAATAGGTCGACAGTTCGATTCCGGCAGACATCTCCAGGCCAGACGCCCCTTTCGATCTCCGCAAAGCCTTTGTCAACAGGCCCGCCAGCATGGGACGCTACCACGTGTCGGTCGGCGCCTTTGCGAACAGCTCGGCGGCTTTGTTGCACGAGGCGACCAGGCCAGCAAATAGGCCAAGGGAGCTATCGAACTGTGCCAGGCTATGCCGCAACGAGGCCCGGAGCTGGATCGGCCCGGGCAGGCGAGGAATCTCTGGAGAGGGTGGCATGCCGAGAATCCCGACGGGACGGCGCGTGGCACAAGCCGCCGTGAACGCGGTGCGCGCCCTGCTCGAAGAGCACGACCACATCGTTCAAGAGATATCCGGCCAGAACGACTTCGGCGAGGACCTCTATGTCACCTTTGCCGAGAACGGTCGTGTGACGAGCGACGTGATCAAGGTTCAGGTCAAGGGTGGGAACTCGTGGCGCCGAGCCAACGGCTATGCGGTGCCTGTCGACCAGCACGGCGACACCTGGGCGAACGGGAACATCCCCGTCTACTGCGTGGTGTACGACCCCGACACCAAGAAGTTGTACTGGGCGAACGCCACCCAACAACTCCGCCGGTCCGGCCCCCTGAATCACCCAAGTGTCATCGGTGTCAGCCCCAACGCAGTGCTGAACGACTCGACCATGGACTCCTTCGTCACCCAGGCCCGCCGCTACGTCGGCCGTTACCGAGGCCGACAAGCCGTCCTCACCCACCTGGGAGAGATGTCCGGAGTCGACTTCGATCCGATGGACCACGTTCTGCACTTCGTCAACGGCGACGACGAAGACCTCGTCTTTTGGAAGCGCCCGGGGGACGCGTTTGCGACATTGCTCCTCAGCGCCCATGACTGGGAACCGTATCTCGTCAGCCTGGAATCTCTGATCCGCTCGGAGCTTCCAGTGCCAGATGTCGGAGAAGAAGGCAGACAGAAGGACCAACGGGGCGACCCCGACCTCGCGACCGCCGAAGACCTGGAGCTGAGTCGGTCCGAGACTATGTGGGTAGCCTCGTGCTTCATTTCCACTGAGCAGGCCGAATGGACTGAAGGGCCCACCGAGTGTGAAGGGTGCCCGAGCTGCACAGGTGAGGAACCCGCGGAGCACGCCAACATCGCGGCGGACCTAGCCGACGCATATGTCATAGCCCGCATCATCGACCGGGTCGAGGCCGAACCAGACCTGCTGCAGCGGTCGATCCTGGTCATGCGTGAGGAAGGAGAGCTCGAACCCGAGATCATCGCCGAGCTTAGCCCGCTCGAAGCTGATTCACGTATTGTCCGACAGGTGACCAAGCTAAGCCGGGCGACGGTGAACGACACCGAGCCGGAGGCCTTTCGGTTGGCTATCCTCTACCTGATCCAACGCGTCTACATCTTCGGCCCCTCGCTACCTCTCGACGAGCAGGTACAAATCGTCTGGCGCATCCCCGAGCCCGAAAAAGCGGTATCCGATAGTGCCAGTCAGGCCTAAAGCGCCGCAGCTTCCAAGCGGAAAGCCGATCGCCGCGAGTAGCTGGACAGGCTTCAGGGTGGGGGACTCTCGCTGCCGCCCCCTTCCGTTCTTCGGGCCGTGGCCGGCTCTGCGGTACGGGGTTGGAGTGGCGCTCGAAATGCCGGGGTTCTGTCGCAGATCGAAGCGACAGCTGTACAGCAAGAAGTACAGCAACACCGCCGCACATCGCCTCACCGGCCCGTACGTCACCACACGCCTCCATCAGCGCGGCGAGCACTCGACCTCGGGGCCGCCGATAGTTCGCATCGAGGTGGTTAGCGAGTCGTCGTCTTCCTCTGCGCGGCCAGTGTCCGGTGTCCACGGAGCGCATCAAGGTCGCCTACGGCGTTGCTGCGCGATCGGCTGCGCCGACCCTTGGCCCGCTCCGTGGACGCAACCTACACATGGAACACCGTCCAACCTCAGCAGACGAGCTGGGAGGAGGGTGGGTTGCTACTTCTGAAAAGCGGAAGGTCGGCGGTTCGACCCCGCCCCTGCCCACCTCACCGAGCAGCATCAAGAAGCGCCCGACCTGCAAGAACAGGTCCGGGCGCTTCTCTCGCCCGTCCGGCTGTGTCACCGGCCCTCGCCGAGCATCTGTGCCGAATACGCGCCGAAGAAGACGCCCTTCCACGACCGGGGTGCTTCATGGCTGGGCAGGCGTCAGCCCTTCCCTCGAAGACCTGACGCAGTCGTTATCCGGGGCTGATTTCTAGGAACCCTTGTCAGACCCCGATTATGGGCTTGGTCGGTTGTCCGCCATGTTCGTCACGTAGAACCGAGGAACGGTACGGAACCTCCTGCCACTACCCCATGTCGCTGCGTCCGTCTCCAAGGTTTGCTCAGGGGCGGCTACGGCCGGCCCTAGGTCAGGGCGGGGCGTGGCGTAGATGAACTGCATGACGACGAACCCCCGGAAATCGGTCCGCGACACCACTCAACCCCCTACGTGGCGCACATGAAGAAAGCCGTACGGCTCCCCCGCCACAGCCCCGGCACCCGCAATTCCAACCCACAGAGTGTCACAGGGTGGCGAAAGTGGTTCCGATGGCCGTCATCCGCTCGACGGTGAGGGCCGGGTCGAGCAGGGCTTCGGGGGTGTGCAGGCCCGGGCCGGCAGGTTCGCCGCGCAGGCCGAGGAGCCGCTCGACGCCGAGGGCGATGCCGAGGGCCGTGAGGGGGCGCTGGCCGGCGGGGTGGAAGAGGTGGCGGCGGGTGCGGAGAGGGTCGCCGGACGGGCCGGTTCCCTCCAGGTCGATGAGGACCTCGGTGGAAGCCGGCTCGCCGCGTCTGCGGCTTGCCGAAGCGCCGACGGCGAAGTCGAAGTGGACCTCGCCCGCCCCGGTGGCCAGGGCGAGACTCGGGACGTCGAGGATGGCGATCCGCTGGCCGGGCAGCACGACACCGTCGATGCTGGGCACACCCACCTCCGCCTCGGCCCCGGAGACCCAGGTGAAGGCCCCGTCCTGGCGCACCAGGCCGGCGGAGGTGACGGCGGCCAGGCGCTCCAGGTCGTCGAGCGCTGCCGGTCCGCCGGCGTCCTGGTCGTCGAGGACGGCGGCGATCCGGATGGCGTCGAGCCGCCCGAACTCCCGGGCCAGGTCCATGGCCACGAGGACGACGAGGCCGGCCAGATAGTGGCTGGCCAGCAGCACCGGAACGGCACTCGCCCGCTGGGCGGCGGCGACGACCTCCGGGGCGATGCCGACCAGGCCGCTGGAGATGCTGAGGTAGGGCAGGCCGCGCTCCTGGGCGTAACCGAGCCCGTGCAGGCGGGAGTCACGCACAGCTGCGATTACGGCGGAGAAGTCCTGCTCGGCAGGGAGGCCGAGGTCGGGACGCTGAAGGTCGAGGGTGACGGCGATGGCGTTGCCGAGTTCGTCGGCGACCTTGCGGGCGCGGTCGAGGTTGCGGCCCGCGATGGCCAGGGGCAGGTCCGGGTGCCACTCCCGTAGGACGGCAGCGGTGTCCGAACCCGCCTGACCTGATCCGCCCATGATCAAAACCGGCTGCTTCATCTGCAGAGTCCTCTCACTCACATCAAGCTACATTTTGTAGCCTACATTTTGTAGCTTAGGCTGGTGTCGTGACGCAAGGGAGGACGATGAGGGCATCGACGACCCGCCTGTCCAAACAGGCCAGGCGAGAGCAACTGCTCGACTCGGCGACGGCGATCGTCCGCGACCGTGGGGCCGACGGCCTGACCCTGGTCACGCTGGCTGAGGCCGCCGAGGTGAGCAGGCCGATCGTGTACGACCACTTCGGCACCCGTCAGGGGCTTCTCATCGCGCTCTACCGGCGGCTCGACGAGCAACACCGGGCCGCGCTGACGCAGGCACTGACGGAAGCAGGGCCTGACGCATACGGGGTCGCAAGGCTGATGGGCCAGGCCTACCTCACCTGCGCCACAGCCATGCCGGAGCTCAACGCGATCTCGGCGGCGCTGAAGGGGAGCCCGGAGATGGAAGCGGTCCAGCACGAACTGCTCGATGACTACACCGACCTGATGGCCGACGCGCTGGCCCGCCACTCCGGCCTCGGCGCCCAGGCGCTCCGGCTGCGCTGCGCCGGCGCACTGGGCGCCGCCGAGGCGATCGCCGCCGAACTCAACCACGGGCGCACGACCGCCGCCGACGCAACCGACGCGCTAACCGACCTGATCATGAGCTGCCTGGCCGCCGCGCCCCGCCGCTAACGCGACTCGCCGTTCGCATGGCTTCGTCCGCGTGTAGCGGCAACGTTCGTTGATGAGTTTGGGCAGCACCAGCAGCGGCAGCGCGTAGGCCAGCCGCATAGCCCAGCGGGGGGCCGGCCGTTCGGTGTCGCTGGTTGCCGGGACCTTGTGCGTAATTGGCTTGGGCGGCACCTTTCGTCCACGTACAGTGCGCTCCTAGTAGCCCCCCGGAGGTCGCAGGAGAAGGTAAGGCGGTATGAAGAGCAGGAGCCCCCAGGAGAAGAAGCAGCTCAGTTACGCCAAGGACCGTCGCAACGCGTACGCGGAGAACGATAAAAGTTCCAGGAACGCGGTTCGGCTGAACAAGCGATTTCCCAATCGTGCCAACCGTCATCGCCTTCATCAGCTTCTTCAGGAAGCCGCGGGCAGTCCCGACATGGGGAAGGCGGTCGAGGTTGAGGAGCGTCTGGCACGTCGGCGGCCGAAGACATGGCGCAAGGAGCCCGGCCTGCCGTTGGGAGATTGGGTCGAGAGCAGATTGCAGCGGCGTCTCCGACTGGAGGACGACGCACGGGCCGATGAGGGACGTCTTGCCCGAGTTCGACGGCGTGGCCGGCGGGTCAAGCTCCGCACTCTCCCCAAGGCGCGTGTCGCGACCGAGGGCACCGTCGAGCGGCGTTGGTAGCGACTACTTCTGTTCTCGCCGTGATCTGATGGCAAGTCCGTTTCAGGAGTTGCTCGGGCCGGCCAGCGCGAGGTCGAGTACGTCGATGCCGACCGGTGTGCGGGCGGTGTCGATCCGGCTCACCGACCACGGACCGGGCAGCCGGTGCAGCAGCCCGCATATCGCGATCGCGACCTGATGGCGGGCCAGGTGCGCGCCAAGGCAGAAGTGCACGCCGTGGCCGAAGGACAGGTGGTGGCCTGGAGCGCGGTCCGGCCGGAATCGGTTCGGCTCGGTGAACACTCTGGGGTCTCGGTTGGCGGAGAGGATCATGGTGATCACCCGCTGGCCGGACTCGATCGCGTGTCCGGCGATGCTCGTTGGGACGGTGGTGAACCGGTCGGTGCCACCGGTCGGCGGGAGAAACCGCAGGACCTCCTCGATGGCGCTGGGCACCAGATCGGGGTTCGCGCGCAGTGCGGCCAGCGCGTCCGGGTGGGCCGTCAGGCACAGCACGGTGTTGACCAGCAGCGTCCTGGTGGTCTCGTGGCCGTTGATGAGCAGCAGGGTGCAGAAGTTGAGCAGCTCGTCGTCGGTGAGCCGGGTGCCGTCCGGTTCGGCGGCCAGGAGGACACTGATGATGTCGTCCCGGGGGCGGGTGCGACGATCTGCGAACGCCTCGTGGAAGTACTCGGTCAGCTCGGTCCGAGCGGTTCGGAACGCCGCCTGCCGTGCCGGGTCCTGGGCGAACGCGCCGGCGAAGGAGGTGATCGCCTCGGTCCAGCGCACGAAGTCCGGCTGCCGGGCGGGCTCGATGCCGAGCAGCGCGGCGATGGTACGCACCGGCAGTGGGTGGCCGAGCCGGCCGATCACGTCCAGCTCACCGTCCACTTCGGTCAGTTGGGCCCGCACCGTGTCGGTGATCCAGGGCAGCAGCGTCTGAACCGCGCGAGGAGTGAAGGCCCGGCTGACGAGCTTGCGCAGCAGGTGGTGTCGCGGTGGGTCGATCGCGGCGAGGCTGCCCAGGACCGGGTTGTTCCGGTGCGGCACGGGTCGCGCGCTGTAACGCAGTTCGTCGGAGGAGAACACCTGATAGTCGGTCAGTACCTGCTTGACTTCGGCGTGGCCGTGTACAGCCCAGGCGCCCAAACCTTCCAGGTAACGCATGCCGTCGCCGGCAAGACCGTGCCGCGCGGTTTCTCGGTGCCAGTCGAGGATCTTCTCGACGACCTCATTGCCCATGCCGCGAGCGTGTCATCCTGGGTCTGGCGAAGCTTGGAGAAAACGGACATCGCGCAGCAACGTGTTCGGCGGCACACCCACCGCTTCCCGGAACTCGGCGAGCAGGTGCGATTGGTCGTAAAAGCCACTACTTGCCGCGATATTGGCCCACTGCGGAGGTTCGCCCCGAGCCAGTGCAGACTGCGCGGCGGCCAGTGCCTCGTGCAGTCGGACCACCCGGATGTAGGCCTTGGGCCGGAGCCCGACGGCGACCACGAACCGGCGCCGCAACTGCCGTTCGGACAATCCCACCTCAGCCGCGTGCCGGGCCACAGGAGCGCCCGGTGCCGCGTGCATGAACGCCACCACCTTGCGCACCCGTTCGTCGACGCGGCACTGCCCCGCCCGCGCCCGTACCAGCGCCAGCGCGCCCGCAAGCCGTGCCTGCGCCGTCCCCGGCAGGCGCCCGACCTCGATGGGTGCCCCGGCCAGCGGCACCTCGTCGGCCGCCACTCCGAACAACCCGGTCACGGTGCCCGGTCGCAACCGCACCCCGACCAGTGCTCCGCCCTTGGGCAGCGGCCCCTGCCGGCAACGTCTCTCCGGCCCGGCCAGCCGGCACCGCCCGTCCGGCATCACCAGCAGGTCGACGGCGGGCTGCGGTAGTGCTCGGGGCGCCGCAGCGCCACCCACGATCCAGCACCCGACCACGAGGCGGGCCAGGTCGGCGGGGACGGGCAGCTCGGTCACAGGTGCAGTCAACCCGCCCGGCACCCGAGAGGCCAACGATTAACGCAGTGCGGCTCCTTTTGAAGAAGACCCTGACAGTCGGCTTGGCGGGACGCCCCGATCGGCGTATCGGCGTCCTGCTTGGATGCGCCGGGGGCCGGTGCCTACGTCAGGGGTAGGAGGTGTCGTGGACGCCTGCCGGAGCGCCCATGGCGTCTTGGAGTGACTCCAGGAGCTTTTTCAGGTCGCGTCCCTTGGGCTCGTTCAGGAATGTGGTCACGGCGGCGTAGACGTCCACCGTCGCGTTCGGATGGGCTGCGTCGTGCTCACCCATGAGAAACCGGGCGAAGGTGGGGGATTCCGGGTCCTCGTCGAGCACCCATTCGCCGCCGACGTCGCTGAACATGTACTCGGCGCAGTACGCGGTCAGGAGCAGGTCGAAGGGCTTGTAGCCGATCATCTCGAACGGGGTGAGGTCCTCGGAGGCGCAGATCGTGCTCATGTGCGTGAGGCCGTGGCTCGGGTGTTCGAGGAGGATCTCGGGCGGGTTCCAACGGGAGAGCTGGCCCAGGTGGACGACCAGTTCGCGACTCGCTTCGGCCCAGGTCGGCAGCAGTTCCCGGCGCTCGTCGCGGACACGGGCGGCCGCGTCCGGGGTCAGCGGGTCGGGCAGCGGCTGCTCCGGATCGAACGGGTACGCCATGAACTCTCCTGATCTTGGAACGGTCGGACACGGACGCGAGCGTCGAGCGATCGGACAGGATCGCAGACCTCGGCCCGCTGTTCCCTGGGCATCGCCTCTTCGAGATGACGCTCAGGGGTGCTCTGCTCGGAGACCGTCGACGAGGATCGACAGCAGGCGCGGTCCTCGTGCGTCGAGTTCGGCGTCGTCCAGCCGCGACAACCAGCTGATGAGCACGATGACGTCGCGGGCTTCGGCGTCGGCGCGGACGGTGCCGGCCGATCGGCCGGCGGCCAGCAGCTGCTCCACCGCCTCACCGATCGGGCCGAGGCTGTGGGCGGCGAGGTCACGCCACGTCGCGGCCTCGACGGCGGCGAACACGTCGCGCTTGACCCGGGCGTAGGCGGCCACCCGATCGAACCACGCCGCCAGCGCCTCCAGCGGCCGGTGGGTCGCCAGGAGACGCGGAGCGGCGGCTACGAGGTCCTCCACTTCATGGCGGTACACCTCGGCGAGGAGGTCCTCGCGTGTGGGGAAGTGCCGGTAGAGGGTGCCCTGCCCGATGCCGCAGGCCTTCGCGACGGCGTTGAGCTTCAACTCCCCCGGCCCGCGCACGAGATCGCGTGCGGCCTGAAGGATTCGCTCCCGGTTGCGCTGTGCGTCCGCACGCCGCGTCCCGCCGCTCTGGACGGAAGCGGACACGTGTCCGCTAAGGTCGTCGGTATAACCGGACATGTGTCCCATTCTAGGCGGAGGTTCCTCATGACCACTCACGGCAAGGTCATCGCCATCACCGGCGCCAGCAGCGGAATCGGTGAGGCGACGGCTCGCCACCTCGCCTCGCTCGGTGCGGCCGTCGTGCTCGGCGCCCGCCGCACCGAGCGGCTGGACCGGTTGGTCGCCGAGATCGAGGCCGCCGGCGGCGCGGCGGCCGCCACGCGGGTGGACGTCACCCGCCCCGAGGACCTGCAGTCGCTCGTCGCCCTCGCCGTCGAGCGCTTCGGTCGTCTGGACGTCCTGGTGGGCAACGCCGGGGTCAGCCGGATCGGCTCCGTGGCCGACCTGGACGTCGAGGGCTGGTCGGCGATGGTCGACGTGAACGTCAAGGGGATCCTGCACGGGATCGCCGCGGCCCTGCCGGTGTTCCGCCGCCAGGGCGGCGGCCACCTGGTCACCGTCGTCTCGACGTCCGGCCTGAAGATCGTCCCCACCCAGGCGGTGTACGCCGGGACGAAGAACGCGGTACGAACCCTTCTTGAGGGCCTGCGCCAGGAGAGCACCGACGGGGTCCTGCGGACCACGTCGATCTCCCCCGGCTACGTCCGCACCGAACTCATCGACAACGCCGTCGACGATCCGGCCGTGCGGGAGCAGGCCAGGCAGAACATGGCCGACCTCGGTATCGACCCCATGGCGGTGGCTCGGGCGATCGCCTTCGCGATCGACCAGCCGGACGACGTCGAGATCGGGGACCTGACCATTCGACCGACCCGCCAGGGCTGAGCCGTTCGGTTCGTGTCATGGCCATGCTCGCTCGGCGCGGCGCCATCGCTGCGGGGTGGTGCCGTAGCGGTTGCGGAAGCGGCGGACGAGATAGGTGGCGTCGCGCAGTCCGGTTCGGGCGGCCACGGCGTCGAGGGGCAGGTCGGTCTCGCGCAGCATCCGCCGGACTTCGATCATGCGCCGTTCGGTGATCCATTCGAGGAGGGGACGGCCGGTGCGCCGGCGGAGCACAGTCGTGAGGTGTCCGGGCGTGTAGCCGAGCGTGCGGGCGACGTCCGCGGCGGAGACCGGCTCGCGGAACGTCGCCTCGATCTCGGCGAAGACCTGCTCGACGAGCGGGTCCGGCGCGCCGGGAGCGGAGGGTGCCAGTCGCGCGGCCGCGACGAGGAGGCGGGTGAGCGTGGCGGCGATGGCCTCGCGGGCCCCGAGACGGCCTGGGTCGGCGAGTTCCTCGGCCAGGTCCGTCAGCAGCGCCGACCAGGTCGCCCGGTCGGGTTCGGCGACCCGGCCGTGCCCGGCGCCGGGCGCGAACAGAGCGAGGAGGGGGTGGTGCGTCCAGGTCAACGGGGAGACCGAGGCCAGGGCGGGGACGGCGTCCGGAGTGAACGCCACCGACCACGCGCGGCTGTGGGCGAGTTCGGTGACGTCCGCGACGCCGATGACCTGCCCGGGCGACACGGCGTGGACCTCTCCGGCGCGCAGCGGCCGTTCGGCGCCGCCGATGACGACCGAGCCCGCGCCTTCCTCGACGTAGACGAGGACGAGGAAGTCGTGGGCGTGCCGGTGGTCCGGCGGCAGGTCGGCGTGGGCGGTTTCGGTGTCGAGGCGGGTCACCGAGATGGGAGGCAGGCCGGGGCGCTGCTGGTAGCGGTAGACGGGCGTCCCGTCGAGCCGAACCGTGCGCAGCCTCGACTGGGAGCCCGGCGAGGCGCTGACCGAAGAATGTCCCATGACTCCCAACGTATGTCCTGCTCGGTAGCCGCGGAATGTCCAAGACTCGGAGGTGACGACGGCAGGCCTGTGAGGACTCTTCACGGCAGACCGCCACCGAATCTCTGGAGGGGCACCCATGGACGTTCGCATCCTCGACCAGCGCACCCCGGAGGAGCGGGACCGCCCGTTCCTGCCCGGCGCGGGCAAGACCTGGCTCCTCCCGTTCTATGACGTCTTCTCCGGGGTGGCCGGCGTCCGGGCACTGCACGAGCGGGCGGTCGGACTCGCCGGTATCGAGCCTCGCCAGGCGGTGGTCGACGTCGGCTGCGGCACGGGGAACCTGTCGCTCGCCGTGCTCGCGGCCCAGCCCGCCGCGCGGGTGACCGGCCTCGACCCCGATGCGGACGCCCTGCGCAGGGCCGCCCGCAAGGCGCGCCGCCGCGGCGTCGATCTCACCCTCGTTCAGGGATACGCCGACCGGATCCCCGCCCAGGACGCCTCGCTCGACCATGTGGTCTCGTCGTTGGCCCTGCACCACCTCGATGACGACGGTCGGAGCGCGTTCGCGCGCGACGCGCTGCGTGCCCTTCGACCTGGAGGAACGGTCACCATCGTCGACTTCGGCGGCCCCTCGTCCCATGTCGGGGGCGCCGACCACTCCACGCATGGCCACGGCCGCGGCCTCGCCCACGTCCTCCGGCACCTGCCCCGCCTCAGGCGGGCCCGGCCGGCGCACGACCACGTCATGTCCCACGACCATGGCGACGGCGTCATCGCGCTGCTCGCCGCGGCCGGGTTCGACGACGTCCGGGAGGTCGCGCACGCCCTCCGAAGGTTCGGCCGGGTCACCTTCGTGCAGGCGACCCGCCCTTTGAGCTGACACGCACGTCCTCGATGTTTCGGACGAGGGCGGACCGCCTCAGACGTCGGCGAACCGGGGCGCCGGGCTCGCGGTCCGGGTCAGGGGACGAAGGTGATCTCGGGGAACCTCGGGGACGGGCCGGACAGCAGGTGGCCGTCACGGTGCCGCAGGTGAAGGTCGAAGAACGCGGTCAGGTAGGCGCGCTGGGCGGCGATGGCCCGGTCCGCGGGGATCGTGCCGAAGGTGGAGTCCAGCCTCGCGATCACCTCGGGTGGGAGCGGCACGGCCTTCTCGAGTTGCCGCACGAGCGGGGGCATGTCGGTGTAGGTCTGGTGGGCGGCGCCGCTCAGCCGGAGGTCGAGGCGCCAGCCCCGCAGGTTCGACCAGAACTCCGTCCAGGTCGAGTCGTTGAAGCGGCCGTGGGTGGGGCTGCCCATCAGCATGAACGGACGGTCGAGTCCGGTGGCGGCGGCGGGCCCGTTGATGCTGCCGTCCAGGTCGACGCCGGCGCGGACACGGCGGTCCTCCGCCATGATCTCGGCCGCCGTGTCGCCGCCGACCGAGTGCCCGAACATGCCGGTCCTCGACAGATCCAGAGTCCTCCGCAAACCGCGGGGCAGCCTGCGGTGTTCGGCGTCGGGATTCTTTCCGGCGTCCAGCTTCGCGAGTGCGTTGAGGACGAACCTCGTGTCGGCCTGGCGGACCCTCAGCGACTTGGCGTGCTCGGCGTCGGACGGCTCGGGCGGCTGCTTCCCGAGCTCCAGCCGGCCACCGGGGAACTCCACGAACGAGGCCTCGTAAGTGTGGTCGATGGTGACGACCACGTAGCCCCGGCTGGCCAGGTCCTCGACCAGCGCCGTGTTGAACTGGCGCATCCCGGCGAATCCAGGGGAGAAGAGCACCACCGGATGGCTGCGCGGGCGTGGACCGGCGGCGGGCGCGTCCTGGTAGGCGTGGGTCAGCGGAAGGTCGACGTTGTCGAGCGATGTTCCGAGGCTCTGGCTGGTCTGCTTCTTGTAGAGCGCCGCCGACTTCGGCGGAAGCCAGGGGGCGCGGCGCTCTCCGCGGGTTCTCGCGGCCGGATACCACACACTGATCATCAACTCGCGCGGTGACGAACGTGAAAGCCACGGGTCCTTGCGGGAACGGTCGACCAGGTGCAGGGACGTCGTTCCGATCCGGTGCGGACCGGTCGGCTCCGGCAAGGCCAGCTGGACGCGGCCGTTCCGCTGCCCGGACGAGGCGAGAGCGGTCTTCCCCGCAGGAGCGTCCCCTTTCGCGACGGCCACTCCCGCGGCGGCGAACACGAGCCCGAGGGTCCCGGCGGCGGCCACCGCCGCCCGGAGCCGTACCGAACGGTGCCTCACTGGGCTGGAATCCGCGTTGGAGATCATTGCCTGAGACTGACATCGCGGGAACGCCGATGACAGGCCGCCGGCACTGGCTCAGGGTAAGACCCGGGACAACCCTGAAGCGGTCTCCGGGTCGGCACGACCGCCGCGGCGAAGGCCTTGGCCGGGCGCTCAGGCGGCGACCTGGCGCCGGTTGCATCCCTCTCGGGTAGGGGCGGCGGGTTCCCCTTGCAGGACGATGCGTGGTCGATCACCCGTCGATCATGCTCCGTGCATGCAACTGATCTCCAGGACGGTGGGAATGCTGGCGGCCGCGCTCGCCGTGGTCGCGGCGGGCGGCATGGCCGCCGGCCCGGCGGGAGCCGGGACTCCGCAGCCGACGCCGCAGAGCGGCGCGGGTTGCGTGCCGGTGGCCCGTGCGGTGTGCGGAACGGTCCAGGTGCCGCTGGTGCGGGCTCGTCCCGAGCTCGGCGGCACCACGGTGGCCTACGTGTTGGTCGGGCACCGCGACACGTCCCGACCTGCCGAGGGAACGGTGACGATCAATCCCGGGGGCCCCGGCGATTCCGCGATCGCGTCCGCCTCCCGGTACGCGAAGATGTTCGGCGGCCTGTTGGAGGACCACGACCTGCTGCTGGTCGATCCGCGCGGGGTGAACCGCTCCGGTCCGGTCACCTGCGGAGCCCTCGGTTCACTGCCCGCGACCCGTGACGGGTTCGTACGGGCGATCGGCGAGTGCGGTCGGGCGCTGGGGGCTCGCGCGCGCGGCTACACCTCGGCCGAGACCGCCGACGACATCGACGCCGTCCGCGCCAAGCTGCGGATCGGGCGGCTGGACCTGCTCGGAGAGTCCTACGGCACCTACCTCATGACCGTCTACGCGCAGCGGCATCCCGGCCGGGTGCGCTCCGTGGTGCTCTCCAGCGCCTACCCGCTCGACTTCGACATGTGGGCACGTCCCAACGCGAGCGCCGCCCGCCGAGCGCTGCGGCTGATGTGCGGGCGCAGCGCGGGCGCCTGCGACGGTGACCAGGTCCTGCGGGATGTCGCGCGGCTCGCCCAGCGGCTGCGCGCGAGGCCGATCCCCTACACGCTGGACGGCCCGCAGCGCCTGCTGGACGACACCGCCCTGGCCGCGATCGTCTACGCCTCGGCCAAGTCGGCCCCCGCCGGGATCGGCGACATTCCCGCGATGGTCCGCGATGCTCTGCAAGGCGACACCACGGCGCTGGTCGACGCCGCCCGGCAGGTGGCACCGCTGAACGGGTCGGCGCTCCGCCGGGAAGAGCAGCAGCCTTTCAATCCCGAACTGGCCGCGGCCGTGATGTGCAACGACTACCCGACGCTGTGGAACCGCAGGGCACCGGTCGCCGCCCGGCTCCGGCAGTTCTCCGCCGGGCGCGCGGCACTGCCCGAGCGGACCTACTGGCCGTTCGGAAAGACGGCCTGGACCAGCATGAGCTACGACCAGGGCGACGCATGCGTTCGCTGGCCCGACCGCCGCGGCCCGGTGCAGCGGACCAGCGGGCCGTTCCCCGACGTCCCGGTGCTGGTCGTCTCCGGTGACCTGGACGCCAACACCCCGACCGCCATGGGACGGCAGGCCGCACGTCAGTTCCGCCGCGCCACGGTGGTGGAGGTGCCCAACGTCGGTCACGTGGCCGAGCAGGAGCCCAGCGGCTGCGTGGCCGCGATCCAGACCGGCTTCATCCGCGGCCTGCGAGTCCCCGGCACCTCCTGCCTGGCCGGCATCCCTCCCGCCCCCGTACGGCCCTGACGGGCTCGGATTCCGTGAACCGACGGCGCGGCTTCGGTGTGTTCGGTCGTCCGGAACGCGTGCACTGACGGACCGGAATGGTGGCTCTCCGTCGGCCCAGCGACACGGTAAGGGGCAAGGAGGGGGCACCTTGACCCTGTGCCCACAAACGAAATGAAAGAACAAGAAACGCTGCATATCCAGCAGCAGAGGCTCGGGGCGATCCGGGACGCGATCTCGGATCTCCCCGGAGCGAAGTTGACCGGACCCGCCTGGACTCTCAGCTCCGAGAAGAGGGCGCTGGATCTGCTGATCGCCACAGCGCTCTCCCCGGTGTACGTGCCGACGGCCGCCGTCGGAGCATCGCTGATGTTCCTGGCGGACGGCCGTGCGCCGGTCTTCCGGCAGTGGCGGATCGGCAGGGACGGCGTCCCGTTCAGGCTCCTTCACGTCCGGACGATGCAGGACGGCCGAGGGATGGACGCGAGTCGCGGCTCCGACGACCCTCGGGCGACCCGCCCTGGGAAAGTCCTGCGCAAGGGCACCTTCGACCAGTTCCTGGAGGTGTACCACGTGCTCCGCGGTCACATGGCGATGGCCAACCCGCGTCCCCTGCTGCAGTTCGACCGGCAGCTGATGAGGGAAGTCCTGCCCTCTTCCATGTACAGGGAGTGGGACTGGGCGTCGACCATCGGCCGGCCCGGCATGTACAGCACGTTCGGGAACGAGAGCATCGGCCTGGAACCGCAGAGCGAAGCGTTCCTGCTCCGGCGGTCGGAGTGCGACATCGAGGACGCGCACTGCGCCTGCCTGGAACGGGACCTGAGAATCCTCGGTGACACGGCGAAGATCGGCTGGTCCTTCGTCAGCCGCGCTTCGTAGGTCGCCGGGCGTCAGAAAGGGAGGGCCTGGCCGCCGGCCGGGCCCTCCCCCATCTGTTCGCCCCCGTGCCGGCCGGGGACGCCGGTACACCCGCATCGCCCGGTTCCCTCCCCCGGACGGCGCCGCCGAGGGCCCGCTCGGGTGACGGGCCGGAAGTAGGGTTGGGACGTGTTCTCCGGGCAAGGGCCTTCTCTGCGGGAGTTGGCGGTTCAGGCGCTGTCGTCGGTCGAGCGCGGGTACGACCTGCTGGCTCCGAAGTTCGACGGCACGCCCTTTCGGACGCCCGACCGGGTTCTTGATGCGACCGCGGAGTCGCTGCGGCCGTACGGGCCGTTCGGTCGGGGGCTGGACGTGTGCTGCGGAACGGGCGCGGGCATGCGGGTGCTCGGTCCTCTGTGCGAGGGGCGCGTCACGGGGGTCGACTTCAGCGCGGGGATGCTGGCGCAGGCGCGGCAGGCGCACCCGGAGGCCGAGTGGGTCCGGGCGGACGTCCGGGCCCTGCCGTTCGACGGGGCCTTCGACCTCGCGGTCACCTTCGGAGCACTCGGGCACCTGCTGCCCGGCGAGCGGCCCGCGCTCTTCGCCGGGGTTCACCGCTCGCTACGCCCCGGCGGGCTCTTCGCTTTTCCGGTCGGGGCGCCGCCGCCCATCGCGTCCCGCCTGTACTGGGCACTGCTCGGGTTCGACGCGGTCATGCGGGTCAGGAACGCGGTGTGGCGTCCTCCGTTCGTCATGTACTACCGGACCTGTCCGCTGCACGCGCTCAGGAGCGATCTGGCAGCTGCCGGATTCACCGTGACGACCGTCCCTTTGGCGGCTCTGGGCACGCGTGAGGACGGCAGTCCGCGCGGGCGGCTCGTGCTGGCGCGCAGGCCCGAGTCGCAAGACTGAGGTCCGCGCTCAGCCGGGGTGGGCCGGAAGGTCCCGATTGTGGCGGAAAGGGCCTGCCAGGAGGGTCGTGCCGGTGAGGGCCAGCGCGCTCGTGGTGATCCACATGGCGGGCCGTACGCCCAGCGCCGTGCCCAGAGTGCCGCCCGCCAGGGCGCCCAGGGGGATGGTGCCGTAGCCGACCAGTTGCATGCTCACGGTGATCCGGCCGAGCAGCGGGCGGGGGCTGTAGGTCTGCCGGAAGGTTCCCTTGAGGACGTTGCCCGCCGCGACACCCGCGGCGATGACGAACCCGCCGGCGAAGGCCGGAAGGAGCCCCGCTCCCGGTGCGGCGAGGGGGATCAGCAGGCCGAACGGCGCGGCGCCGATCTCGGCGGCGAGCAGGGTGCGGGCCGAGCCGAAGCGGCGGGACGGGACGGGCGCCGCGGCGGCGCCGAGCACGGCGCCCAGGCTGGTCGCGGCGGCGAGGGCGCCGACCATGCCCGGGGTGACGCCGACCTCGCGGACGAGGAACACGACCAGGATCGACTGGTACCCGAACAGGCAGATGTTGCTGGCGGCCGAGAACAGGGTCAGCACCCGCAGGTAGGGGTCGCGGGCCACGAAGCGGAGGCCCTCGGCGATCTCCTGGCGCAGCGTCCCGCGCCGGACGCGCGCGGGGTGAGGCTCGCGTGTCCGGATCGCCAGCAGGCACGCGGCCGAGACGAGATAACCGGCCGCGTCCAGGAGGAGCGCGTTCACCGCGCCCGCGAGCTGGGTGACCAGACCTGCCAGACCGGGGCCGCCGACCTGGGCGGCGGCCTCGGTCGCCTGCACTCTGGCGTTGCCCTCGGCCAGTTCGTCGCGGTCCAGCAGGGACGGCAGGTACACCTGGTAGGCGGTCTGGAAGAACACGCTCGCGCCGCCGGCGCCCAGCGCGACGGCCGCCAGGTGGGCGAGGGTCAGCCGGTCGAGCCAGGCGGCGGCCGGGACGCTGAGGAAGAGCAGCAGGGCCAGCAGGTCGCAGGCGAGCATCACCGGCCGGCGCGGCAGGCGGTCCACCCAGGCGCCCGCCGGAAGGCCGACGAGCAGCCAGGGCGCCCAGGCCGCGGCCGAGAGCAGCGCCACCTGGAGGGTGCTCGCGTCGAGGGTGGAGACCGCGACCAGCGGGAGGGCCACGCTGGTGACGCTGCTGCCCAGCCTGCCGGTGGCCTGGCCGATCCAGAGCAGGCGGAAGTCGCGGTGCCGGCGCAGGCCGCCGCGCGCCGGGGCGGTGACGGTCACGGTCCGGCCGGGGCGGTGGTCACGGTTCGGCCGGGACGCCGTGGGCGAACAGGAAGACGGGCTCGCGGGCCTGCCCGTCGTCCGGGACGTCCCGCCGCTCCCACCGTTCGAGCAGCGCGAGGATCTCCTGCTCCAGCTCGCCGAGTTCGGCGGGCGTCAGGTGCAGCCACCTGTCGACGGAGAAGGCCGCCCCGTTCCATTCCTCCCGCTGCTCCCGGACGGCATGCCAGGCGCGGACCAGGCCGATCTGCCGATCGAGGCCGAGCGAGACGGCCGCGCCGGCCACCGCCTGGCGGGACGGGTCGTCGTCGAAGTCGCCGGTGACCCAGCGCAGCTCCGGTGCCGCGAGCCGCCACCAGCGTTCGCGGCGGTCTCTGGCGAGTTCCGGCGCCTCCGTGATCAGACCCGCGGCGGCGAGCACCTTCAGGTGGTGGCTGATGTTGGCCACGGCCTGGTCGGTCCGGTCGGCGAGGGCGCTCGCGGTGGACGGGCCGTAGACCTTGAGGACGTCCAGGAGGCGCCGGCGGAGCGGGTGCGACATCGCAGCCAGCACTCGGGAGTCGGTCACCTTGGGCGCGCCGTTCGGGTCGGTCATGCGGCCATCGTCACATGCACAAGAACCATTGCGCAATAGCTCTTGTATAGTGCGCCAGCCGATGGTGGCCATGTCGGGGCTGGTCGAAGCCGGGCGGCCGGGGAATGCTGGCAGCGAGGGCGGTCGCGGGTTGGGGGGCGTCATGCCGGTACGGGTGGGCGGAATCGAGTTGCACGCGGGTCCGACGGCGCTGGGCGGGCCCGACGATCTGGACGCGGTGATCCGGGAGTTCATCGGCGGGGCGCGGCACACGCTGCGGATCGCGGTCCAGGAGCTGGACTCCCGGGCGGTCACGGACGCGATCCTCGCCGCGCGGGCGGCGGGTGTGCGGGTGCAGATCATCCTGGAGGGGGACTACCTGCGGGAGGAGCGGCCCGCCGCGGACCCGTGGGCGGCGGCCGGGTCCAACGAGGAGAACCGGCTCATCTACGCGGCGCTGCTGCGCGCGGGGGTGGATCTCATCACCGACCTGAACCCGGCGATCTTCCACCAGAAGTTCGTCGTGCGGGACGACGGCGAGTCGACGGCGGCGGTTCTGACCGGCTCGGCGAACTTCACGCTCACCGACACTGGCAAGAACCCGGCGGGGACGCAGAAGGCGGGCAACAACCTCAACCACGTGGTGGTGCTGCGGGGCCAGCGGGCCGCGTCCCTCTACCTGGAGGAGTTCCTGCGGATGCGGTCGGGGACGTTCGGGGCGCTGCACGAGCGGGTCGAGGCGCGTCCCGCGGAGTTCCGGCTGGGCCGGGTCCGGGTGAAGCCGCTGTTCGCGCCCCGGCACGGGCCCGAGATGGAGATCATGAAGCAGATGCTGAAGGCGTCGGCGAGCGTGGACTTCGCGATGTTCACCTTCGCCCGCTCGTCCGGCATCGACGACACCATGATCCGGCTCGCGCCGTCGATGCGGATCCGCGGCGTGCTGGACCACGGGCAGGGCGTCCAGGCCTGGGCCGCGACCGAGCCGCTGAAGGCCGCCGGGGTGGAGCTGTTCGCGAACAGGCGGGGCACCGGGGTACGGAAGGTGCACCACAAGCTGATGGTCGTGGACGAGCGGCTGGTGATCGCCGGCAGCTTCAACTACACCGCGCCCGCGACGACGCTGAACGACGAGAACATCATCGTGCTGGGCGACCTGGAGGAGACCCGCGAGGACGCCGAGACCGGCCAGCGGGCCATCGCCGCCTACGCGCTCAAGGAGATCGAGCGCGTCATCACCGAACTGGCGGAGCCCGCGTAGGCGGGTGGGCGGCAGGGCGGACGGCCACGGGCACAGCGCTGCCACATTTGCCTCAACGGGACGTCAAATGCATAGGCGGCATGGTTTGCCCAATACGCGTCAAAGGGGACTTATCGACATGAACATGCAGTTCGATCGGGAGGTCTCATGACGACGAGGATGTCCTACGGGGGCCGATCGGCCTCGACAAGCCAGGGCTACCGAATCTCCGGATGGCTCACCTTCGCGGGGGTGCTCTCCATCGTGGTGGGTGCTTTCAACGTCATCGACGGGGTGGTGGCCCTGTTCAAGGACAGCTACTACGTCGCGAACTCCAACCAGATCCTGGTCTTCGACTTCACCGCCTGGGGCTGGTACTGGCTCGTCCTCGGCGCCCTGCAGATCGTCGTCGGTGTCGGAATCCTCACCGGGAAGATGTGGGCGCGGGTGGTCGGCGTGTTGTTCGCGTTCCTCGCCGCCATCGGGCACCTCGCGTTCCTGGCCGCGTTCCCCCTCTGGTCGGTGCTCACCATCGCGCTGTGCATCCTGCTGATGTACGCGCTCATCGCCCCGCCCCCGGGCGCACGCGGAGACTGACGCCCGGGCGCGGGACGCGGACAGCGGGTGGGCGCCGCACCGGCGGACCGGCTGGGTGTGAGGCGCCAGGCGCGCGTCGTGGTGCTGATGGGCTGCGTCCTCGCGCTGAACGCGGCGGACACCGGGGTCATCGGCGCGATCGTCCACGAGCTGCGCAGCTCACTGCACATCGGCAACACGCAGGTCGGGGTGCTGACGGCCGCGCCGGCGGCGGTCGGCGCGGTCGCGACGGTGCCGGTGGGGCAGCTCACCGACCGGGTGCGGCGGGTGCCGCTGCTCGCGGGCAGCGTGGTGCTGTGGAGCGTCGCGATGGCCGTCGGGGGGCTGGCGGAGTCCTACGAATGGCTGCTGGCCTCCCGGGTGGCGCTGGGCGCGGTGACGGCGACGGCGGGGCCCACGGTGGCGTCCCTGATCGGGGACCTGTTCCCGCCCGAGGAGCGGGCCGCGACGTACGGGCGCATCCTCGCCGGGGAGCTGGTCGGGGTCGGGTTCGGGCTGCTGGCGGGCGGCAACATCGCCGCCTTCGCGAGCTGGCGGGTCTCGTTCTGGTTCGTCGCGCTGCTGGGGTTCGTGCTGGCCGTGCTGTTGTGGAGGATGCTGCCCGAGCCGGCGCGCGGCGCGCGGGCGACCTCCGGCGGACGGGGCGGGGAGGAGCTCGCGCAGCGGCAGGTGGGCGAGGCGGGCGTGCGGCCGGACCCGCGCAACGTCCTGACCGAGGACCCCGAGCGGATGACGCTGCCGCAGGCCGCCCGGTACGTGCTCGCCATCCGCACGAACGTGATCATCATCCTGGCGTCCGCGATGGGCTACTTCTTCTTCGCCGGGCTGCGCACGTTCGCGATGGTCTTCGTTCTGGAGCGGTACGCGGTCGGGCGGGGCGGGCTGTCGGCGTTCGTGCCGGTCGTCGGGGCGGCCGCGCTCGCCGGGGTGCTGATCGGCGGGCGGCTGGCCGACCGGCTCCTGCGCGGCGGGAAGGTGACCGCGCGGGTCGGCGTGCCGGCCGCGGCGTTCGCCGCGTCGGCGCTGCTGTTCCTGCCCGCGCTGCTCACCGACCGGGCGCTGATCGCGCTGCCGCTGCTCACGCTCGGCGCCGCCGCGCTGGCCGCGGCGAACCCGCCGCTGGACGCGGTGCGGCTGGACGTCGTCCACTTCCGGCTGTGGGGGCGCGCGGAGGCCATCCGGACGATCGTGCGCATGTCCGGGGAGGCGGTGGCGCCGGTGCTGTTCGGCTGGCTGTCGGGGGTGCTCGGGGCGGGCCGGGCGGCGGGCGTCGGCCTGGACCGGGTGTTCCTGCTGGCGCTGATCCCGCTGCTGGCCAACGGCCTGCTGCTGCTCAGGGCGCGGCGCGCCTACCCGCGGGACGTCGCGTCGGCGCTGGAGTCCGAGCGCCGCTACGCCAGGGGCTCCTAGTCGTCCTTCGGCGGGTCGTTCAGGACGCGGTAGCGGTCCAGGACGCGCTCGAGCTCGCGGCGGTCGCGCTTGGTGGGACGGCCCGCGCCGCGCTCGCGGCGGCCGATCGGGATGAGCGCCTCGCGCGGCGGCGGGGGCGGGCTCTTGTCGATCAGGCACTCCTGGGCGGCGGGCGCGGAGACCCGCTTGCGGACGATCTTCTGCACCACGACGATCCGCTCCCGCCCGTCATGGCGGAGCCGGACGACGTCCCCCGGCTTGACCGCGGTGGACGGCTTGGCGCGCTCGTCGTTCACGCGGACGTGGCCCGCCCGGCACGCGGTCGTCGCCATCGAGCGGGTCTTCAGCAGCCGCACGGACCAGATCCACAGATCGACCCGCACGGACCCCTCATCGCCCATGCGTCCATGATGTCACTTCGGCGCGGGCACCCGCTGCGTGCTGATCCACGCGTCCGCGCGCTCCCAGTTCTCGTAGAGCCAGCTGACGCGGGCGTCGCGGTCGCCGGGAATGTCCTCGGCGGGCACGCGCCACCAGCGGGCGCGGACGGGCCCGGTCAGCGGGACGCGCCGCCAGATGTCCCCGGCCGTGGCCATGTGGTCCAGCCCGCAGTGCGCGACGAACACCACGTCGGCGGACGGGGCGGAGTCGAGCGCGGCCAGCACGCCGCCGGGGCGCGGGGGCATCACGTTGCGCATGGCGGCGGCGCGGGTCGCCTCGTCCGCGCGGCGCATCCGGGCCAGCCGGCGGATCGCGCGGCGGCGGCGCTCCGGGGAGAAGTTGCCGCCCTCGGGGAAGATCAGCAGCGCCTCGCCGGGGCCGAGTCCGTCGGCGAGCCGGCCGACGGCGCCGGCGGCGCCGCCCGGGGTGACGAACACGTTCGGCACCCGGTTGGCGGCGATGTCGATGCAGGGGTCGAGCTGGAGCAGCGCCTTCATGACCACCCGGGGGCGGCGCCGGTACTCGGTCAGCAGGTGGTGGACGATCAGCAGCGCGTCGCCCGGCCCGGCGTGCCGGCTGAGCACGATCAGGGGACGGTCGCCGCCGGAGCCGTCCCAGGTGCCGTCCACCTCGACGCGCAGGCCGAGCCGGCGCTCCGCGGACGCGTAGAGGGCGCCGACGTAGCGGCGGATGATGTCGTAGTGCCGGTCGTCGCGGGTGCGGCGCCGGAGCCACAGCCAGAGGCATTCCAGGACGGCCGCCGTCTCCCGCGTCCCCCACGTGAGGGTGAACCAGAGCAGGCGCAGGGCCCGCTTTCGCTCGCGTCCGGCCAGGGACGTCACCACGTAGCCGACCGGGAACAGCACCACGACCAGAAGGGTCAGGACGAACAGCAGTGGCGTGCACACCAGGCGGCGCACGAAACGGGGTGGCAGCATCTCACGCTCGCTCTTTGAGGTATTTCAAAGATGCCTGATAGGCGCGCTCGATGTGAGCCTGGATTCCGGACGCGTTCCTGTAGCGGACCTGGGTGAGGTCGACTCCTGCCTTCTGCGTCCTGGCCCCGGCGGGCAGGACGTGGACGTTCAGGCCCTCCGGGAGGTTCGCCATCTCCTCGAAGAAGCGGTGCCGGCGCGCGATCTCGAAGGCGACGAGGCCGACCTCCCAGGGCCAGCGCGGCGGCGCGAGGGCGCGCTCGATCCGGCCGACGTGCAGGACGTAGATGTCGGTGGCGCCGAGCATCACGGCCCGGCTGACCGGGATGCTGTGCACGAGGCCGCCGTCGTAGAAGTGCCGCTCCCCCACCCGGACCGGCGGCAGCAGCCCCGGCGCGGCCGACGAGGCGAGCACCGCCGGGATCAGCGGGCCCTCGGTGAACCAGTGCGCCATCGCCGTCTCGATGCCGGCGGCGACGCACTGGAACGGGACCTCCAGGTCCTCGAACGACGGGACGGGGAGCAGCTCGTCCAGCATGCGGCGCAGCGGCTCGGCCGAGTGCAGGTGCGTGCCGGACCGGGCGAGCCTCCACAGCCGGGCGAGGACGGGCGAGCCGAACACGTCGCGGACGGACTCGTCCGACCACAGGCTGGTGAGCCGCTCGACCGCCGCGTCCGGCCCGGCCGCGACGAACACGCCGTTGAGCGCGCCGATCGAGGTCCCTACGACGAGGTCGGGACGGACGCCGGTCTCCCGCAGCGCCCGGAGCATGCCGACCTCGTGCGCGCCGAGCACGCCTCCGCCCCCGAGGACGAACGCCGTCCGCGGCTCCCGTTCCACCCGGTCTCCCTTCGCACTCCGCCCGTCGGGCGCTGGATGCAGCTTCACCCAGGGGACGAGGGATAAACCGGACCCGGAACGGGCGGGCCCATGACCTGCGGGCATCCGCCGAGGGGGCCGGGCGCCCTGGGGGTGGGGCGGGCGACCGGCCCCCGGCGCCGGACGCCGGTGGGTGCTGGAAGCGGGTCAGTGGTGGACGCGGGTCAGTGGTGGACGCGGGTCTTCAGGCCGTAGCCGTAGGGGAACAGCGGCCGGTAGTCCCGGTCGCCGACGTTGATCGGCTCCTGCGCCTCGGCGCGCGGCCAGGTCACCGGGAGCCTGCCGGTGAAGGCGCGCCTGCCGAACAGGACGTCCGCGACACCGGCGCCCTCGCTGCCGGGCAGCCAGGACATGACGAACGCGTCCGTCTTCGCCAGCTGGTCGGTGACGATCTGCGGGCGTCCCGCGACGTCCAGGACGACGCAGGTCCTGATGGCCGAGCAGACCTTGTCGACGGCGGCCTTGTCGGCGTCGGACAGGTTCAGCGTGTGGCCGTTGCCGACGTCGCCGACGCCCTCGGCGTACGGCTTCTCGCCGACCACCACGATGCCGACGTCGTTGCCGGCCGTCGGCGCCGAGGCGTCCTGGCTGTAGGTGACCTGGGAGGAGTTCTGCCTGATGCCGTCCAGGATCGTCGTGCCCGGGATGATGTCGCCGGACGAGCCCTGCCAGGTGACCGTCCAGCCGCCGGCCTGGTTGCCGATGTCGTCGGCGTTGGCGCCGGCCACGTAGATGCGCTGGTTCCTGCGCAGCGGCAGCGCGTTCCCGGAGTTCTTCAGCAGGACCTGCGACTTGGCGACGGCCTCGCGGGCGACCGCGCGGTGCTCGGGCGACCCGATCGTCCCGGCGTTGCCGCGGTCGGTGTAGGGGTGCTCGAACAGGCCGAGCTCGAACTTGGCCTTCAGGATGCGGGCGACCGCGTCGTCGATCCGCGACATCGGGACGCGGCCCGCCTGCACCTCCGCCAGCAGCGTCTGGACGAACTGCGGAGTGCTGTAGGGCTCCATGAACATGTCCATGCCGGCGTTCACCGACGTGCGGACCTGCGTGGCGTAGTCGCCCGGGATCTGGTGGATCGCCTCCCAGTCGCTGATGAGGAAGCCGTCGAACCCGATCTTCTTCTTGAGGACGTCGGTCAGCAGCTCCTTGTGCGCGCTCATCTTGACCGGGTTGCCGACGCCGTCCTCCTTCCAGTCCACGCTGGAGAACGACGGCATGATGCTGCCGACGCCGTACTTCTCGACCGCCACGACGTAGGGGGCCAGGTCGACCGCCGCGAAGTGCTCGCGGTCGGTGACGGTGACGCCCTGGTCGATGGTGTACGTGCCGCTGGTGGACGAGCCGAACACCGTGTCGCCGTCACCGGCGAAGTGCTTGGCCGTCGCCAGGACGTGGCGGTTCGTGGCGAGGTCGCTCCCGCGCCGTCCCTCGAAGCCCTCCAGGCCGGTCTCCATCTGAACGACCAGGCGCGGGTCCTCGCCGAAGCTCTCGTAGGCGCGTCCCCACCGCAGGTCACGGGTGACGCAGACGCAGGGGGCGAACACCCACTGGGGTCCGGTCGCCTTCGTCTCGATGGCCGTGATCTGTTCCTCCCGGCGGACGAGGCCGGGATCGCGGGTCGCGCCCATCGCGATGTTGTGCGGGAAGACGGTGGCGCCGACGAGGTTGTTGTGGCCGTGCACCGAGTCGACGCCGTACAGGAGCGGGATCTTCAGGCGGGTCGCCAGCGCCTTGGACTGGTAGGCGTCGACCATGTCCGCCCAGCCCGCGGGGGTGTTGTCGGCGGGCGTCGATCCGCCGCCGGACAGCACCGACCCGAGGGCCAGCTTCGTGATCTGGTCGCGGTCGCCGTCGATGGCGCCGCGCTCGGCCTGCGCCATCTGGCCGATCTTCTCTTGCGGGGTCATGCGGCCGAGCAGGTCCTTCACCCGGTCCGCCACGGGCAGCCGCGGGTTCAGGTACGGGGCCTGCCGGGGGCCGTCGGCGGCGGCGGACTGCGCCGCGAGGGCCGACGGAAGGGCGGCGACGGTCGCGAGCGCGACCAGTGATCGCCCGATCCGGGTGGCGATGGCACGTCTGCGGGAGTGTGGCAACTCGTCCCTCCTGGGTCGCTCCGAAGGACGCCCTGCGGCCCGGCGGACCGCGCTCGGCCGGACGCCGGGGTCCTGGCTCGCCCGGACGGCCATGACCCCTGCGCCGGCGACGTCACCTGGAACCTCCCCCGCCGCCGGGCGGCTGTCAATGGATCTTCACCAGCCCGGCCGCGGCCTTGTGGAAATCATGGAAGAGGGCTTGACGGAGACTAAATTCACAAGTTGAATCATGGATCGAACAAAGCCGGTCGGGCGGGTGGGGGGCGCGCATGCCCCACCCGCCCGGCCGCTGTGCGCTCGGGGCGCCCGCACCCGCCGGAACGTGCCGCAACTCCTGCCCCGTTGGCCACACCCGGCCATCCAGCGTTCGCGCGGGGCCCTACCCCGGCAGTCACGCCCCCGGCAGGCACGCCGGAGCGGGTGCCCCGCCGGCCGGCGGGTGAGCATCGACCGGCGGGACGATCCGCCATCCGGGGTGGCTCGAAATCAGGTCACGCGGAGGGACCGCCGCCCTCTCCGCGCTCCTCGCGGCGGGGACCGCGGGCGCCGTCGTCGCGCGTGACCTCGATCCGCTCCTTGCGGAGCTCGCCGCGGACGGTCTGCTCGTCCTGCACCTGCTCGGTGCGGAGCCGGACGCGCTCGACCGGCACGGTCTCCTTGGAGATGACCGGACGCTCCTCGTAGAGAATGATCTCCTGGTCCGCCTCGGCGATGGTCACCTGCGGGTCCGGACGGCCGCCGGCGATGGGCTCGCGGTCGATCCGGATCTCCTCGTGCGAGACCGGGATCGTCTGCTCGACCATCTCGGTCTCGATCCACTTGCGCACCCGAACGCGGCCGGCCTCGTGCCGCTCGGTGCCGATGCGCATCTGCTCCTCGGACCGGGTGATCTCGGTCATCGGCGCCTCGGCGCCCTCGCGCGCCGACTGGGGCGGCATGGACCGCCCGGCGGCCCGCTCACCGGCCGAGCCGCGCTTGCCTCGCTCGGGGTGGACGGCCATCCCGGCGGCGCCCGCCGTCTCCGCGGTCCCGGTCGTTCCGGTCGTTCCGGTGGTGCCCCTCGTCTCGGCGGTGCTCCGGGTGTCGGTGGTCTCACTCGTGTCGGTGGTGCCCGTGGCGGCGGCCGTGCCTGCCGCGCCCGCCATGCCCGCGCTCTCGGTCGTCTCGGACGTGCCCGTCTCCGTCTCCCCGCCCGTGCGGCGGCCGCCCGGGGGACGCACTCCGTAATGCCGGTACAGGTCCACGATCTGCGCATGCGACAGGTGCTCGTCGGCGTCGACGTTCGGGGCGCCCTTGATGGTCTCCTTGTCGTACGGGACCTGCAGCGCGTCCTCTGCCTTGTGGGCCCCGGACAGCGGGACGAAGCTCTCACGCATCCCGAACCAGCCGGTGTGCACGGTCACCCACTCCGGGGAACCGGAGTCGTCGTTGAGGTAGACCTGCTTGACCGTGCCGACCTTCGTCCCATGGGTGTCGGTCACGCTCATCCCCATGAGCTCCCGCACCTGTGTCTGCGTCTGCACGTTGAGCACCTCCGCTTCCGTGAACGCTCCCGGACGGCGGGGGGCCGGGGGGAGGTGGAGCCCGCCACTCGGTAGCGGTGTTCAGTTGATCCCGAGTTGCCGCATTACCTGCTGCTTTTCCGGACAGGGTCGCTATAAACGCGTTTGCAGGATTATGGGGGACGATCTACCACATATTTACGGCGACCACCCCGTCACCCCCGCCCCCCTTTTCCGACATAAGCCCACAAGCGGCTCATTTGCGAATGGCGCCTTTGTCAATATGGTGATCATTTTATCCGGGCACGGTTTTCCTCGCCCCGCTCCACGCGAAGACTGCGAAGGACGTTCCCAGACATCGGAGAACCGATATGCGTGACTTTTCTCGGACGCCCCGGCGGCCATGGGCGGGGCCGGCGACAGCGGCGGCCACGCTGGCGGCGGCGGTGTCGGCCGCCCTGGCGTGCACGGCGTTCACGGGGGCCGGTGCCACCGCGGTCCGGCGTCCGCCCACCTGGTGCAAGCCCGGCGGGACGCTCACCGCCCGCGCGATGCCACAGAAGATCAAGATCGCCGACTGCGACCTGCGCGGACGGGCGGTGCGCGGCGCGAACGGGCTCACGGCGACGGTCCCGTCCGACGGGACCAGCCTGATCGCGTACGCGCTGCGCACCGACGGCGCCGCCGAGCTGCGCATCCGAGTGGACTCCCGGGCGGGCGAGATCAGCATCGGCACGTCCGGCGACCGGGTGCCGCAGGGCAGGCCGCGCCAGTTCCGGGCGCCGGCGGACGCGTGCCAGGACGGCGCGTACCGTCCCCAGCCCAGCAAGTGGCCGAAGGGCACCGCCGTCCAGTGGAGCTACTACGCCGGGACGGCCGGCCTGCCGAGGGACCCCATCGCCAGGGGCATCGCCACCATGGCCGAGGCCCGCACCGACTGCACGGGCGCGGGACGCTTCACGCCCCCGCCGGACGTGACCGGGCGCTACGCGGGCCAGAGCAGCCGGCCCCCGAACGTGACGGGCGCGGCCGCCTGCGGGACCCGGGACCGGGCCAACACGTTCGGCTGGCTGGCCATGCCGAGCGCGGAGACCCCGGTCCTCGCGGCGACCTGCTCGTGGTTCTCCGGCGCGACGACGGTCGAGACGGACATGGCGGTGCAGGCGCGGGGCAAGCGGTGGTGGACCGGCGGGACGTGCCCGTCCGGGAGCTACTCCGCCGAGGCGGTCGCGGCGCACGAGGCGGGCCATGTCTTCGGCCTCTCCCACGTCGAGGGCGCCGAGCACCGCATGCTCACGATGACGCCGTCCCTCGCGTCCTGCGACAACGGCCCCGCCACGCTCGGCAAGGGCGACTACGACGGACTGATCGCTCTCTACGGCGGACGCTGAGCGGCGCGAGCCGCACGCGCCGTCCCAGCGTCCCGCCGCGGAGCGGAATCAGACCCGGTGCAAGTTCAGACCCGGTGCAAGTTCAGACACAGGGCAGGTCGAACACGGACCAGGTCGAACACGGGGCAAGCCGAACACGGAGCGGGCCGGCTCGGCTCAGCGCTTGGGGTCGATCTTGCCGACCACGACGAGGCGGTGCCGGTCCGAACCCCTGGGCGTGCAGGTGACGAGCGTGAGGTACCTGCCGTGGGGCGCGCTGGCCCGCCTGAACGGCACCGGCTCCAATGCCCGCCGGTCCCGGGGGTCGATGACGCGCTTGGTCCGCACCCGGTACACGTAGGATCTGCGGCCCACCCGCAGGACGATCCGGTCGCCGCGCCGCATCCTGTCGAGCTGGTAGAACGGGGCGCGCCAGGTCGTCCGGTGGCCGAGCAGGACGGCGTTGCCCTCATGCCCGGGGAGCGCCGTCCCCGGGTAGTGCCCGGCGCCGCGCCGCAGCACCGCCTCGCTGACACCCTGCCTGACGCCCATCTTCAGGCCCATCCGCTTGATCCGGATCTGCGCGATCAGCGCGCCGGTCCGCGGCCGGGACGCGGTGACCGCTGCCGGAGCGGTGGCCACCGCCGGAGCGGCATGCGCCCCGGTCACGACGCCGATGACGGGCACGGCACAGCACGCGGCGAGAGCCGCCGCGAACAGGGACTTTCGGTCGAGCATGGTTCCCCTCCATCGATCGGGGCTCTGCTGACACCGGTGACATGGGAAGGGGCGGCACGTCTGCCGCCCCTTCTCCGTCGTTCGTCGGCCGCGGATCGTCATCCAGGCCGACGCTTGCTCAGTGCAGGATCGGAGTGCCGAGGTTGACGGGCGCGTCCTTGCCCGCGGGCACCTTCGGGCCGATCTGACCGGGCTTGACGTCGACTCCGGGCACCTTCACGGTCCTCCTGAGCCCGTCCACGAACCCCTTGACGGCCGGCAGTGCGTCCGCGCGGCGGTAGTTCGGGGCGGTTTTCGGCGCGGTGTTCGCGATGCGGGAGCCTTCCGAGCGCATCGTCGAGGGCAGCTTCTTGTGCTTGGCGGCCGGACGGTGCTTGGACGGCTTGTAGGGCTTCTTCTTCGGCGTCCGCAGGGTGGGCGGCAGCTCCTTGTGCCCGTGCCCTTCCTCGACGGTCGCCCCGCCCTTGCACTGCGCCTCCGCGAGGCCGAGCAGCGAGACGGCGTTGCCGCACACGTTGATCGGGGCCTTGATCGGGATGTAGGCCTGGGTGCCGTTCGCGGCGCCGAAGTTGCCCTTGCTCGTCATCTTCACCTTGGGGTCGCCGGTCCGCTTGACGGACGCGCCGCCCTTGCACGCGGCCTGCGCGGCGCCGAGCACGCCGACGGCGTTGCCGCAGACGTCGACGGGGATGCTGATCGGCGCGAACACCTGGGTGCCGTTCAGCAGCCCGAAGTTGCCGGCGCTCGTCATGTCGACGCCGCGGCCGCCGTGGTCGCCGCCCCAGCCGCCGCCGTCCCAGTCGCCGGCCGTCCGGTAGGCCGAGCCTCCGGCGTGCCGGTAGCCGCTCTCCTTGACGGACGCGCCGCCCTTGCACTGGGCCCGCGAGAGCCCGGCGACCGCGACGGCGTTGCCGCAGACGTTGACGGGGATGCTGATCGGCGCGAACACCTGGGTGCCGTTCAGCAGCCCGAAGTTGCCGGCGCTCGTCATGTCGACGCCGCGGCCGCCGCCGTGGCCGCCGCCGAACGCGGACTCGGCGGCGTTGGCCGGAACCGCGGTGGCGAAGGCGGTTCCGACGGCGAGGGCGCTCGCGGCCACCAGAGCGGCGCGGCCGGTGTTCCTGGACCAGATACGCATGATGTGTAGTGCTCCTGTCGGTTCTTTGCGAATCGGTGGTGATCGGTGGTGATCGCTGCGCGGCACCATCCAGGTGGGCGCAGGACTGGCAGCGGCCAGGCGCGGCCATTGCCTTCCGGGAAAGATCGAGGTGAGGGCGGGCGGCGTGCGTCGCGCACGCGGCCGCCGTGAACCGGCCGTTCACGGCCGGGCGGGGGTTCCTAGTCGGGGACGACGGAGGGTCCGCCGGGCGCGGCCACGTCGCGCAGCGCCGTACGGCGGAAGGTGCCCGGGTCCGCGGCGGACGGCGCCGCCGCGTAGGGGCGGTTCAGCAGATCGGCGATCGGGGCGAACGGATGCCCGCCCCCCGAGCCGCCGCCGCGCGGGCCGTCCTGACCGGACGGGAGCGCGGGCCCGGGTGAGGGAGTGCGGTGGTCGCCGCGGCAGCCCGTGCAAGGCTCGGCGCTCTCGTGCGCCGGTCCGCCCGCGGCCACCGTGAGCGGGACGGCGGCGGACCTGGTGTGCGCCTTGGCGACGGGCGCCGCCTCGGGCGGTACCCGGTCGACGCCGCGCCGCGCCTTCGGCCCCTGCCGGGCGTCGGGCATCGCGCCCTCCGGCAGCAGCGGCTGCTGGTCCGTCACCCGGTGGACGAGCCCTCCGATGACGGGACGCCCCTGAAGGAGGTCGGACACCCCCACGTGCGGGACACCGGCCTCGTCGGCCACGTCCCGCACCTGGCGGACGGCCCGGTCCTTGCCATCGAGCACATCCTGCTGCCGCGCCCGAAGGTAGCGGACGGGATGGTCGCCGATCTCCCCCACGCCGCCGGAGGCGACGTCGGGAACAGAACCGGGGACCGCGCTTGGAACAGAGCCCGGGACGGCATCGGGAAGAGCTCCCGAGACGCCGACCGGAGACTCGAAGCGCCGCCCCTGCCCGTCACGGCGAACGTGCCCGTGATGGCGAACCCGCCCGTCGTGACGAATCCGGCCGTCGTGGCGGACCAGCCCCTCATGGCGAACCCGGCCGTCGTGACGGGCCTGCCCGTCGTGACGGATCTGCCCGTCGGGCTGAGACCGGCGGGTGTGGTCGGCGGTGAGGTGGTCGAGTGCGGCCGCGGCGTCCAGGTTGGCGACGCGCGGGGCCTGGCCGATCAGGCCGTGGTCGTCCTGCGCGGCGCCCGGGCCGGCGGCGGGGTGTGCGGCCCGCTCGGCGGCGAAGGCGGAGTGGGTCAGCGCGGAGAGCGTGAGCCATCCCGCGAACACGAGGCCCGCGATCGCGACCATGCGCACCAGAGCGGAGGGGAGGGCGTGCCGCGGCCGACCCTGCGGGCGCTCGGCCCCGCGCTGGATCGGTTCGGTGTGCACGGCCGCTTCCCCTCGTCGTCGCGGCCGTCTTCAGGCCGCTTTCTGGTCCCGGTCGTTCCGGTCGGCAAGAACGTAGCACCGCGACGGAACCGATCAAGGAGCCATTGGCCGGTCTCCCGGCGTGTCTTCCCATCATTTACCGTGGCATTAATCTGGCTTTTATCGCGGCCGGTTTCCCGGCACCCATCGCCCTTTTTGCCAGGCTCTTGCATTTTGTCGATACGCACACGCTTTCTTCGGGGCCTCGGTGCCCTTGCGGGACCGGCAGGCGCCGCCCGTATGCCTGGCGTCCGGGAGAAGCATGGCGGACGGTATCGGTGCGCTACATTCGGTGAACAGGCGGTCACTCCTGGCCGTCCAGCGAGGAGCCTGCGATGATCGATCCCTCGTCCGCGATGGGGCGCCTGCTGCCCGCGCGTACCCAGCGCCCCCGGCGCGAGGCCCGCCGGTTCGTCACCCGCGCCGACGCCGACCTGATCATGCTCTCCACCGTTTCCACCGCTCAGGAGGCGACGCCCGCGCGCGGCCGGTGCGGCGCGTGGACGCTCTACTCGCGCCTGCAGTGGTCCGTGGCCGTCGCCAGGGCCGAGCGCGCGCGCCGCCGGGCGCGGCCGCCCTGGGTGTGACGACCGGCCGGTTCCGGAGAACCGGAAGCCGGCGGGCGCCCTGAGGCGCACCGCCGGCCCGGAGGAGGATTCTTCACCGCTGGGACGAGGTTCCCGGCTCCAGAAAGCCCGACGGCCGGCCGGCCGGCACCCGCACGCGCGGCGTCCGCCGGACGATGTGGTGCGCGATCCGCCGCGCGGCGAAGTCGGCGCCGTGCACGAACCGCATGACCGGCCCGAAGGTGGGGGCGGCGGCGAGGCCGGCGAAGTAGAGGCCTGGCGTGGACGCCTCGAAGTCGCGGCTGAGCACGGGCGCGCCGAGCCGGGTGGTGATGCGGTCGCGCAGTTCGGGCGCGAGCAGGCTGAGCCGCTCGACGTCGGGGACGTACCCGGTGGCGGCGATGACGTGCTCGACCTCCGTGACGAGGCGGCGCCCCTCGTGGTCGGTGGTGGTGAGGGCGACGCCGTCGTCCTGCTCGACGGCCTTGGCGGGCAGGCGGCCCGTCGAGACGCGGATCCGCTCGTCCAGCCGGTCGCGCAGCCACCACGCGCCCGCCGGCGGGAGCGTCTCGCGGACGATCCGCCGCCGGGTCCGCTCCGGCAGGTACCGGACGAGCCCGGGCCGCTCCGCCCACAGCCATGTCCGGTACCCGGTGCCGAGCCCGGACCTCGGGCCCTGCCGCAGCAGGGTGCGCGGCGACCGGTGCTCCTCGGGGACGGTGTTCCAGTCCAGGACGCGCCGCCGGGCGATCAGGTGCGGCCGCGCCCCGGCGTCGGCCAGCAGCACCGCCGTCTCCAGCGCGGACTGCCCGGCGCCGACGACCGCGACCTCCTTGCCCGCGAACAGGCCGAGGTCGCTGTGGGCGCTGCTGTGCGAGACGAGCCAGGAGGGCATGCCCGCCAGCTGCTCCGGGATGTGCGCGAACGGCCCGACGCCGACCGCGACGACGACCGCGCGCGCCGCGATCGCCTCGCCCGACGACAGCGTGACGAGGTAGCCGCCCGCGACGCCCTGCTCGACGTTCACGACCTGCACGTCCTCGGTGCCCGGGACGGCCTCCGCGGCGAACCAGCGCCCGTACTCCACGAACGTCTCCAGCGGGATCGGCTGCCCGACCCGCCAGCCGGGGTGGCGGTCGGTGAACCGCAGGCCCGCCTGCGGCGCCCCGAGATTGGACGCGAACGGCTCGGACTTGAGGAACATGCCGAGCGGCATGTTCGCGTCCCAGAACCGCATCGGCTCGCCGATGACCCGGACGTCGAGCCCGAGGTTCTGCAGGTAGGCCGCGGTCGACAGGCCGTAGGGCCCGGCGCCGGCGATGACGACGTCGCTGGCCGAGTCGCTCATGTTCGATTCCCCCCGTGTGTGCGTGGTGTTACCTGGTGCGGAGCCGCTCGACGGCGCGGAGCGCGCTGCGCCGCCCCATGGCTAGGAAGGGCGGCAGGTCGTCGCCCGCGTACCAGGCGAACTCGTCGGCCGCCCGCAGCGGGCGGAGGGTCTCCCGCAGCGGGCGCAGCCGCGGAAGCCGCGGCGATGCGGGACGCGAGGGCGTTCCGTGGCGCGGGCGCCGGGCCGACCGCGCGAGGTAGTGGTTCTCCACGAGCAGGTTGCGGCCGGGCGCGGGGCGCGCGTCCGGGACGGGCCGGCCCGACTGGTGCAGGTGCAGGACGCGCGCGAGGTCGAGGCCGTCCCGGTCGGTGAACAGCCGGAACTGCGCCCCGATGCGGGGGTTGAAGTCCAGCAGGTGGTGGACGCCGCCGGCCGTGTCGAACCGGAAGTCGAGGTCGACGAGCCCGCGGCAACCGAGCAGGTCGACGATGCGGACCGCGTGGCGTTCGAGGTCGGGGTTGGCGACCCACTCCCCCGCGACCGTGTGCCCGGCCTGCGGCGGGTGCGCGAGGTGCTTGCGGCCGGTCCCGCCGAACAGGCAGTCGCCGTTGTCGTCGAAGTAGCCCTGGAAGAACCAGTCGCCGCCCGCGGGCGGGATGCGCCGCTGCAGGATGAGCGGGCCCGCGCCGCCGTCCGGGTGACGGTCGCGCGTGGCGGCGAACAGCCGGTGCAGTTCGCCGAGCGTGGGCACCAGCGTGGTGCTGCGCAGCCCGGGGCGCAGCCGCCACGGCCGCGCCCATTTCGCGATCAGCGGCAGCCCGAGCGCGGCGGCGGCCTCGTCGACGTCGGCGGCCGACTCCGGCGTCAGGCTCGGCGGGCACGGGACGCCGTGCCGGTGGCACGCCTCCAGCAGCCGGGCCTTGTCGGCGACGCCGCGGGGGACGCCGGGGTCCTGGCGGGGGAAGACGAAGTGGGGTTGGAGACCGTCCGCGTGCTCGGCGACGAAGATCGCTCCCGCGTCGTCCATCGGGACGAGGAGCGCGGGTCGGCCGATGCGCTCGGCGATGGTCCGCAGGTGGAGCAGCAGCTCGTCCGTCCGTTCGGCGGGCGGGCCCCAGGGGTGCCCCCGGTACAGGTAGCGGGAGCGGGACGAGGGGTTGTCGCGCCCTTCGAGGATCGCGTGCACGGGGACCCCGGCGCGGCCGAGGCTGCGGATCACCGCCAGGGTGCCGTGGTGGAAGAGGTTGCGGTCGGTGCGCAGCAGCAGGACGGGAAGGCCCGGGTCGAGGCGCACGTTGCGGGACTGGGTGGCCCGCGGCCGGCTGTCGAAGAACATTCGTTCAGACCCATTCCCTCGTATCGCGGCGCACGGCATCCCTTCCTCACGGTAAATTTTCACATTTTCCGCCCGCCCGGCTTTTTCGCAGCGGGCTTCTGAGGGCATACGATACGCATGCGAGCTGCGGATATCCATTCGGCAGGACGACCGTCCGGACCCCGGCGGAAAAGGTCGCCGTTCTGGTGTCCGCTCCCTCCTATTCTGGCTGCATCTGTGGTGCTGTTCGCGCTCATGGCGTCGGCTCTGGTGACGTGGCAGCAGCCCCGGGCAATTCACCGATGGACGGCACATGTGCCGTTGGGGGCGTTTCTGGGGTCGGGCCCGGAGGGCGTGGCCCGGGTGGCCCGCTTCGAGCGCTGGCTGGGCTCGACCGTGACGGTCGGGCGCACCTACCTGCCGGGTGACGACTGGCCGGGAATCGAGGGCCCCCGGGAGATGCTGGCCGCGTGGGCGCACTGGAAGGCCGCCGACCAGCGCCGCATGCTCGTGGTCAACGTCCCGATGATGGCGCCGAACGAGGCGGGGATCCCCACGCCGGTGCTGGCCTCGCTGCTGCGCGCCGGCGCGCGCGGCACGTTCGACCGCCACTACCGGACGCTCGCCGGGCGGCTGGTCTCCCTGGGCGCGGGCGACACGGTCATCGTCCTCGGCTGGGAGATGAACGGGGAGGTCTACGCCGGGCGGTGCGCCCCGGATCCGTCCGCGTGGAAGGCGTATTGGCGCAGGATCGTCGGCACCATGCGCGCGGTGCGGGGCGCGCGTTTCCGTTTCGATTTCGCGCCGACGCGGGGACCGGACGCGATCCCGTGGACGGACTGCTATCCGGGTGACGACGTCGTCGACATCATCGGTTCCGACAGTTATGACCAACCCGAGGGAAAGTCATTCCAGGATTTCGTCCACGAGCCGTACGGTCTGCGCGAGCAGGCGGAGTTCGCGACCGCGCACGGCAAGCCCCTCTCGTTTCCCGAATGGGGCTTGTTTCGCAATTCCGACAATCCCGCCTATGTCCGGGGGATGCACGACTGGATCATGTCGCACGACGTCCTCTACCAGACGATCACCGACTACTGCCCGCACGGGGTCTGGTCGTGCGGCGGCGGCAACCCGCGCTCCTCTGCCGCCTACCGGGAGCTGTTCGGCGGCGTGACCGCCCCGCCACCGCCGGGCAAGGGCCCCTTCACCCCGACACCGGCCGCCTCCGCCCCGGCGGTCCCGGCCGCCCCGGGATCGGCCGATCCGGTGCCCTCCGCACCGACCGCACCCGCACCGACCCCACCCGCACCGATCCCACCCATGCCGACCCCGCCAGCGGCGCCCTCACCCGCGGCGCCGTCCGTCACCTCGTCGATCGGGCCGCCCTCCAGGCCGCCCGCCAAGCCGGTGACGCCACCGAGGCCGCCGTGGACGGGACCGCCCGCCACCGCCCGCGCGTCCACCAGGGCCTCCGCGGGGGTCTCCCCGAACCCGGCGACGTCGCGGGTGACGGCCGCGAGGAGCGCCACCGTCCGGCCGATGTCGTAGGCGGCGGACGCGACGGCCGCCGCGCGCCCCTCCCGCTCGGCGATGCCGGGGAACAGCAGCCGCCCGGCCATCTCCTCGGCGAGCGCCGCGGGGTCCTCCATGGGCACCAGCGCGCCCAGGCCCGGACGGACGACCTCGGTGATGCCCGGGATGTCCGTCCCGACGAGGGGGCGCCCGGTGGCCAGCGCCTCCAGCGCGGTCAGTGGCAGGCCCTCCCACCGGGACGGCAGCACGACGAGGTTGGACGCCGAGAGCCAGTCCCGCGGGTCCTCCACCGCCGGGACGAACCGGACCCCGGCCACCCGCTCGCGGCGCAGCCGGTCCAGGTCCTCGCCGTCCCCGACGATGGCGAGCTGGGCGGAGGCGCAGCGCGCGGTGACGCCCGGCCACGCCGCGACCAGGACGTCCTGCCCCTTCTGCCGGGTCAGCCGCCCGACGCACACCGCGAGCGGCGCGGCCGCCTCCAGGCCGAGCCGGGTCCGGGCGGCGAGGCGCGCGTCGGCGTCGGCGGGCGTGAACCGGCGCCGGTCGACGCCGTTGCGGACGAGCCGGTACGGCCCGCGCACGCCCGCGCGCATGCCCTCGCGCAGCTCGCCGATCCCGACGCAGACCAGGGCGTCGCTCCACCGGGCTCCGGCGCGCTCCCACAGGCGGCTGAGGGTGTCCAGCCGCCCGGTGGCGGCGAGCCACGACCAGCCGTGCGGCTGGAAGATCGTGGGCGTGCCGAGCGGGCGGCGCAGCAGCCGCCCGGCCAGGCCCGCCTTCGAGGAGTGCAGGTGCACGACGTCCGGGGCGAAGCCCTTCACCAGGCGGCGGAGGCTCAGCGCCTCCAGCAGGGTGCGGGGGCCGGGGGCGCGCCCGGCGTCCCAGTTGAGCCAGGGCACCCCCGCCGCCATGCACCGTTCGGGCAGGTCGCCGCCCGGCGGGCAGGCGACGGCCACCTCCCAGCCGCGCCGGCGCTGGTCGCCGGCGGCCTGCCCGACGTAGACGGCGACCCCGCCCGCGTTCGGCTGGCTCACGTGCAGGATCCGCAGCGCGGTGTCGTCCCGCGGGTCAGTCATGGACCAGCGGGGACGCGCTCCCGGACAGGCCGGCGTGCGCTCCCGGTCCCCCGCGCCGCCGCTCCGCCAGGTACGCGCGGGTCCGGGCGAGCCCGGCGTAGGCGGCGGCCGAGGCGGTCCGCCCGAGGATGATCCGCTCGTTCCGGACGGGCGTCGGCCGCCACTTCAGCTTGTACGGCTCGTCACCCCGCAGGAGGCTGACGCCCTGGCGCTGCAGGTCGCGGGCGAGGGCGAGGTCCTCGCGCAGCATCATCAGCGAGACGTCCACGCAGGACCGCAGGTCCGGAAGCGCGCCGTACAGGTAGGCGCCGACGTGGCGGTGCCCGATCAGGACGAGGTCGCTGGCGACAAGCCGGTCGTCCCACCGGTACTGCAGGACGGCGGCGCGCCCGTCGCGGACCATCCCGGCCGCCGCCTCGGCGAGGTGGCGGCGGAATCGCCCGCGGGTGTGCTCGGGGTTGATCTGGCGGCCCCGCCACTGCCGGACGTGCAGGTCGAGAAGCGCGTGCACGGCGTCCGGGACGCGGTCCGCGGGAACGCTCTCCGCCGTGATGCCGCGCACGTCGATCTTGCGGAGCTTGGCGCGCATCTTCCCGGCGGTGCGGCCCGGGAGCCGGTCCAGGACGGCGTCGATGCCCGTGTCGAAACCGGCGGCCCCGCCGGCGGGCAGTTCGAGGCACACCGAGGACGGCGTCCGCCACGCGCGGCGCGGCCACTGCGCCGCCACCAGGTGCGCCGCCGAGCCGGGACGGACCTCCCGCAGGTCGAGCGCGCACCATCCGCGCTCGTCGAGCAGGGCCCTGGCGAGGTGCCGGACGGCTCCGCCCGCGTAGTCCGGGTCGAGGAGGATGTCGGTGAAGTCGCTCTGGTCCGCGGCGATCGGGACGAGCACCGGGAACCCGTGCCGGACGCCCGCCGCCAGCGGCGCCGCCGCGACGAGCCGGCCGCGGCACCGGACGGTGGCGAGGCGGAGCCGCCCGCGCGCCCCGTACCAGCCCCACCACGCTTTGATCCACTCGTACGCCTGGAAGGGCGTCGCGGCCGGGCTGCGGTCGTAGAGGTCGCGCAGGTCGTCGGCCAGGGCGATGAGGGCCTGCTCGTCCCGGTGCACCTCCGCAGACCATTCGGTGTGGCCGCTCGGCGAGGCGGCCAGTGGTGAGAGCGCGGTCACGGTCATGAGCCCACCTCCACCCGTCCGGTGGGGACGGGACCGGGGACGGCGGCCGTGCTCCCGGCCGAGGGGACGCGGCCCCTCTCCCGCCGGCCCGCCCGCTCGCGCCGTCCGCTCATGACGGCGGCGGCGAGCCCGGCGAGCAGGATCCCCGACGCGGTGCCGACGGCGACGCCGAGCGGCAGGTTCGGCGACGACGGCGCGGCGGGCGGCTCGGCGAGCGTCATCAGCGCGACGCGGACGCCGGTGTCGGAGCGGTGGGACGTCCCGTACCGGACGAGCGCGTCGGCGGCGGCGTTGGCGAACGCGGCGGCGTCGCCGGCCGTCCGGCCGCTCCCCGCGAGCTTGATCAGCGGGGTGTCCGGCGAGGTGGACGCCTGGATGTGCTCGCGGGTGGAGCCGTTCTCCCCGTCCGGCAGCGGGAGCGAGGAGTAGGCGAGGGTCTCCGGGAGCGGCGCGAGCCGCCCGAACGCCTGCGCGAAGCTGACCGCCGCCGGGCCGGACTGGTCCTGCCTGGCCTCCACGACCAGGACGAAAGCCGTCGCGGTGTAGGTGGTGGGCGCGAACACCGCGTAGCCGAGCCCGCCGAGGAACCCGGCGAGCACGAACGCGACGGGCAGGCCGAAGCGCCGGACCGTCGCGGTGACCCACCCGCGCAGGCGCCGGGCGGCCGGGCCGACCCGGCCGGCCCGACGCACCGATCTCGGCGGTCTCTGCGGCCTCCTCCTGGCGTCACGTCGCTGCATCATGAGCCCTTTCTCGTATCGGTTCGGCCCCGCCCGCGAACGGGCCGGGGCGGTAGAGCCGGGCGAGCTCGGCGGCCCGCTCGGCGACGGCGTAGCGGGCGACGGCGGGCGGCACCCGCGTCCGGTCCCGGGGCCGGCGCAGGACGCGCCCGAGTTCGGTGCTCCAGGCTCCGGCGTCGGAGGGCAGGCGGCGCGCGTCCGGGGCGTCGCCCGGCGGTAGGCAGTCGAGGGCGGGGCAGGCGGTGTAGCGGACGGGCAGCCCGGCGGCCAGCCCCTCCAGGACGCCGAGCCCGAACGTCTCCTGGACGGACGGCGCGGCGAGCACGTCCATGGCGGCGAGCGCGCCCGCGACGTCCGACGACGCCCCGGCGAAGACGACGCGGCCGGAGACGCCGCGCTCGTGCGCCAGCCGGGCGAGCGCGTCCCGCGCCGGACCCGCGCCGACGAGCAGCAGCCGGACGCCGTCCAGCCGCGCGATCGCCTCGACCAGCAGGTCGAACCGCTTGGTCGGGACGAGCCGCCCGACGCCGCCGACGACGGGCTCGTCCCGGCCGATCCCGAGGCGGCGGCGCGTCGCGGCCCGGCGGGCCGGGTCGAACGCGAAGGCGGCGGCGTCGACGCCGTTCGGGATCACGACGATCCGGCCGGGGCGCACGCCCCAGGCGCGGAGCCGGGCGGCGACGGCGGGCGACACCGCGACGGTGGCGGATCCGAGCCGCTCGGTCGCCCGGTACAGGGCCCGGACGCCGCGCGTCGTGGCCCGGCCCTCGATGTGGCCGTCGCCGAGCGAGTGCTCGGTGGCGATGACGCGGGGCGCCCCGGCCATGCGCGCGGCGATCCGGCCGTACACGCACGCCCGGTAGAGATGGGTGTGGACGACGTCGTACCGCCCCCGGCGGATCAGCCGGGCCAGCCGGGGCAGCGCCCCGAGGTCCCGGTTGCCGCGCATCCCGATCTCGTGGACGGGCACGCCGGAGCGGCGGATCTCCGCGCCGACGGCGCCGGCCCGGGTGAGGGTCGCGACCTCGCAGGAAACGGGCAGGTGACGCAGCAGCAGCGCGAGCTGGCGTTCGGCGCCGCCGTGCTCCAGCCCGGTGATGACGTGCAGGACCCGGGTCACACGCGGCTCCTCCGGCGCAGCTCGTGCCGGACGAGCTTGACGCGCAGCCGCAGCGGGCCGTCCCGGTCGCCGACATAGGTGCGCGGCAGCGCGTGCCGTCCCGCCTCCTCGGGGCGGATGTCGCACGCGTAGTCGTATCCGGCGGCGCGCACGGCCTCGACCTCGCGGGCGGTGGCGTGCCCGTAGGGGTAGGCGAAGCCGGTGACGGGGCCTTCGACGAGGTCCTCCAGAACGGCGCGGCTCTCCTCCAGCTCCTCGCGCAGCTCGGTGTCGTCCGTCTCGGGGAGCGAGACGTGGTGGCGTCCGTGCGAGGCGACCTCCATGCCGACGCCCGCGACGGCGCGGATCTGCTCGGCCGTCATGAGCGGCTTGCGCGGGCCGTCGTCCCACGCGTTGTAGGTGCCGATCCGCCCGGACACGACGAACACCGTCGCGCCGAACCCGTACCGCACCAGCGCCGGGACGGCCCGGGTCGCGAAGTCGGCGTACCCGTCGTCGAAGGTGAGGCCGACCAGGCCGCGGGCCCGTCCGGCGGCGTGCGCCTCCAGCAGCTCGCGCGTGCCGACGCCGCGCAGGCCGCGCGCCCGCATCCACGCCATCTGCCGCCCGAACCGCGCCGGCGACACCGTCACCAGGTGCGGGTCCTCATCGAAGTGGTCGACCGAGTGGTACATCAGCACCGGCGGCGCGTGCCGGATGCCCTCCGCCGTCCGCGCCGGCCCCGGCGGCTGCGCCGGTTCGGTCAGATGAGTCGGTTCTGTCGGCTTGCTCACTGCTGTCCCCCGATTCGATGCGGCCGCGCCGGTGGCGCCCACCGAGCGGCCGTGAAGCGATCCTTGGAGCGACGAGGTCGGGTCCCGCCAGGACGGCGAGGACGGCGAGGACGGCGAAGACGGCGGCGACCGCTAGCCCGCCGGCCGCCAGCTGGAGGAGCACCGGCGCGTCCAGGGCCCCGGCGGCGAGCATCCCCGCGGCGCAGGCCCCCGCGGCGGCGAGCACGAGCCGCGACACGTCGGCGGCGATCCGGCGCAGCGGGACGGGCGCGACGCCGCGCCGCAGCCCGGCCAGCATCAGGACGGCGGCGAGGGTGATCCCGGCGGCGTTCGCGGCGGCCAGCGCGAGCGTCCCGGCGGACGCGGCGAACGCGCCGCCGATCGCCGCCGTGACGGCCAGGCCCGCGGCGAGCACGGCCGCCGGGCGCCAGGTCGGCTTCCTGCCCGCGAAGAACGCGCGGGCGGCCAGGCCGACCGCCGTCTGCCCCCACAGGCCGAGCGCGTACACGCGCAGGATGGCCGCGGTGCTCGCGGTGTCGGCGGACGTGAACTCGCCGTGCTCGAACAGCACCCCGATGACGGCCGGCGCGCACGCGACCAGGAACGCGGTCGCGGCCAGCACCATCGCGCTGGCGACGGCGAGGTCCTGCCGGATGCGGCGGGCGACCTGCGCGGTGTCCCCGTCCGCCGACGCGCGGGCGAGTCTCGGGAACGTCACCGTCACGATCAGCAGCGACAGCACCATCGGCACCTGCGCGACCTTCTGCGCGTAGTTCAGGTGCGAGATCGACCCGGCGGCCAGCCCGGCCCCGAGGAACCGCTCCACGAACACCTGCGCCTGCCGCGTGACCGTGTAGACGACGATGGGGGCGATGGCCGCCAGACCGAGCCGCACGTCCACGCTCCCGGCCGGCGCCGGCGCGTCCCGCAGGCACCGGACGAACGCCGGGAGCTGCACCGCGACCATCAGGAAGCTTCCGGCGGCGACACCGATCGCCGCACTGGTGATGCCGACGACGCCGGACAGGCCCGCGATCAGCGCGAGGATGCCGACGTTGTAGGCGAGGTAGATCGCGGCGGGCGGCCCGAACCGGTGGTGGGCGCGCAGCGTCGCGCTCATGAAGCCCGCGACGCCGAAGGTCACGACGGTGACCGCCGTCAGCCGGACGCACTGGACGGCCGGGCCCTGCTCGGCCAGGCCGGGCGCGAGGGCGTCCACCACGGCGGGCGCCGCGAACGCGAGCGCGCCGGTGATCACCGACAGGCCGAGCACCATGCGGGGCAGGGCCGTGCCGACGAGGGGGCGCAGGCCGTCCCCGCGCGCGAGGAGCCGCGTGACGACGGGGACCATGAGCAGCGCCATGGCGTCCTCGATCAGCAGCGGCGAGACGGTCTCGGGGATCGTCCAGGCGACGAGGAACGCGTCCGTGCTGCCGCTGGCGCCGAACAGATCCGCCATCACGAGGTCGCGCAGGAACCCCAGCCCGGTGCCCGCCGCGATGAGCACCCCCGACACCATCGCGGCCCGTCCCACCGAACTGGGGGCCCGCTCCTGCCGGAGACGCTCGCCGCGCTCGGTCATGACGTCCTCCCGGCGGGGGACGCCATGGCCGCGGAAGCGCCGGCCGCCCCGAACGCGCGCGCCGCCGTGAGGCCGAGGATGACGCCGACGAGCGCGCACGTGGGCCCGCCCAGGTCCGCGTACAGGAAGTTGATCAGCAGGAAGGCCAGGAGCCCGACGCTCGCCAGCCAGAACGGGTCGCGGGCGTCCCGGCGCCTCCACAGCCCGGCGACGATCATGGCGAGCAGCGCGGCGAACCCGGCGAGGCCCACCACGCCCTGCTCGGACAGGAACAGCAGGTACTCGTTGTGCGGTGACAGGAGCGGCTGCCGCACGTAGCCGTTGACGGGGTCGTCGGTCTCGCTGCCGGACGACAGCTCGATCGTGGCGTAGGTGTCGCGGTAGGCAGGGAAGTTCTTCACCCCGACGCCGGTCACCGGGTGGTCCTCCCAGATCCGGACGGCGGCCGCCCACAGGTTGTAGCGGTCGTCCACGGACTGGTCCGGGTCGCTGACCGAGCCCACCGTCGACCTCGCGCGCTCGACGACGGCCTGCGACCCGCCGCCCGCGACGCCGAGCAGGACGAACATCAGCGCGCCGCAGCAGGTCAGCACCTTGACGGCCGTCCACCGGTCGAACAGCACCAGGGTGAGGACGGCGGCCGCGCCGAGCGCGATCCACGTCCCGCGGCTGAGCGCGAGCGCCAGCGCGGCGCCCATGACGGCGATCCCGGCGAGCGCGGACGGGACGGCCGCGGCCCCGTGCTCGGGCGCCGTCAGCGCGAAGGCGATCAGCACGAGGAACGCGAATCCGACGACGATCGACATGGCCATCACGTCGAGCGCGCCGAACGTCCCGACCGCGCGGATGTTCCGGCCGCCCATCGACGCGCCGTTCCCGGTGACCGCCTGCCAGATCCCGTACGCCGCCTCCGCGAGGCCGAGGCCGAGCACCGACCAGCAGACGGTGGCGAGGTCGCGCCGGTCCCGGACGAGGACCACGACGGCGAGCGGCACCAGCACGAAGACCTGGAGGTCGCGGACGAACCCGGCGAGGCTGGAGCCGATGTCGGCCGAGTGCACGGTGCTGATCCCGAGCGCCGCGACCAGCGGCCCGAACGCCGGCAGGGCCAGGCGGGGCAGCCGCGCTTTTCCCGTGACCAGCATCCCGGCCGCGACCAGCACGAGCACGACGCTGGCGACGTCCCCGGCCGTGACCTGCGTGCCGGGCCCGAACGCCTGCGCGCCGGGCGGGATCCCGGCGCACGCCACGGCCGCCGCGACCAGCAGGCTCGGGCGCCTCGGCAGCGGCCTCGCCAGGAAGGGAGCGGTGGCGGCGTGCACCGTCATGTGGGGTCCCGGAAGAGCATCGTCCGCGCCGTCAGAAGCAGGATCTTCAAGTCGCCGGTGAACGACCAGTGGTCGATGTAGTGGTTGTCGAGCCTCGCCCGGAGCTCGATGGAGGTGTCGCCCCGGAACCCGTGGATCTGCGCCCAGCCCGTCATCCCGGCCGGGACGCGGTGCCGCGCCACGTAGCCGGGGCAGGTGCGGGAGAACTGCTCCACGAAGTGGGGGCGTTCCGGGCGCGGCCCGACCAGGCTCATGTCGCCGCGGATGACGTTCCACAGCTGCGGGAGCTCGTCCAGCGACGTGGCGCGCAGGAAGCGGCCGACGCGGCCCATCCGCTCGTCGTCCTTGACGGTCCAGCGGGTGTCGGCCTCCTGCTCGTCCGCGGGCTTCAGCGTCCGGAACTTCAGCAGGACGAACTCCCCACCGCCGAGCCCGATCCGCCGCTGCCGGAACAGCACCCCCGGGCCGCCCTCGGCCCGGACCGCGACCGCGCATGCCGCGAGCAGCGGCAACGCGAGCACGAGGACCGCGAACGCCACGACGACGTCGAGCACCCGCTTGGCGCAGCGGGCAGCCGGGTCGCGCAGGCGCCACTCCACCCGCGCGCACGGCAGCCCGGCGAGGTACTCGCGCCGCCCCGGCGCGACCGGGACGACGTCCGACGGCGGCTGGACGAGCAGCGTCTCGCAGGGCAGCGCGAACGACAGCCGCAGCACCGCGTCCAGGCGGTCCGGCGGCACGTCCTCCGCGACGACGACCAGCGTCTCGATCCCGTGCGCCTCGACGAGCGACGGCAGGTCGGAGGTCTCCCCGAGGACGGGCGCCGCGCCCGGAGGCCCCTCCGGGTCCCCCGCGGACACCTGCCCCGCCACCGCGAGCCCGAGATCGCCGCGTTCGCGCAGGACGTCGAGCACGTGGGCGGCGGTCCCGCCCGTCCCGACGACCAGCGTGGAGCGGGCCCGGGAGCGGCGGCTGCGGTAGGTCCTCACCATCGCGTTCACGAACCCGCGCGTGCCGAGCTGCACCGTCCCGCAGAGGGCGGCCGTCCACAGCCAGGCCGGGGCGTCCGCCCGCAGCAGCGCCGCGATCCCGCAGACGAGCAGCGTGCGGAGCAGGAGCGGCGGCGCGTCGGTGAACAGGGACGGAGCGCGGCGCGCCCGGTACAGCCCGCCCGCGCCGTTGAGCCCGACGACCGTCAGGGCGGCGAGACCCGGCAGGACGCCGCCTCCGGTGAGTGACACGGCGGCCGCCATCGTCCAGCCGTCCAGCACGGCGAGGCCCACCGGGCACAGCCCGGCCAGCATCCGCGTCCTTCGCGGAACGACCGGCCGGCCGCCCGCCGAAAGAAGGTCCGGAGGGACCGCGCCGGAGTCGACGGAGAAACTCAGCCCCTGGGCTCTCATCGCGCGTCCCCTTCACAGACAAGCACCTTGTGGGGCCGTCGCAAGCGGCCACGGATCAGAATCGCACCTGGTCAGAGCACAAATCGCCGCTTTTAACCGGGGCCGCCGCAGTCTTGAAGAGAAGATCGACGGGGCGGTCGCCACGGACATGGCCTCAGAAAGATCATGCGAAGTGGCCACCGCATGCGAACCTCTGCGAGACCATGGACGTCTATAGGTGAGTCGGACGCCGAGACCTGCCGTCCCGCCTCCGAGTGGGACGGGAATAAAAGGCCGTTCCGTATTCGATCTTGTAGCCGGACCCGCGTCGCGCGGGATCCGGCGGGCTGTTGAGGGAGAACGGTGCGAGGTAAGGCGTTGGTGGTGGCGCTCGTCCTGGGCCTGGCGACCGCGTGCGGCGGGAGCAGCGGCGGCGGCGATGGCGGCGGCGGGACGACCACGAAGGGCGACGACGGCGCCCCCCAGGTGACGATCACTCCGGCGAACGGCAGCGGCAAGGCGCGCCCCGACCAGGGCGTCATGGTGTCGGCCGCGGGCGGCAAGCTCGGCGACGTGTCGGTGAAGCTGAAGGGCGCCGACGTCCCCGGCAGCCTCTCCGCCGACAAGACCAAGTGGCGCTCGACGTGGACGCTGCAGCCTGGCGGCAGTTACCAGGTGTCGGCCACGGCGACGTCCGACAAGGGCAAGTCCACCACCGCGACGAGCGCGTTCCGGACCACCCGCTCGACCGCCGCCACCCGCGTCAACAACGTCGTGCCGAGCCAGAACGAGACGGTCGGTACCGGGATGCCGGTCTTCGTCCAGTTCAACAAGGCCGTCCCGGAGAAGGCCAAGCCCGCCATCGAGCGCGCCATCGAGATCTCCTCCACCACGCCCACCGAGGGCGCCTGGCGCTGGCTGAGCGCGGGCGAGTCCTTCAACGGGCTGCCCTCGGTCGTCTTCCGCCCGAAGCACCCGTGGAAGGCGCGCCAGACCGTCACCGTCAAGGTCCACTTCGCGGGCCTGAAGATCGGCGACGACGTCTTCGGCGACCGCGACACGATCCGCACCTTCAAGGTGGGCGACTCGCACGTCGTCAACATCAACGCCAGGACGCACCGCGCCGTCGTGAAGAAGAACGGCCGCGTCGTCCGCAACTGGGGCGTCAGCCTCGGCAGCGGCGGCGACGTCCAGGGCGACGGCGTCGACCACCTGCTCACCACCAGCGGCGTCCACCTGACCATGGACCACGTCCGCCTGGAGCGGATGCGCCCGCCCGGCAAGAAGAAGGGCGACCCCGGCTGGTACGACGAGAAGGTCCCGTGGGCGACCCGCATCTCCAACAGCGGCGAGTACATCCACCAGAACATGGACGACCCGACCTGCCTCGGTAACCGCAACTGCAGCCACGGCTGCGTCCGCTCCCCCGCGAGCGACGCGCAGTGGTTCTTCCACTGGTCCTACCGCGGCGACCTCGTCACCATCAGCGGCACCAAGCGCAGCCTCCAGTGGACGAACGGCTGGGGCTACTGGCAGCTCTCCTTCTCCAAGTGGACCAGCGGCGGCGCCCTCGGCAAGCCCATCACCACGTCCCACGCCTGACCCGTCCCGGCCACTACCCTTCGTGACCAACAGGTCGCGGGGGGGTGCCCGGGTGGCAGCGAGAATCGTCCTTCACATCGGCGTGCAGAAGTCGGGCACGACGTTCCTGCAACAAGTGCTGCAGGCGAACGCCGAAGCACTCGCCGACGCGGGCGTCCGCTACCCCGTCAGCCCAGACTGGGCCCGGGGGAAGCGGACGGTCGCGAACCACGAATGGGCGAGCTACGGGCTGCTGGGCACGGAGTTCCCCTGGGTGTCGCGGGACCGCGCGTCCGAGGAGACCTCCTCCTGGCAGACCCTGCTGGACGACGTGAAGTCGACGCGCGGCACGGTGCTGCTCTCGGCGGAGGCCCTGGCGGTCATCCGCAAATCCGCGATCCACCGCCTCCTGGACGCCCTGGGCGCCGATGAGGTCGAGGTCGTGGTCACGGCCCGCACCCTGGGCTCGGCCCTGCCCTCCCTCTGGCAGCAGCACATCCGCAACGGCCGCACGATGACCTTCGAGCGCTACCTCTCCGGTCTCGCCACCCAGCGGGAGAAGGGCCGGGACCACATCGAGACGGACCCGTCCGCCCACCTGTGGCGCGCGTTCGACCTCGGCGGCCTGACCCGGCGTTGGTCGGACGCGGGCATCACCCGCATCCGTGTCGTCACCACTCCCGGCACGCCCCCGCGCCTCCTGTGGCAACGGTTCGCCGAGGCGATCGACCTCCTCGCCTTCGCCGAACCGCCCACCATGCCCACAGACCGCGCCCACACCGGCCTGACGGCTCCGGAGACACTGGTCCTCTCGTCGATGAACGCGGCCATGAAGCAGACGTCCTGGAGCGGCCAGAACGCCGACTGGATCCGCCAGGCCGTCACGGCCCGCTTCCAGGCCCGCCGCCAACGCGGCGGCAAGGTCGCCATCCCGCCCGAATGGCAGGCCCGTCTGGCGGAGTGGAGCGAGGAAGACCTGGCCGCCCTCCAGCACACGCCCGCCCAGATCGTCGGCGACATCGAAGACCTGCGCTACGACCCGTCCTCGGACCCGGCATCTCCGCCGACCCCCGAGGAGATGGCCCAGGCCGGCGCCGAAGCGGCCCTGGCCCTGGCAGCAGTGGCCCTCCAGGAGACCATGATCCAACGCAACATCCGCCGCCTGCGCCACCGCCTCACCACGTAGCCGGGAACATCCGCCCCTTCAGCACCAGATCGACTCGTTCCCCGGCGGCCTTGGCGTCCCCGCACGGGAAGAGGGCCTTCCCCCGCTGGACGTCCTGGTAGACCCACGCCCCACCGACGACCCGCACCCGCAGAACCATCCCCACGTCCTCAGCGACCCCACTGGCATAGACCCAGAGCAGCGGCGTGGGGAACTCGCGCCCGTACAGCTTCACGCACCGCCACCCACGCGCCCCGACCGCGAGCGCGAGCAGATCCAGATACCGGACGGCCCTCCGCCTACGCCATCGCCTCAGCACGAGACCCTCGCCCACACCCACTTGCCGGTCTCGCCCTCGGCGACCCCGCATCCGGACGCCAACGCCTGCACAAGCGGCAGCCCCCAGCCACCCGTCCCGTCGTCGTACCCGTCGTCCAGCGCCCGAGCGTCCGGCCCGAAATCCCCCGGCCGCATCGCAGGCCGCCTCACCGGCCTCTCCTCAGCCGAGTCCCACACCGCGACCAGGACACCCCGCGCCTCCCGCACGCACCTGACCCGGATCTCCCGCTCCCCCGCGACCCGCACGGCATTGGTGACGAGCTCCGCGACGATCAGCAGAACGCTCTCGGCCACCCTCTCCAGCCCCCATTCCGAGAGCCGCAGCCCGACGACCGTCCGCACCATCCCCGGCACCGTCCGATCAGCCAGACAAGAAATGTCCACCTCGCCCGCATCCACGGCTTCTACCACCATTTCCACCACCCTCCTTTCGCTGGATTCCACGGACAACGGTGACCGCGCCGAGTTAGCTTGTCTCTGTTCCCTGGAAGACCTGGAAGTTGAACGATCCAGAAGGTGGACAAGTGAACATCAACGAACCCCCGGACCCGAGGCTCAATCTCTGGGCGAGCATCGCCTTCTTCATGCGCTTTCACCGCATGCAGCATGGCCAGACCGGTGACACGGTCGCACGCTGGCTGAACCGGTCGCGCTCGTCGATTTCCAGACTCGAAAGCGGCGAGTCGCAACTCAAGGAGGGTGAAGCGAGGATCCTGGACGCGAAATGGGCCACCGGCGGCCTATTCGCGACCTTGTTGTGGTTTGCCCGCTTGGGGCACGACCCCAACTGGAACAAGAACTACCTGGCGTTCGAGGAGCGCGCATCCGAGATGCGAACGTACGACGGCCAACTGATCCCGGCACTGTTCCAGACCCCCGAGTACGCGCGCGCACTCCTCCTCGCTGGACGTCCCAAGAACCTGGAGAAGGCCGTCGAAGCCCGCATGGCACGCCAGGCGATCCTGCACAAGCCAGATCCACCCGAGATCTGGGTGCTGATCGCAGAGACGGCGTTGGGCCCACAGGTCGGCGGACGGGGGGTGTTACGAGAGCAGGTCGGCCATCTGATCCGACTTTCAGAGCTTCCAAATGTGATCTTGCGAATCGTTCCGAACAACGCGGGGGCGAACGAGGGCTTGGACGGCCCGTTCAAGGTCCTCAAGGTCAAGGAAGGGGAGATCGGTTTCCTTGAGGCGCCGAACGGCGGCCGACTAGAGTTGGACTCCGAAGAGGTCGTGGGCCTGCGCAACAGGTTCGACCGCATCGGAGCTACGGCGCTGCCCGTGGAGTTGTCCCGGGCGCTGCTCATGGACGCGATGGAGAAGATCTGATGACAAATCCCCCCGTATGGCGCAAGAGCAGTCGCAGCACCCAGGGCACTTCCGAACAGTGCGTGGAACTAGCTCAACTCCCTCACGCGGTCGGCATCAGGGACAGCAAAGCCCCCGGCGCAGGTCACCTCTCCCTCACCCTCCGGGCCTTCGCCGACCTCGTCACCCGCGCCAAGCGAGACTCTCTGCCGCGTTGACCTGAGGACCCTTGCCACATGCTGGCGATCCGGTGTGCTGGGCGCTCACGATCAAGCCATAGCCCACTGACCTATAGGCTGATCTGCGCGAACTTCGCCTATCAGGATCGATCGGGGGGTCCGGACCGCGATGCCGACTCACGAGTGGACCATGGCCGATGATGACCACGGCTCGCGTCCGCGCCCGAGGCGGAAGACCTTCTTGATCTTTTCCCTGGGTGTGCCGGGGCTCCTGGGGCTGCTCGCCGCGCTCTACTCGATCGGCGCGCTGGGAGGGACCACCTCGTCCCCCAGCCCGAAGAGCTACAGCACCCAGGTCGAATGCCGGGTGAACACATCCGGATCACAGGGCACGGTAACGATCAGTGGCACGATCACGGGCGACGCGAAGAGCTACTCGGTCACCGTCGAGGTCATGGATGCGGCCTCCCACAAGCGGGTCGGCCTTCAGACCTTCGAGGTTCGCGGCACGAACACCTTCGAGGGAACCACTGCGGCGCAGGCTCCGATCGGGTCCGCAGGCATCGAATGCAAGATCACCAAGGTCGCCTGAGACGCCATCTCGTTCCCGGTGCGGGGCCAGGTCGCCCGTCCCCCGGCCGGTTTCGCGGCGGAGGCACCGCCACCGAGCCCTTCAGCACCAGATCCATCCGCTCGCCAACTCTTCGCGGGCGTCCGGCGCGGCCCGCCCCGGGCTGCCGGACGCCGGGCCCGCTCAGATCGGTCCTTGCCTGACGCCGTTCGACGGCCCCGGGTGACGCGGTTGGTCTCGAACAGATCAGACGGCCGGGAACACAGTCCCGGCCGCGCCGACCATGCCGGCGCGGCGGGTGATGGAGTCGGCGAGGGCACCTGCGAACAGGGCCAGGCCGACGGCGCAGTAGACGGCTCCGCCGTGGCCGAAGACGAGCAGGTAGCCGCTCCGGCCGAGAGCGGCGAAGCCGGTACCCAGGATGGCGTACCTGCCGACCGTGCCGAAGAGGGCGATGACTGCGCTGGAGCCGATGGCGAAGAAGGCGCCGACAACACCGCCCAGCGTGGCGACCTCTCCGACATGGCTCGCGCTGATGGCGCCGGCCATGGAGACCACGAGGACCCCACTGCCGGCGATACCACCGACGAGCGCGGCGACGAGGATGGCGCGAAGGTTGGTGCCAGCCTTCATAGGTTCTCTCCCGATTTCGTTTTTGCCCGCTTACTCGCACGGGTTCGGAAGAAACCGTACCGAGTCGGCCGCATCGGCTCGGTCCGGCGGGTCTCGTATGAGCTGAGACGAGATCGTCGGAGACGGTGTCGACGCTCTGGCCAGCTGAACCTGGCGCGGGCCGCGTGACCGCGACAGAGGGGGCGATGTCGACGACGCCGTGGCAGAGCGTCTGGCCCGTCAGGAAATCCTCACCCGCCCGTATCCCTGCAAGCTCATGGCCATCCTCGACACCGCAGCCGTGTTGCGCTCGTTCGGCGACGTGGACGTCATGCGCGACCAACTCGGCCACCTTCTCGAAGTCTCCGAGTGGCCGAACGTCTACCTGCGAGTGACCTCTGACCGGCTGATCGGCTACGGCGGCGTCGGAGGCGGATTCACCGTGATGCAGACCCCCACCGGCGACCTCGGCTTCGCCCAGGAACAAGCGATACGGGATGACGAGATCGGCATCAGGGACAGCAAAGCCCCCGGCGCAGGTCACCTCACCCTCACCCCCCACGCCTTCGCCGACCTCGTCACCCGCGCCAAACTGGGGAGACTGCCGCGCTGACCTACCGCCCTCCGGGCCGGAACAAGTAGGAGTCGATGTGACGGAAAATCTCCCCGTGTGGCGTAAAAGCACCCAGGGCACCTCCGTCCAGTGCGTGGAGGTCGCCCGGCTTCCCCACGCCGTCAGCATCAGGGACAGCAAGGCACCCGACGCCGGTCACATCACCCTCACGACTCACACCTTCGCCACCCTGCTCGACCTTGCCAAGCAGGGCGAACTCCCGTAGCACCAGGTGGTGGGGGATGGACGAGTGGTCTTCCAGTCCGAGTTCGCCGTGGCTCCGATATCGATCGACCCACTTCGAAGCGCACGCCCGGGACACCCCATCTCGGCTGCGACATGCGCAGTCGGTCTCGTCCGGCAACGCTCGACCAGTCGACGGCGTCCCTCGACGGTGAGGGGCGCGTTCCGGTGTGTCATGCGGTGGAGCCAGGCGCGGAGGGCCGCTTGGTGGTGTCCCGCCTGGAGATGGCCTCTGCCACCTCATCGAGGGCGGTGCGCAGGAAGGCGCCATATGCGTCCTGGCGGAGGTTGGGGGCGTGCTCTTTGGCCGCGTTGATGTGCTCGGCGGCCGCGTCGAAGGACCCGAGTCGGCGGTAGGCGTCGGCCAGGTTGAGGTGGAGGGAGGGGTAGAACCCGGCGATGTGGAGGCCGGCGTGGTGCTCCTGCACGCGCTGCTCGGTCACGGCGTCGGCAGCGTCCAGGGCCCGGACGTCCCAGGCGAGGGCCTGCGCGGGATCTTCGTAGAGATCTGCCAGGTAGTGGGCGAGTGAGCAGCGGTGCAGCGGGTCGCCGGTGACGCCGATCGCCGACCACAGGTTCAGGAGCTTCTGGCGGGCGGAAAGGGTGTCGCCCGTTCGGCCTTCGGTAACGGCCTGGCCGATGGCTTCCATGGTCGGGTCTGGACTGGCGGGCGCGGTCGGCATGGCGTGTTCCTCGTTGTCGTTCTCAGGCTGAGTGGTCGAACTTGACGGGCATGGCCAGGGTGGTGAGATCGCCTCGGTCGGCGGAGCGGATCGTGACGGGCCCGTCGTGACCCCTCAGGTCGAACATCACGTCGGGACCGATGGCCGTACTCACCGCGGGATAGAGCGTGGTCATCTCGAACCGGATCTGGAGAGCCCCGCCCGTCACGGTGGCGGGGAGCCGAACACCGGGGTCCTCGTCGTTCGAGGACCGGACGTTCACTCCGTGATCGGAGACGTGCAGCGCGACGCGTTCGCCGGGGTGTTCTTCCAGGGCGCGCAGCAGAAGACCCTTCGAGACCGTCGCGCGGGTGCTGATCTCGCCCAGGGAGGCGAGCATCAGCCGGTGATCGGGAAAGTCCTTGGACAGCAGGCGGCAGTGCCGGTCTTCCCGCTCGGGCATGCGCAGCCAGATCCCGTGCGGCACCGCTTCGATGCGGACCAGCGCACTGCGCCGGACCGTGGCGGCAGCCGCCCGCAGGCCGTCGCCGTCGATCGTGCCGGCCCACGTCTGCTCCGTCGGCCGCGACGGCACCAGGGTCCGGGTGGAGAGCCGGTAACGGTCGGTCGCCGTCAGGGCGATCGCCTCATGACTCGCCTCGATGTGCAAGCCGGCGAGCACCTCCATCCCCGGCTCGTGCGCGGTCGCGGTCAGGACCTGCTCTACCGCATCCGCCAGCACGGGCCCCTTCAGCACGGCGATCAGCAGACCGGGCACGTTGCCGCCGAGCGCTGACTTGATGACAGCAGCCTTCTGCCGTGCCGTCGCAGCATCATCGACGATCTTGGCGACATGCTCGTCGAGCAGCCGTGCCGCCTTGTCGGCCCCGGCGTCGAGGACCGCCTCGGCCGCGGCGAGGGGCATGGCGATCTCGCGGAGCCGGCGCAGCGTGGTCGCCCGTGCCACTTGGTCAGCGCCGTAGTAGCGGTAGCCCGATACCGGGTCTACTTCGGCAGGGGGCAGCAGCCCGGAGTCGGCGTAGAACCGCAACGCGCTGGAGGTCAGACCGCTGCGCTGGGCGAAGACCCCAATCGGCATCAGCTCAGAACCTGGCACCTCGCCATCATCGGGCTTCGACCAACTCGAAGGTCAACATCGACGTGGGGCGTCACCGGCGTCATGGCCGGCAACAGCTAGGCGGTTTCGCTTGATTTCGGGGCGAATGCCTGAAGAAAGGTATGGACCGCGGCGCGAGAGAGGGCGCGCAGTTCGGCGTTGGGGACGCGCCGGGTGCCGAGGCGTGCTCGTTTGTCCATCGGGCCGGACAGCAGGCCGAAGAACTGTTCGGCGGCCAGGAGCGGGTCCGGGGTGTGCAGGTGTCCGACCACGGTGAGGCGCGCGAGCCGGTCGGCCAGGGCTTCGGTGATGCGGTCGGCCGCGCGGGTGTGGATGATGTCGAGCAGGTCGGGGAACTGGTTGATCTCGGCGGAGAGCAGCCGGCGCAGCGCCCAGGATCGGTCGTCGCAGTAGCACTGGAGAAGGCGCAGGCCGACGCCTTCCAGCGTGGCGCGCAGGTCGGTGCCGCGGTCGGTGAGCTGGTCGACCGCGGCCAGGTTGTCGGCGAGCGCCTGATCCGCGGAGGCGGCGATGGCCTCGCGGAGCAGGTTCTCCTTGTCGCCGAAGTGGCTGTACACGGTGGCCTTGGCCACTCCCGCCTCAGCCGCGATCATGTCCACCCCGGCCTGGGCGTATCCCGCTCGGGCGAAAACGGTGAACGCGGCGTCGAGGATCGCCTGCCGCTTGTCGATCCGGCCACGCGCCGCGACGGCTCCACTCATGCCCACAGCATACGCACCGGCCCGCCAAACCAGACTCATCGGTCCGACCAGATGGTCGCGCTGGTCCTCTACCGATCGGACTGCTCGATGAGGCCGTCGTTGATCGACCGGCTGACCGGCGCCGGCGCCCGACCCGGTTGCCCGGCGACCCTGACGAGCAACTCGTCGGTGAGGCGCGAGAGTCGTGCCGCGTCCTTTGCGGAGAACAGTTCGCTGTGCACATTCAGCTCGGTGGCCAGGTTGAACGCGGTCAACGGTGGTGTGGGCGGATCATCGAGTAGCCGCAGGAGCGGCGGGACCACGTCGGTCGCGGGTTTGGCCATCATCCGCTGCCGCCGGAGGTACGCCGCGGTCGGCGGATCGAATTCGCCTGCGTAGCTGGTCGCCGTGGTGCCGGGGTGGAAGAGCACGTACCGTACCGGACCTTCACCGTGCCGCTCGGCGAAGGTCACACCGAGGAGATCGTTCAGGCGTCCGGTCATGAACATCGCGCGCACCAGGTCGTACTGCCGGGTGCTCTGCAGATCGTCCCAGGCCACTGGCGTGTCGTGGCCGGGCCCGGCGACGTTCACGATCACCGGCCGGTCCGCCTTCTCCAGCGGGCCGAGCAGCCCGTAGCCCAACAGCAGGCGGCTGAGATAGAACAGGGCGAAGTTGCTCTCCAATCCCTCGGCGGTCACCGACCGGTGGGACCTTATGAACCTCGCGCACAGCACCACGCCATCGATGGCCGGATGTTCCTCGGTGAGCTTGTCCACGGTGCGGCGGGTGTTCGAGACCAGGCTGAGGTCGGCCTGGATGAACGCCGCGCTTCCCGGTGCCGAGGCGGCCTCGGCCACCAGTAGTTCGCCCTTCCTCGGGTTGGTCCCGACTATCACGGCCCTGTCGCCCCGGGAGAACAACGCGCGGGCCAGTGCCGCACCGATGCCGTCGGTGCCACCGGTGATCACATAGGTCTTCATCAGATGGGCGTCCCAGTCGTCGTCATACGCGGATCCACCGTGGCCGTACACGTGCGCTCTTGGCCCCACGTCCCGACCGCTCTGCACTCGCGCTAACAGTATACGCGGCTGTCCACAAGACCATACCGGCAAGTCTGGTTAGGTGACCGGGCCAGTCAACCTCGACCACCGCAAGCCCCAGTGCGTTGCTGAAGCTCTTCAACACGGCAACCCGACGATCAGGGGCGTTGCCCGAACTCGTCGACGAGCGTCGCCGCTGGACGCGGACGAACCCGGCGATAGTCCCTCCGGCGACATCACGTTTCGGGGGAACATCGTCGGTCGTCGAGGACGCAGAGAACGCATACGCCGACGTCAGAGACCGTGTCGACGCCCTGGGCAGATGAACCTGGCGCGGCACGCCGGTGAGCTCACGCACCACCTGAACCCGAGCACGACGGCCGGAGCATCACCGGCGTTACGGCAAGCTCTTGAGGAGTCGGGGAAGGGGCGGTGTCGGCGTGGGCGGTGTTCAGGACGATCTCGTGCTCCGGCCGGACTTCCGGGCAGGACTGATCGTTCTGGCCGTCCTGGTGGCGGCCACGGTGAGCATCGTCGCCGCGATCCTGATCGGCGACGCCCCGGCCGTGTTCGCCCTGATCGTGGGCGGCCTGTTCGCCGTGCTGATCCCCCTGGGGATCGGGGCCCTCCTCAGCGCCCGGATCACCCTGACGGCTCACGAACTGGTCGTCCAGGGACTGTTCGGCCGGAAGCGCCGGCCACGCTCGCGCGTCGCAGAGGTCGTGCGCGCGAGCATCATCGCGCCCCGCGGAGGGGCGGGCGAGAGCCTGTTCCTGCTCGACGCGCAACGCGCCCTGCTCTTCAGGGTGCAGGGCGGTCTCTACACGCGCGAGGATCTCACCCGGTTGGTGGACGCGCTCGGGGTCCCGTGCAGCGGGCCCGAGGGTCCCGTCGACGCCAACGAATTCGCCAAGACGTATCCGGGCCTTGTGTCGTGGGCCGAGCGGCATCCCTACCGGATCGCCTTCGCGGTCGCCGGCGTCGTGTGCGCCGGAGCCATGGCGCTGGCGCTCGTTTCGATCGCGACGGCGTCCTGACCGGTCCTGAGTGCCCCCACTGCGGCCTCCACAGGAAACGCGGCCGTCACCTCGCCGGAAGGCCTCGCCGACCTCGCCGAAGCGAGCGGTCAGCCGCACCGGCCCGCCGCCCGGCGGAGTGGGGCCGGTCGAGGTCACCGGCCCCACCTGCGCATCGGGCTCAGCTCACCGCCGGGGGCTGGTCGGCGATGGAGATTTTCAGCTGCGCCGAGTTGGTCAGCACGCTTCCGACCGGCGCCTGCGCCTCCCGGGCCTTGGTGACGACGCTGCGATGTCCGAGGAACTCGTAGGTCTTCTCGTCGAAGATGTACTCCTCGCGGACACCACTGCCGGCCGTGGCCAGCGTGACGGCGACGCCGGTCCGGCCCGCCGCGTCCACCGCGCGGCCGACGGTCGTGACGCCGTGGATGGCCGCCGCCGCCCGGAACAGCGCGGCCCTCTGCGCGCGGGGCATGTAGGCCTCGGTGAGCATGCCTCCGACGTTCTGCCACGCCGTGGCGTCGGCTTCGGGGCCGGTGCCCAGGCCGATGTACAGGTGCTCGTACATCTTCGCCGGATCGACCGGCAGGCGGCTCAGGTAGGCGTAGTCGTTGCGCAGGTGCTCGGCACGGTCGTCGAAGTCGGCGGCCTTGGACAGCGAACTGTTGCCGACGTCCTGGCGGGCCTGAGACGGGACGGGCCATCCCGGGTAGGGCTTGGGCTCCAGCTTCTTGGCCCACAGGACGCCGTGTGTTGCGTCGCCGTCCACGGGCAGCCAGATCTTCCGTTCCTGCCGGTCCAGGTACCGTTCGTGGCGACCGCCGGAGTTGCTCTCGACGGTGTCCGTGGTCCGCGAGGCGAAGACCAGGAACTGGCCGGGACGGGGGTGCAGCTCCGGGGACTTGGCCGCGCTGTCGGCGGCCCGCTTGAGCACCTGCACCGACGCCACGGGCATCGTGTGCACGACCTGAGGAGCGCCGGGCTCCCCGCCCGCGTTGACCGCGATGACCCCGGCCGTGGCGGCGGCAGTCAATCCGGCCGCGAGACCGACCCATCCCCGCCGGGCCCGCCGGCGGTGGCCGGAGGTGCGCTGCACGGTGGCGCGCTCCCGATCCGGGCTCGTTTCCTGAATGGCGTTCATCAGTAGGCGCTCCTCGGCCCGCACGTCGGTCAGGTCGAGCTCGGGGACGTCCGAGCGGAACCGGTCGAGCTCGGTCATCTCATTCATGGACGGGCTCCTCACGGACGTAGATATTGGATTCGGTCGCACCGAGGTGCCTGCGAAGCCTGTGCCTGGCCCGGTTGATGCGGGACCGCACCGTCCCGACGCGCACGTCCAGCGCCTGCGCGGCCTCCGCGTAACTGAGATCGCCCCAGGCGACCAGGAGCAGCGCGTCGCGGTGCCCCCTCGGCAGCGCGGCAAGCGCGCTCGCCAGCGCCCTGGCGGACGCCCCCGCGCTGAGCCGCTCGTCACTTCGCTCCGTGAACGGCTCCATCACCGGGTCGGTGCCCATCCGCTCCAGGACGCGGAGCTGCCGCACCTCCGCCCGCACATGCCGGCCCATCAGGTTGGTGGCGATCCCGTACAACCAGGGACGCGCGTTCGGACGAGCCAGGTCGTACCGGTCGCGCTGCCGGAACGCGGCCAGGAACGTCTCGGCCACCACGTCCTCGGCCGCATCGGCGCCCAGCCGGCGGATCACGTACCGCTTGATGTCCGGGGCGTATCGCCGGAACACCTCGGCGAACGCCTCGGGCTCCTGCCGGGAGCGCCTGATGACGGATGCGTCATCGGCGTCCTCTTCACTCGCAGTGCTCATACACGGCCTCTCGGCTTCGGGTCGGGACACCCGTTGTTGCCGAACCGACCGCTTCCGGTTCCCACTTCCTGGCGGTGGCAGCCGGCTCCGGGGGCACGTCGCCGGGGCGGACACGGCGGCGCGCATCGGCCCTCAGCGCGGTCTCGGTGGCATGCCCGCCGCGACCATGTCGGCAGCCGCCTACCGAGGGATGATGTCCAGAATCATGTCGAGGGAGCTTTGGCCGTCGGGCCCGGTGAAGGATCCGACCGTCCGGAAGCCGTTCTTCTCGTAGTAGCGGATGGCACGGGGGTTGTCCGCCAGGACGCCGCCCCACAGGATGATCCTGCGCTTGCCGAGTCGCCGGGCGACCTCGCAGATGAGCGGAAGGACCTGCGTCGCCAGCCCCTTGCCCTGGTGTTCGTCGGCCAGGGTGGGGCCGAACCGGCAGTCGGTCCCCTCGTCCAGGTGGATTCCGGCCTTGCGGTAGCGCGCGACGTCGCTCTGTGGCAGCGAGAGGCTGAACTCCAGCAGCCCTACGATCCCGCCCGACGCTTCTTCCTCCAGCACCAGACGAAGCTTGTCGTAGCGCGCGATGGCCGAACACAGCTCCCGGGCGGCCGCCAGGTCGTGGCCGTCGAACGTGCTGAACCTTCGAGTCTCAGGGGACAGCCCCGTGAGGAAAGCGGCCAGGCTCTCGGCGTCGGTGCGGGCCATGGGGCGAAAAACGAGGCGCGCGCCATCGGGCGACTCCAGATGGCGGGTCAGGACTTCGGGGGCCTCGGCGATTCGCGCGAGGGTGAGCATAAGACTCCTTCGGACTAGTCTTCGGCAGCATGACCTACCAGCAGGAACAGCGCACTGTCGAGGCCAAGTTCGAGATCACCGACTTCGACGAGAGCGTGTACGAGGAGCCTTCCGAGGGGCCCAGGATGACCCGGGTCGCGATCCGCAAGCGGTACCAGGGCGTGATCGACGGTACGGGCGTCGCGGAGGTGTTGACCACCCAGGGAGATGCCGGCGGCGGCTATGTGGCATCCGAGCGGATCGAGGGGACGCTCGACGGGCGACAGGGCACGTTCGTCATCCAGCATTTCGGGCTCGCCGACGGGGAGGAGCAGAGCAGCCACGGCAGCATCGTCCCCAACTCCGGAACCGGAGGCCTGGCCGGCATCTCCGGCCAGGCGATGGAACGCGAATTCCAGGTTCTCACCCTCACCTACACGCTGTAGACCAACGCGACGAGGGGTGGGAATCCAGCGCGTTCACCGATGAGCGGCCAGCACCGCCGCGAGGCCTTCTTGCAGATCCTTGACGAAGTACTCGGGAACCTCCAGCGACGGGAAATGTCCCCCGCTTTCGGGCGACCTCCACCGGACGATCTGTCGGTACCGCTCCTGTGCCCAGGGGCGCGGACACTTCTCGATGTCGCGGGGATACATACTGATCGCCGACGGGACGTCGACCCGAAGTTCGGGGTCGAGCGAGTTGTGGCTTTCGTAGTAAATGCGGGCCGCCGATGCGCCGCTTCGCGTCAGCCAGTAGAGGGTGACGTCGTCAAGAATCCTGTCTCTGGAGATCGTCTCGAACGGGCTGTCCTCGGTGTCCGACCACTCGGCGAACTTGTCAAGGATCCAGGCGAGAAGCCCGACCGGTGAGTCGACGAGCGAGTAGCCGATGGTCTGCGGTCGGGTTGCCTGCTGCTTCGCGTACGCCGCGCGGTGGCGCCAGAAATCGCGGGTTTCCTCGGTCCACCTGCGCTCGGCCGCCGTCAGCCCGTCCGTCGTCAACCCGGGCGGCGCCTCCGCGAACAGTGTGTGGATACCGAGAACGTGCGCCGGGAACCTGCCACCGAGAACTGTGGTGATATTGCCTCCCCAGTCGCCGCCGTGGGCTGCGAACTTGCTGTAGCCGAGCCTTCCCATCAGTTCCACCCATGCGGCCGCGATCTTTTCGGTTCCCCACCCGGTGGTGGCCGGCTTGTCGCTGTAACCGAAGCCCGGCAGCGACGGGACCACGACGTGGAACGCCGGCGCGTCCTCATCTTTCGGATCCGCCAGCTCGTCCACTACATCGATGAACTCGGCAATGCTGCCCGGCCAGCCGTGCGTCAGGATCAGAGGAGTGGCGTCCGCCCGCGCGGAGCGGCGGTGCAGGAAGTGAATTCCCAGATCATCAATGGTCGTGCGGAACTGGCCGACACGGTTGAGGCGCTCTTCGAACGACCGCCACTTGTACCCGGTGCGCCAGTAGTTCACGACATCGACGAGGTCGGCGAGCGGAACGCCCTGTTCCCATCGGCGAGGGCCGGGCGCGGCGCGGCAGACCGTCTCGGCCTCCGGTAGCCGCGCCGCGGCCAGTCGCGCCCGCAGGTCGTCGAGGTCGGCGTCGCTCGCGCGGGCTTCGAATGCTCGGACGTCGCTGGTCGGACGGGGCATGAGACCTCCTGGCCATCGCGGAACCGGCTAAGACGGTTCTAACATGCCGTCACGACGGCGCGCAACCGGCTAAGGTGGTTCCATGCGTGCCGGCTTCCCTGACTTTCGCCTCGGTACCGTGCTGGCGACCAGCTTCACGGGGACTCTGACGGAGCGTCGCGGCAACGCTCTGGAGCGCATCCCCACGCCGCACCGACTCATCGACTGGCTGGCAGTGAACGGCCTCGCCGTGGACTCCTGCACCAGTGCCCAGCTCGACCTCGCCCGGGAACTGAGGGAGTCGATCCACCTCGCCGCGACGGCGGCCGCGGTCCAGGACGCTCTCCCCGCATCCGCCGTCCAGGTCATCAATGACCGCAGCGCCGAGGGCCGGGCCGCTGCGATCCTGACGCCCGGGGGCAGGCGGCAATGGCGGCTCAGTTCGGCTTCCTGCGTGGAGGACGCCCTCAGCGTGATCGCCGCCGACGCGATCAGCATCCTTGCCGGCGAACGAGACGGAAAACTGGCCTTGTGCGCATCGCCGACCTGCCGGGCCGCCTTCTTCGACACCAGCCAGAGTCGCACCCGCAAATGGTGTGACATGAACACGTGCGGGAATCGCCAGAAGAAGGCGCGCTTCAATGCCAACCAGCGCAAACACTCCAGCTCAGCGGAGTGATCGTTGCGCCGCCGCCCCGCGGGTGAGCGCTCCCCCGGTTCCACGCTCTCCACCGGGGCGCCGGCGCGGGCTCCGCTCGGCGTCAGCGGGGGACGGTCACGACGATCTTGCCGATCTGGGTGTTCGACTCCAGGTGGCGGTGGGCGTCGGCGATGTCGGCCAGGGAGAAGGTGCGGTCGATGACGGGGCGGAACGCGCCTGAGCGCAGGCCGGAGGTCACGAAGGCGGCGGCGCGGCGGAGGCGTTCGGGGTCCCTCGTCGTCTCCAGCATCGTGTACGTGCGCATGTTCAGCGCCGGCATGCCGAGGTCGATGCCCGGATAGGGGGTCGGTTCGCCGCTCAGCGCCCCGTACACCAGGAGCGTCCCGTCGGGTGCGACCAGCCGGGCCAGGTCCGTCACGCCGGGGCCCGCGACGGCGTCGAAGACGAACTCGGCGCCCCGGCCGGTGGTCGCCGCGAGCACCCGTCCGGCCACGTCGTCCGAACCGGTGACGATCACTTCGGCCGCGCCCTCCCTGAGCAGCGCGTCCTTCTTGGCGGCGGTCCGGGTCAGGGCGATCGGGGTCGCCCCGATCCGGTCGGCGACATGGATGGCGGCCAGCCCCACGCTGCTGGACGCCGCGTTCAGCACGACCGTGTCGCCGGGCCGCATGCCGCCGACCTCGACCAGCGCGCCATAGGCCGTCAGGTACGGCATCCACACCGCCGCGCCCTCGACCGCGCCGAGGCCCTCGGGACGGGGCAGGACGGCCGAGGCGGGCACGATCGCCCGCTCGGCGTAGACCCCGTACTCGTTCTGCGAGAACCCCGGCACGGTGCTGACCGGCTGCCCGGGCCGAAACCAGCCGGCGCCCACGCCGACCGCCTCCACCACCCCCGCAGCCTCGGTGCCCAGCCTGGCCGGGAACGCCTTCACCGGCTCGATGTAGCGGCCGGTCCGGAACAGCACCTCGGCCCGGTTGAGCCCGATCGCCTCCACGCGGATCCGCAGCTCGCCCGGGCCGGGTTCGCCGACCTCCACGTCCTCAAGCCTCATCACCTCGGGACCGCCGAGCTCGTGGAACATCACCGTCTTGGCCATTGCGCAGGCCCTTCCTCGTAGCAGGTCGGTCTACTGAACCCCTAAGTACGATCGCTGTCAAACTTTGATGGGTGTCGTACTATGTGTTCCATGGAGGCCGACCGCATCCCGTCACACCCCGACGTCGGGACGATCCCGCTGCAGCAGATCCTCGAAGCCCTTGTCGACCCGGTGCGCCGGAGCATCGTCACGAAGCTCTGCGAAGCCTCCGCCGACATCCGTTGCGGGGCCTTCGACCTGCCGGTGAGCAACTCCACGGCCACGCACCACTTCCGGATCCTGCGCGAGGCCGGGCTCATCCGGCAGTACTACGTCGGCACCTCGCGGATGAACGCCCTCCGGCGCGACGAGATCGACGAGGTCTTCCCGGGGCTGGTCGACGCCATCGTCACCGCCGACCGCACGTCCCCTCAGCCCGCCTAGCACCCTCGCGGGGGGCCACCGCCCGGCGAGCTTGGGTGGTGAAGGCTTCGACGGCGTTGACGACCGCCTCGAAGCGGAGCGAGCGGAAGAGGTCGAACGAGTGCTGGGCACCGGGCAGTGACGAGGTCATGCGGCGCGTGGAGCGGGCCCTCGCCGCACCCGCGCGACAGCCTCACCCGGCCCAGCCCGGTCAGTCGCCGGCGGCGATGCAGAACGGGTGGCCCGCCGGGTCGAGGAGCACCGTCCACTCGCCCTCGCCGGGCTGGGTGTCCGGGCGGCTCGCGCCGAGAGCGAGCAGTTCCTTCACCGCGACCTCGACGTCCGTGACGGCGAAGTCCAGGTGCGCGTGCTTGGCGGGACCGGGCCACGCGGGGGGCCGGTAGCCCTCGATCCGCTGGAGCGCCAGCTGCGGCGCGGACCCGTGGCCGAGGTAGACGACGTCGTCGTCGCCGTAACTGATCTCCCAGCCGGTGGCCTTCCGGTAGAACTCGGCCAGCGCGGTGTGATCGGCGCAGTCGATGATGACCGCGCCGAGAGCGTTGAGGACGGACATGGGACCCCCTGCTGACGAACATGACGGGAACGAACGACCGGGCGCCTTCTCAGCGCCCCGTGTGCGGCCAGCCTGCCGACACCGGCGGTCCCGGGCTTGAAGATCCTTGTGCTCGGACCGTCCGGCCGCACGTCCGGCGGGGACGAGTCACAGATCGGGGACGAGGGCCGCGGCCAGGAAGCCTCCGTTGTGGAAGCGGGTGTAGGTGACGACCTCTCCTATGGGGACGACGCGGGCGAACGGGACCTCGGTGGGATAGGCGGCGGTCCGCAGGTCTGCCAGGAAGGCGTCGTCGGGGAGGCCGGCGGCGACCTCCGCCAGCCGCGGGTCGCCGGACGTCCGGGCCGTGGCGACGGGCAAGGGCTCGACGACGTCCAAGGGATGGCGGGAGAGGGAGTCGTCGGCGCCGTACAGCCATTCGGAGAACGCGCGGCGCAGGTCGGTTCCCGGCTGCGCCGCCTCCAGGGTGAGGCGCACTCCCGTGACCAGGTTGTCGATCCAGGTCAGGAAGTCCGGGGCGACCAAGCGGGCGTACGGCTCTTCCCAGAAGCTGAAGACGCGGCCCCATGCGCCGCTTTCGGGATCGACGTCCACGTAGTAGGTCGTCGCGGAGCCGTCGCTGTGCAGGATCCAGCTCGCGGACTCGTCCTGCAGCGGCCAGTACTCGTTGACCACCGGCACATGGTTGTCGGGAAGGTTGAAGTCGAAGACGTGCGGATGGCCTCCGACCGTGAAACCGGAGGTCCGTTCGAGGAGCGCGCGAAAGTCGTCGGGCACGCTCGTCGCCCACGAGGAGATCTCCTGGCCGCTCAGCGGCGGCGCGAGCTCGACCTGGCCGCCTGAGCCCGCGGCGAGCGCCTCCAGCCGGGCGATGACCTCGTCCACCATCGGACACCCACTTCCCCATTCGTGTGACCGAATTCAAGCACCGGCAGCGACCGCAATCCACCGATCGGTGGATGGCGGTCGGCTCATCGGGCGCCCGGTGACGGCCGGGCGGTCGATGCGGCGGGGACGTCCGGCGCCGGATGCTCGACGTGGGCATCGGCTGCGTCGGATGGAGGAGACATGCTGCGTACCAAGGGCGCGTCCACAGAGGCGGGCATCGAGGACGACGGTCAGGTGTTCCGGAAGGTCAGGTTCCTGGTCGGCTGCTACGTCGCCCTGAGCGTGCTCACCGTGGTGGGCATCGGCGTGCTGAGCGGGCGCGGCGACGATCCGGGGGACGCGGTGTGGGCGCGGGCGGTCATCGTCGTCCTGAGCTCGCTTCTGACGCTCCGGTTCACCGTGCGGGCCGCCCGCGGCGGGCGGCGGGACTACCTGCGGCTGCGGATCGCGTCGGCCGTCATGCTGGTCGCCATCGTGGTGATCGTGTCGCTGCCGGGCGCGTTCCCCGTCTGGCTGAGGGTCGAGCAGGGGGTCTGCGGTCTGCTGCTGTTCGGCGTGGTCGTGCTCGTGAACGGCGGGCGAACCCGTGCGCTGTTCGGGTGACACCGGCCGTTCGGGTGACACCGCTGCTCAGGTGACACCATCGGAGGGTGAGCGTGTTCGCCGACGACCCGTGGCAGAGGCGGCTGGACCGGATGCGGCTGCTGCTGCCCCTGCCGCTCCTGCTGATGTCCGCCGCGGTCTCGCTGGCCGTGCCCGGGGACGAGAGGGCGGGGCTCCGCGTGGAGCTGCCGCTCGTAGGGGCGGCGGCCGTCCTGTGGGGCGTCGCCGGCGCGCGGCTGCGCGGGAACCCGTCCACGCGGTGGCGGCTGCCGGTGTTCGCGGCGCATTCCGCCCTCGCCGGGGTGCTGGTCTGGGTCGCCGGCGCGTACGGGATCTACGCTTACACGGGTTTCCTGTTCGCCTACGGGCTGGGACGGCGCTGGCGGAACGCCGGCTTCGCGGTCACCTCGCTGATCGTGTCGGCCGCCCTGGCGGGCGGGTACCCGGTGGCCGGGGCGGGACGGATCCTCACCTACCTGCTGATCGCCGCGATCCTGCTGGCGCTGGTGCTCAACTCCGCCGGCATCACCAACCGGGCGGTGGAGCAGAACCGGGAGCGGGGACGGATGATCGACGAGCTGGCGGAGGCCAAGCGCCGGCTGGAGGCGTCCATGGCCGAGAACGCCGACCTGCACGTCCGGCTGGTCGACCAGGCCCGGGAGGCGGGGATGGTGGAGGAGCGGCAGCGGCTCGCCGGCGAGATCCACGACACCCTCGCGCAGGGCCTGACCGGCATCATCTCCCAGCTGGAGGCGGCCGAGCACACCCGGGACCGGCCGGACGAGTGGTCCCGGCACCTCGTCCAGGCGCGGGCACTGGCGCGGTCCAGCCTCACCGAGGCGCGGCGGTCGGTGCGGGCGCTGCGCCCCGAGCAGCTCGAGGGCGCCCCGCTGCCGCAGGCGATCGCGGAGCTGGCCCTCGAATGGTCGGAGCGGACGGGGATCGCCGCCGAGGTCGACACGTCCGGGACGCCGGTCCGGGCGGACGCCGACGCCGAGGCCGCCGTGTTCCGGGCCGCGCAGGAGGCGCTGTCGAACGTCGCCAAGCACGCCCGTGCCACGAGGGTGCGGCTCACGCTCACCTACCTCGACGGCACGCTGCTGCTGGACGTCGCCGACGACGGGACGGGATTCGACCCCGCTCAACGGACCCAGGGGTACGGCCTGCTCGGGATGCGGCGGCGGCTCGCCCGCGTGTCCGGCACGCTGACGGTCGAGTCCGCGCCGGGCTCGGGGACCGTCCTCAACGCCGCGGTGCCGCTCCGATGATCCGGCTGCTGATCGTCGACGACCACCCGATCATGCGGGACGGGCTGCGGGCCGTGTTCACCGGCGACGCGGACGTCGAGGTGGTCGGCGAGGCCGGGGACGGGGCCGAGGCGGTCCGGCTGGCGGGACGGGTCGGGGCCGACGTCATCCTCATGGACCTGCGGATGCCCGTGATGGGCGGCGTGGAGGCGATCACGCGGCTGCGCGAGCTGGGGAACCCGGCCCGCGTCCTCGTCCTCACCACCTACGACACCGACCGCGACGTCCTGCCCGCGATCCGGGCCGGGGCGACCGGGTACCTGCTCAAGGACGCGCCGCGCGAGGAGCTGGTCCGGGCGGTGCGCGCCGCGCACGAGGGCCGGGCGGTTCTCGCCCCGTCGGTGACCGCCACGGTCATGGGCCTGGCGGGCGGCCGCGGCCAGGACACGCTGAGCCCGCGGGAGATCGAGGTGCTGCGCCTGGTCGCGGACGGCGCCACCAACCAGGCCGCGGCCCGCCGCCTGCTGGTCAGCGAGACCACCGTGAAGACCCATCTGCTGCACATCTACCGCAAGCTCGGCGTACGGGACCGCGCGTCGGCGGTCGCGGCGGCCTACGAGCGCGGCCTCCTCGGCTGACCGATAACTACCTGTTCGCGGGGGAGGTGCGAAACAGGGTGGTTCACTAGGATGCTCGCGTGCGCGAAGATCAAGAGGTCCCGGACGACGGTGTGCTGACCGCGCCGATCCGGTTGCCGGGCGGCGCGCCGGCGGCCGCGGACGAGCCCGTGGAGCGCGCCATGAGCAGCGTTCCGGCGCCGGTGGGCGCGTTCGGGCAGGACGTGGAGCGGCTGGCCGGGCTGGTCGCGCAGCTCGTCGAGAGCGCGGGCGTGCTGGGCGTGCGGCTGGACGGCGAGGTCCGCGACGTGCTGGCCGGCGCGGAGAAGGCGTTCGCCGAGGCGCGGGACGCGCGGCGGGAGGCCGCCCAGGCCGACATCCTGGCGAGCGAGGCCGAGGCCCGCGCCGAGGCCGCCCGCCAGGAGGCCGTCGAGGCGCAGGAGGACCTGGTCAAGGGGCTCGCCGCCGCCAAGGCCAGCGTCACGGCGGCGCAGGAGAGCGAGGCCAACGCGTGGAAGGAGGCCGGCGCCCACCAGCAGGCCCGCGCCACGTCCGCCAACGAGGCCGCCAGCGCCGAGGGGCTCCGCAAGCGCGCCGAGGCGGCGTGGAGCACCGAGCACCAGGCGCGCATCGAGGCCGAGCGCGAACGCGACGACCTCGCCGCGCGGCTGAGCAACGACCAGATCGCGCTGGCCACGGCCAAGAGCGACCTGGCGGACGCACGGGTCGAGCTGTCGGACGTGCGGGCCGAGCTGTCGGAGGCGCGCGCCAAGCTGGAGGCCGCGGCCGAGAGCGAGCGGCGGCTGCGCGCGGAGCTGAGCGTCGTGCAGGGCGAGGTCGCGGGGCTGAGCGTGGAACGCGACGCCGCGACGGCGCGGGCCGCGGATCTGGCCGCGCGTGCCGAGCGCGCCGAGCAGCTCGCCGACACGGCCGACGCCCGGATCGACGGCGAGCGGGCGCGGGCCGACCGGGCCGAGGAGCGCGCGGACGCCGCCGAGATCCGCATCGACCGCGACGCCGCGACCGTGCGGGCGTTGCAGGACACCTTGCGCGCTGCGCTGGACCTCCCGTCCGTGGACGATCTCGACGACGGCCGCGGCGTGCGGGTCGGCGACGTGGGCGCGGTCACCGCCCAGCCCGGCGGCCTGGTCGGCGTCGACCAGGTCCCGGAGCTGATGGACGGTGAGCTGGCCGGACGGTTCGCCCGCGCGATCCTGGCGGTCCGCGTGCACCAGGCGACCCGCCGCGCGATAGAGGACCCGCCGCCCGAGCCCGAAGAAGCCGAAGCCGAGGAGTAGCCCCCGCGCGTCGGAGGCCGTCAGGCTTTGCCGGGACGGCCGGGGGCCCTGTTCTTGAGCGGGAGTTCCACAAGGCGGACGCAGAGCATCGTCACGGCGAAACCTGCCAGGCACTCCACCAGAAGGTGGGTGAGCACTGGCATGTCGCCGTACGCCCCGATATGGAACACACCGACGCGGATGAGGAGCGGCAGACCCACCATGGCCAGGAGCGCGCAGGTCCGGCGGCCCTGGGCGGACCTCGACAGGGCGGCGCAGGCGAGCACGGCGATGCCCAGAACGGCCGCCAACTGAAGGCGGCCCCACATCTGCGCGAAGCCGTAAGCCCGGTCAGGGTCCTTCATCAGATTCGGTATGTCGAGGTCGCCCTGGAGGAGGAGGGTGAACAGCGGCTGCGACGAGAGCGCGACCAGGAGACCCGCCGTGACCGCGGCCCCGGCGACGCGGGCGCGACCGAGCAGGCGGGCGCCGTGGCGGGGGCCGGGCGACGCGACCAGCGACGCGGTGGCCAGCAGCGCGAGCGGCAGCGGGGTACCCGCCACGGAGGACGCCACGAACGCGTACGGGGCCTCCTCGAAGTTCGCCGCCCAGATCGCGAGGACGACCTGCGCGGCGGTCACCGTGCAGGCGGCGGTGGCGGCGTGGCGGCGGGCTCCGCGCCAAGCCAGGACCGCGATGACCGTCCACGCCAGCCAGAACGGCGCGGTGCCGAAGTAGACGGGGAGCATGCCCCACAGGGTGGCGCCGTCGTCGATCCGCCTGCCGGCCAGCATCCCCGTCTGCGGGACGTTGAGAGCGAACCGCGCCCCGTCGGCCAGCAGCATGAGCATCGAGACGAACCCGGCCACGGCGAGCGCACCCGGCCACGGCGACCCGGTGGCGTCGCCGGCGGCGCGGCGCAGGCGGATGCGGGCGGCACCGAGGAGCAGGTCGGCCGCGTCGGCGAGCGACGGCCGGGTCTGCCCCGGCCGGGCCGCGGACAGCAGCACGTCCAGCATCTCCTCCCCGTGCTCGGCGCGGTGAGCGGCCGGGTAGCAGGCCAGGAGGCGGCGGTAGCGGAGTTCGAGCGCGCTCACCGAAGCCCCCCGAAGGCCGGGGCCGCACCACCGCGCGGGCGCGGGAAGGCGGCCAGGCGGCGGGCGGCGACCTTCGTCCGGTGCTGGAGCGCCTCGACCTCGGCGGCCAGCGCGGCGGCGCCGTCCTCGGTGAGCCGGTAGTAGCGGCGCAGCCGGCCGTCCACGACCTCCTCGCGGTCGGGCGCGATGAGCCCCTCGTCCTGCAGCCGGTCCAGCGCCGCGTAGAGCGTGCCTGCGCGCAGCCGGGCGCGCCCGGCGGAGATCTGCTCGACGTCGGCCATGATCCCGTAGCCGTGCTGCGGGCCGTCCGCGAGCGCGGTGAGGATCAGGAACGTCGGCTCCTGCATCGTCTTGGGCATGCCATCGTTATATATCGATCATCTGACTATGGCAAGGTCACCTCAGCGCTCCGGGGGCCGTGGGCGGGACGGCGGGACGGTCGGGCAGGACGCGGTCGATGCGCTCGTAGGGGCGGCCGGGTTCGGGACGGGGGTCCTTCTGGCCGCGGTTCGGCCAGAAGGCCATGGCGCGCTCGGCCTGGGCCGTGATGGTGAGGGACGGGTTGACGCCGAGGTTCGCGGTGACCGCCGAGCCGTCCACGATGTGCAGGCCGGGGTGGCCGTGGACGCGGTGGAAGGGGTCGACGACACCGGTGTCGGGCGTCTCGCCGATGACGCAGCCGCCGATGAAGTGCGCGGTCGTCGGGATGTTGAAGAGGTCGAACCACGTCCCGCCGGGGGTGGCGTCGAGTTCCTCGGCGAGCATCCGGACGGCCTGGTGCGCGACGGGGATCCAGGTGGGGTTGGGCTCCCCGGCGCCCTGGCGCGCGACGAGCCTGCGGCGGCCGAGGCGGCCGCGCTTCTCGCCGACGGTGATGGAGTTGTCGGCGGTCTGCATGACGAGGGCGATGACGGTCCGCCTGGCCCAGTCCCTGAGGGACAGGCCGCGCAGGATGATCGTCGGATGCCGGGCGGCCTGGCCGAGGAACTTCAGCCAGCGCGGTGCGCCGCCGCCGTCGACCAGCAGAGTCCTGATGACGCCCATGGCGTTGTTGCCCGCGCCGTAGCGGGTGGGTTCGATGTGGGTCTTGTCGTCGGGGTGGAAGGACGAGGTGATGGCGAGGCCCGTGCTGTGGTCGACGTCCTTCTCGCGGTGCCAGACGGTCATGCGCTCGACGCCGAGGAGCGCCTCGGAGTTGGTGCGGGTGAGCTCGCCGAGGCGCGGCGACAGGTGCGGGAGGCGGCCGGCGGCGCGCATGCGGTGCAGGAGGCGCTGCGTCCCGTAGGTCCCGGCGGCGAGGACGACGTGCTCGGCGGTCAGCGTCCTGCGGCGCCTGCGGAGCGGGCCGGTGTGCTCGACGGTCACCTCGTACCCGCCGGGCTCCCGGGCCGCCAGGGCCGTGACGGTGGTGTCGGGGATGACGCGAACGCCCGCCTTCTCCGCCAGGTACAGGTAGTTCTTGGTGAGCATGTTCTTCGCGCCGACCCTGCAGCCGATCATGCAGGAGCCGCAGCCGGTGCAGGTGGTGCGGCGGGGGCCCGCGCCGCCGAAGTAGGGGTCGGCGGTGTCCTCGCCCGGCTTCTCGCCGAAGAACACGCCGACCGGCGTCGGATGGTAGGTGTCGCCGACGCCCATCCGGTCGGCGACCCGCTTCATCGCCTCGTCGGCGGGCGTGACGAGCGGGTTCACGGTGACGCCGAGCATGCGGCGGGCCTGGTCGTAGAACGGCGCCAGCTCGTCCTGCCAGTCGGTGATGTGGCCCCACTGGCGGTCCTTGAAGAACGGCTCCGGCGGGACGTAGAGGGTGTTGGCGTAGACGAGGGAGCCGCCGCCGACGCCCGCCCCGGCCAGGACGAGGACGCCGGCCTTCCCGCCCACCAGGTGGACGCGCTGGATCCCGCGCATCCCGAGGCGCGGCGCCCACACGTACTTGCGCAGCCGCCAGGACGTCTTGGGCAGCGTGCCCTCGTCGAAGCGGCGCCCGGCCTCGATCACCGCGACCCGGTAGCCCTTCTCCGCCAGGCGCAGGGCCGACACGCTGCCGCCGAACCCCGAGCCCACCACGATCACGTCGAAGTCACAGTCATCGGACACCGCACACCACCTTCGTCGGGGGGAACGAAGGGGCCGAGTGTGGCCCCTTCGCAGCGTCGCGCGCCATGCACGCAACGCAGCGATTACGGACCCGTGTTTGTCATCGGAGTGACAAAGCGCGGTTCAGCGGGCGGGCGCCTGACCGCGGTCGCCGTTGACCATTCGCGCGTGCAGGATCAGCTCCATTTCCCGGCACCGCCGCGGGTCGCGCAGTTCGTCCCCGAAAAGGTCCCTCAAAGCGCGCAGGCGGTAGCGGACCGTCTGCGGGTGGACCCGCAGCCGGCGGCTCGCGTCGGCGGCGTTGAAATTGTGCTCCAGCAGGGCCAGCAGCGTTTCGGCGAGCCTTTCCCGGCGGGGCGGCGGGACGGCCAGCAGCGGCGCGAGCCGGACGGCGGCCGCGTCGTCGATCAGCTCCCCCGCCCGTGACACCACGAGCACGGGGACGTGCTCGGCGCTGCGGATCAGCCCGCCGTCCGGGATGACGCCGCGGGTCGCGAGGGCGAGGGTCTCGCGCGCCCAGCGCAGCGAGTCGGCGGCGCGCGCGACGGGTACGGCCGGGCCGAGGGCCACCGTCCAGTCGCGCAGCGGCGCGGCGGGCAGCAGGCCCCGTCCCCTCCCGTCCGGGTCGGGGACGATCAGGCACGGCTCCGCCGCGGCGAGGTCGGCCAGCAGGCCGTCCGGCAGCGCGGGCGGTGCCGGCGCCGGGCCCGATCGCCGTCGCCGGGCGGTCGCGACGGCGACGGTCACGGGCAGCGGCCAGCGCGCGTCCGCCGCGAGGGCCGCGACCCGCGCCGGGGCGGCGGGCGGTTCGGCGAGCAGCAGGTGCAGCAGTTTCGCCCCGCGCCGCCGCCGGGTCGGCTCCTCTCGGCGGTCCCTGCGCTCGGCGACCTCGGCGGAGTACCCGGCGGCGATCACCTTCGCGACCGCGTCCATGTAGCAGAACTGGGCGTCCACGACGAGGCTGAGCGCGGCGCGGTCGAGGTCGAGGCCGCCGGGGACGGCGCCGAGCGTCCGCCACGCGACGAGCGCGGACCGGCGCAGCGCCTGGTGCGTCTCCACGGGGTCGCGGCCGTCGCGCGCCAGGTGCCGCCCGACCCGAAGATAGAACGCGGCGACCCGCTCCCAGCCCGCGTCCGGGTCCTCGACGAGGTCACAGAAGTGCCGTATCCCGGCGGCGATCCCGGCGCGGGCGCGCCCGGCCTCCTCCTCGCCGATCTGCGGGTCGGCCCGGCGCAGTTCGGCCAGCAGCCCGTCGGCGGCCCGGTCCACGTGCGGCCGAAGCCGCCGCGCCACCCACGCGGGCACCGCCTCGAACGCGCGGACGTCCAACCCGGTTCGCACCATGCGCCGATCCCCCCTGACGAACGCCCGCCGACCCGCGGAGCGCCTCCCCAGCCTCGCGGACCGCCCGGGAAAAGAGTTGTCGCCGAAATAACCTGTTCCGCGGCCTTACCTGGAGTCATCTAACAAATCCCCAGCTCAGCGGCAAGCCATCGGCCTCCACGGCCCGCGTGGCGACAAAGCGAACCGGCTCCCACCCACAGGGTGAGAGCCGGACAAATTAACCGCCCAGGGCCTGTCCAGTGTGCGGGACCGGCCTCGGTCGGATTACTTCTTCTTCTTGGGGGTGAACACCTTGATGACGAGCCGCGCCGTGGTGGTGATCGCCGTACCGGCGATCTTGCCCATGTCCGCGGCGACCTGGTCGGCCGGCTTACCCTTGGTCATATCGGTCATCTCCTGGTTTTGCGCGAAATTGCCGCGATCGACTATCGACCGCACGACGTACCGTCTCCGCTCCCGGACCGATTGTCAAGCGAAACGATCGCCTCCCTCGTGCGACCGGGCCCGCCCGTCCGGCCAATACGAGGTCAGCCGGGGGTGAAGGTGTCGAGGGCGGTGATTTTCCATTGGCCGTCGCGACGGACGGCGGTGATGGTGAGCATGGCGGGGGCGTGGGTGCTCTCGCCGTCGCCGGTGCGGGTGGTCTGCTGGTCGGCGAAGACGAGCACGGCCGCGCGGTCCCCGGTCAGGGTGGTGACGGCGCTGTCGGTGACGCGGGTGCTGAGCACGGTCCGCGCCTTCGGGGCGTCCTCGCGGACCTTCCCGAAGACCGCCTCGTGCCGGCGGACGGCATCGCCGGTGAGGAAGGCGCGAACGGCCTCCGACGTGCGGGACGGATCGGTGTAGTCGTAGGAGAAGACCTTGCCGATCATGTCGGCGACGGCGCCCTTGACCTCGCTGGTGGCGGCTCCGTCGGTGAGGGCGGTGTTGCGGGTGGACGGGTCGTCCCGCAGGCCGTCCGCCTGCCGGAGCGCCCACACGCCGAGCGCGGCGAGCAGGACGGCGGCGAGGCCGAGCACGATGGGCGAGGACGCGCGGGCACGCCACCACGCGGTGGTCTGCACAGCCCTGTCACCAAGCTCCGCCATGTCACGCGCCTTCCGCCGATGCCTGGCCCAGCGTGCTGAGCTTCCAGCCGCCGGACGTCCTGGTCAGCTCGCCGACCAGGCGGCTCTGCCTGGTGGCCGGGTCGCCGTCCGGAGGGGTGACGGTGATCTCGACGGCCACCAGCATCCGGGCCTTGCCGGAGCGCTCGTCCAGTTCGGCGACGGCGGCGTCCAGGATGCGGGCGCTGGTGATCGTCCGGGCCTTGGCGACCTGCTCCTCGAAGGCCGGCCGGCCCTGCGTGATCTGGCGGTGCAGGTCGCCGGTGGTGGAGTCCTGCCAGGTCTTCAGGCCGGGCCCGAGGGAGCGGTAGTCGAGGGTGTTGAGGTTCTGGACGCCCTGCTGCCCCGCCTCCAGGACGTCGTCGCGCGCGCGGGAGTAGGCCCGGGCGTCGTCGTGCGCGGCCGCATACCAGGACCAGCCGGCCCAGGCGGCGAACAGCGCGGCGAGGACGAGCAGGGCGGCCGCCGTCCGTTGCGGGGTGTCGTCCGGGCTGTGCAGGGTGCCGTCCGTACGGTGCAGGGTTGCGTCTGCCATGCGAGCCCCTCAGGCCGAGGTGAGACCGGTGATCGTCCAGTGGCCGCGGTCGCGGTGCGCGGTCACCATGAGCTGCGCGGCGGCGGGCGTCCCGTCCGGTTCGCCCGCGCGGGTGGCGGTCTGGTCGAGGAAGACCAGGAGGCGGGCGTCGTCGCCGGTCAGCGAGACGACCCCGGCGCGGACGACACGGGTGGCGAGCGTGACGCGCTGGGCCGGGGCCTGCTGCCTGACCTGCGCGAAGAGCCGCCGGTACTCGTCCAGCGCCCGGCCTGCCAGCTCCCGCCCCGCGGCCTGCTCGGTGGCGGCGACGTCGTCCGGCGCGTAGCTGAACACCCGGGCGAGGGCCGTCGACACGTCCCCGACCACCTCGGTCGTGGCCACGTCGTCCAGGACGGCGGTGTCGCGCGCAGGCTCCTTCTCGCCCCTCAGCCCGTGGTCACGTGCCGTCCCGGCGGCGGGGCGCAGGGCCAGCGCGAGCACGACGAGCGCGAGCGCGACGGAGAACGGCCGGTAGAGCCCGAGCAGCCGCCTCATCGTGAACCGACCGGGATCGCGGTGAGCGATTCGAGCTTCCAGCCGGACGCCGTGCGGACCGCCCCCATCTCGAACCGCTTGCGCTGCACCGTGGGCGCACCGCCCTGCAAAGCCAGCTTCACCTGCACGGACGCGATGACCTTCGCCTTCCCCTCCCGGACGTCGAGCGACGTGACGGCGGCTCCGGTGACGGTCGCCGCGGCGGTGGTCCGCGACTGGCCGATCTTGGTGCGGTTCCGCGGCTCGTCCCGGGCGAGCTGGTCGTGCAGCGCGCCGGTGGAGGCGTCCCGCCAGGCGCGCAGCCCGGCGTCCACCCGCGCGGGGTCCATCGAGTTGAGCGCGGCGATCTGCTCCCGGGCGCTCCGCAGCACGACGTCCCGCGCGCGTTCGGGCCCGCTCCGCGCGTCCGGTTCGTCTCGCCGCACCGTCCAGCCCGACCAGGCGAGGAACAGGGCGGCGGCCGCGATCGCCGCCCACCCGACCAGCCCCCATCCGGCGAGGAGCCCGTCCCGCCGCCTCCGGGCCCCCCGCTCGGCGCTCGCGGTCATTCGCCTGCTCCCTCGACGCCGAGCAGGCCGCCCATGCCGGCGGGTCCATCCGCGACGCCCGGCAGAGCGAGCGCGCCCGGAAGGGCGGGCGAACCAGCGGAGAGCACCGAGCCCGCCCGCGCCGGAGCCGGGACCGGACGTCGCGGAGCGTTTCCCGCGCCGCGCACGTTCACGCCGCTCGACGGCGGCGCGCCGCAGTGGGCGGCCGTGTTGAGCGCCGGGCCGCGCGAGGTGTCGAGGCCGTTGCGGTACTTCGTGCCGCCGTAGCCGCTCGTGCAGTCCGGCGGGTTGAAGAACGTCGTGACCATCCCGAAGTCGAGCCTGCCGTCCTGGGCGACCGACATGCCGGTGGAGACGGCCGCGGGCAGCTTCGCCAGGAGCTGTTCCAGGCCGTCCGCCCGTGGTTCCAGCAGCTCGGACGTGGTCAGCAGGTTCGCGACCAGGACGCTGAGGGACGGGTCGAGGTCGCGCACCAGCGTCCGGAACTCGCCCGCCGCGCCCGGCGCCGTCGCCACCAGTTTCCGGAAGGCCGGGTCGGACTTGCGCAGCTGCTCGGAGAGGAGCCGCGCGTTGCGGCCGAACGCCTTCAACGACGCGGCCTCCTGGTTCTGGGTGCGCAGGACGGTCTCGCCGTCGCCGATGAGCGAGAGGGTCGGCTCCGCGTTCTCGTTCGCGGCGCGGGTGAGCGACCTCGTGCCGTCCAGCAGGACCTGGAGGTTGGGCCCCTGCCCGGCGAACGCCTGGCCCAGCTCCCCGACGACCGTCCGCAGCGCGTCGGTGGGGACGGACGAGGCGAGCGCGTTCACGCTGGTGAGCAGGTCCGTCACCGGGGCCGGAGTCGCCGTGGACGAGCGCGGGATCACCGAGCCGCCCGCCAGGAACGGCCCCGCGCCCGTGGCGGGGCGGAGGTCGATGTACTGCTCGCCGATCGCCGACCGGTTCGCGACGACGGCCTGCGTGCGTGCGGGAACCCGCGGCGCCGACTTCTTGATCTTCAGGTCGGCCAGCACGCCGTCGCCGGTCAGGTGCAGCGCGCCGACCCGTCCGACCGATGTGCCCCGGTAGGTGACGTCGGCGTTCTCCGCGAGGCCGCCCGCCTCGGCGAGGTCGGCCCGCACGACGTAGTAGTCGCGGTAGCCGACGTACCCGCCGAGGTCGGCGTAGGAGAGGCCGACGTAGCCCATCGCCAGCAGGCCGACGACGAGGAAGACGAGGTTCTTGACCCTGGTGGCCGCGGTCAGCATCAGTCCCCCTGCGCGGGCTTGATCGGCGGGACGACCCGCGTCCCGGGCCGGGCGGTGATCTGGAGGTAGACGTTCAGGTAGTCGCCCTTCACCGCGGGCAGGACGGCGTCGGTGAACGGATACGTCACCAGCACCTGCAACGCGTTCGGCAGGTCGCGGCCGGCGTCGGACAGCTTGCGCAGCGTCGGTTCGAGGGCGCGCAGGTCGGCGATCATGTCGTCCTTGCTGCGCCGGACGGTCGTGACCGCCGCACGCGACAGCCCGTCCAGCGACCGCAGCATCCGGACGAGCGCCCCGCGCTGCTCGGCCAGCACCGCGAGGCCGGGTTCGATGTCGTCGAGGGCGACGCCGATCTGGTCCTTGCGGCCGCGCAGCGTGGCCGACAGCCGGTTCAGGCCGTCGAGGGCGTCGGTGATGCCCTGCCTGTTCGCGTCCAGGTCGCCGACGAGCCTGCGGGCCTGCTCCAGCAGCGACCGGACGTGCGCCTCGTTGCCGCCGAGCGCCCGGTTCAGCTCGACGGTGATCGTCCGGAGCTGCGCGATGCCGCCGCCGTTCAGCAGCATCGACAGCGCGCCGAAGACCTCCTCGACCTCGGGGTTCCGGTTCGTCCGGGATTCCGGGATCACCGCGCCGTCCGCCAGCGCGCCCGTCCCCGCGGCGGTCTGGGCCCTGCCCTGGGGTCCCGCGCTGAGCTGCACGAACTTCTCGCCCAGCAGGCTCGACTGGCGCAGTTCGGCGTAGGCGTTCGCGGGGATCCGGACATCGCCGTTGACCTTCATGGTGACCTCGGCCGTCCAGCCGTCCCGGGGCAGCGCGACCTTCACCACCCGCCCGACCGCGACGTCGTTGACCTTCACCGCCGACTGCGGGACGAGGTTCAGCACGTTCGCGAACCGCGCCCGCACGGTGTACGGGTGGCCGCCGAGATCGGCGCCGCCCGGCAGCGGGAGGTCCGCCGCGCCGGAGAAGCCGCAGCCGCCGAGGGCGACGCAGGTCAGGGCCGTCCACACGACCTGCCGGATCATGGCTCCGCCTTCCGCGGCCCGGCCGCCGGCAGCGGCGGGGCCAGCTCGCCGAGGTTCTGCCGCCCCATCAGCGACCGCGTCGCCGGGTCGTAGGCGTTCAGGATGTTGGTCGCGTTGAGCGGCTGGACGTCCAGGGCCTCCGCCAGCGACCGGCGCTGCTTCACCAGCAGCTGCGTGATGTCGGCGAGTTTCCCGACGTTCCCGGCGATCTGCTTCCGGTTGTCGTGCACGAACGCCTTGACCCGGGCGAGCGCCTCCGCCAGCGCCCGCAGCGCGGCGTCGAGCTCCTCCCGGTCGTCGGCGAGGAAGCCGGAGACGTCGGCGAGCTGTCGCTCCGCCTCCCTGACCTGCCCGTCGTTGGTCTTCAGCGTCGTCGTGAACGTCTGGAGGCCGCGGATCGTCGCGAACAGGTCCTTCTGCGAACCGGACAGCGTCCTGGCCGCCTGCGCCATCCGCTCGGTGGTCGTGCGGATGTCGCGCCCGTTGCCGCTCAGGTTCTCCGCGCCCGTTTCGAGGAGCCGCGACAGCGCGCCGTCCTTGTTCAGGCCCTTGGGCCCGAGGTCGGCGGCCAGCTTGCGGATGCTGTCGTAGACCCTGTCGAGCTCCATGGGCGTCGCGGTCCGGTCGGCCGGGATCACCGTCCCGGCCGCCATCTTCGGGCCGGACGTGTAGGCGGGCGTGAGCTGGACGTACCGGTCGGCCACCAGGCTCGGCGCGACCGCCACGGCCTTCGCCCCGGCCGGGACGTCCACGCCGCGGTCGACGGTCATGACCGTCCGGACCCGGGTCCCCTCGGCCCGGACGGAGTCGACCGTGCCGACCTTCACGCCGAGCACCCGCACGTCGGAGCCCCTGTAGACGCCGACCGCGGTCGGGAAGTACACGGTGATCCGGGTGCCGCCCGGGTCGCGCAGGGCGACCAGGACGACGGCGGCGACCACGACGGCGAGCCCGGCGGCGACCAGCGGGACACTCATCCGGCGCAGCATCAGCCACCCCCCTTCTTGGGCGGCATGCACCCTTTGTCCGGAGCCTTCGCCCCGTACCCCTTCGGGACGAGCCCGCACAGGTAGCCGTCCATCCAGCGACCGTTGCCGAGCGTGTTGCCGAGCAGCCGCGTGTAGGGGCCGGCCGTCCTCAGCGCCCGGTCGAGGTCGTCCTGGTTCCTGCGCAGCAGGTCGGTGACGCGGCCGAGGGCGCGCAGCGTCGGGCCGAGCTGCCGCTGGTTGTCCTCGACGAGCCCGATGAGCTGCCGCGACAGCGCCTGCGTGCCGGTGAGCAGCGCGTGGATCGCCTCGCGGCGGCGCCGGATCTCGCCGAGCAGCAGGTTCCCGTCCCGCAGCAGCGCCTCGATGTTCGCGCTCTGGCCCGCCATCGTCCCCGTGACCTGCCGCGTGTTGGCGAGCAGCCGCGCCAGCTCGGCGTCCCGCGACGAGATCGTCTTCGACAGCGCCGAGACGCCGTCCAGCGCCCTGCGCACGCTCGGCGCCGTCCCGGAGAACGTCGTGGAGATCGCGTCCAGGCCGGCGGCGAGCTTGGCCGAGTCGACCTGCCCGACCGTCCCGGCGAGGTCCTCGAACGCCTTCGTCACGTCGTAGGGGGAGGTCGTCCGGGCGAGGGGGATGCGGCGGCGCGGATCCTGCGGCCGGGCGCCGAGCGGGTCCACGGCGAGGAACTTGTCGCCGAGCAGCGTCTTGATCGCGATGGCGGCGGTGCTGGCGTCCCCGACCCAGGTGTCGCGCACCCGGAAGGCGACGGCGACCTTCGCGCCGTCCAGCCGGACCCCCGTGACCTCGCCGACCTTCACCCCGGCGACGCGGACCTCGTTGCCGGGACGCAGCCCGGCGGCCTCGCCGAACTCGGCGGTGTAGCGGGTGCCGCCGCCGATCACCGGCAGGTCCCTGGCGTTGAACGCCAGCAGGCCCAGCGCGGTGATCAGCACGAGCGACACGACCGCGACCGCGACCGGGTTCCGCTCCCGGACGGGTCTCAGCCGGGGCCGCCGGCGGGCGGACGGGCGACTCTTCTTCATGCGCCGCACCTTTCGGCCGTGAGCGGGACACCGGTGGGCGGCGGATGCTCCTCGCCCGGGTACTGCCGGTAGGTGGCGCCGCTGAGGTCGGCCTCGCAGAGGTAGAGGTTCATCCACGACCCGTAGGAGGCGATGCGCCCGATCGCGGTCATCTTCACCGGCAGCAGCCGCAGGAACGACTCGACCTTCGGGGAGTCGTCCGACAGGTTCTCCGACAACCGCCCGAGCTGCGCGATGTCGCGCCTGAGCGGTTCGCGGCCGTCGCGCAGCAGGCCGGTGGTGGTGCTCGCGAGGTCGTCCAGCGCACCGATCGCCTCGCCGATCGCGGTGCGGTCGGCGGCCAGCCCGGACACGAGCCGCCGCAGCGTCCCGATCAGGTCGCCGAGGTCGTCGCCACGCGAGTTGATCGTGTCGAGGACGACGTTCAGGTTGTCGACGACCTGCCCGATGACCTGGTCCTTGTCGGCGATGCCGCGCGTCAGCGACCCGACGGTGGACAGCAGTCCCTCGACCGTCCCGCCCTCGCCCTGCAGCACCTGCACGATCGACCCGGCGAGCTGGTTGACGTCCCGCGGCGACAGCGCCTGGAACAGCGGCTGGAATCCGTTGAAGAGCTGCGTCAGGTTCAGCGCGGGGGCCGTCCGCTCGACCGGGATGGTGGCGCCGGGCCGCAGCGTTCCGGCGGTCCCGGCGCCGCGCCCCAGCTCGACGTACCGCTGCCCGATCAGGTTCAGATACTTGATCGTCGCGGTGGACGCGGCGGGCAGCCGGCGCCCGCGCTCGACGGAGAACGACACGAGCGCGACGCGGCGGTCCACGACCTCGATGCGGCCGACCCTGCCGACCTCGACGCCCGCGATCCGGACGCCGTCGCCCTCGCGCAGCCCGGACGCGTCGGTGAACCGCGCCCGGTAGGAGACGGTGTCGCCGCCGCCGGTCCGGGTGATGCTGAGCGCGAGCATCGCGGTCGCCACCACGGTCACCGCGACGAACGCCAGCGACTTGACCAGCGGTTTCGCCAGGCCCCTCCGGTTCATCTCAGCCTCACCTCCGTGCCCCGGTAGACGGGCCCGACGAGGACGCTGCTCCAGTCCGGAAGCGCCTCCGGGACGTCCTGGAGCCCGGGGGCGAGCAGCTCGTTGACGAGGCGGTTCTCCTCGGGCGAGTTCGGCAGGCCGAGCGCGCCCGGCGCCACCGCGACGGGCGTGGCCGCATCCGCCGGCGCCGACCTCGGGACGGCGGTCCCGCCCACCGGGTAGCAGTGCGGGCCGCTCTTGTCGGTGTAGCGCGGACGGTCCTTGCCCGGGACGTAGCGCCCCTTGGACGGCAGCGTCCTGACGTTCACGTGCAGTCCGGGCCGGCCGGTGCCCTTGCCGAGCACCTTGTCCATCACCGGGACGAAGTCGGTCAGCATCCGCAGCGTGCACGGGTACTCGGGCGAGTACTCCTTCAGCAGTTCGAGCGTCGGACGGCTCGCGGCCGAGAGGCGGATGACGTTGGCGGAGTTCTCGTGCAGGAAGTCGGCCAGGTCCTCGGAGGCGTCCGTCACCGACGCGTACAGCCGCGCGAGGTCGTTCCTCTGCTCGACCAGCGACCGGCTCGTGTAGCCGAAGTCGTGGAGGGCCTGGAGGATGTCGGGCGCGGCCTCGGTGTAGTCGCGGCTCACCTCGACGAGCAGCCTGATGTCGCGGTTGAGGGCGGGCAGGCTCGGGTTGATCTTCTTGAGGTAGGCGTCCAGCTCGACGATCGTCCGCCCGAGGTCGGCGCCCCGCCCGTCCAGGGCCTGGGACACGGCGGTGAGCGTCGCCGCCAGCTCCGCCGGCCGGACGGCCGTGAGCAGCGGGTACAGGTGGTCCATCACCTGCTGGAGCTCGATCGCGTTCGCCGACCGGTCCTGGCTGATGACGCTCCCGGCGGTGAGCCGCTCGGGGGACGGCCGCGCGGGCGGGACGAGCGCGACGAACCGCGCCCCGAACAGCGTCGTCGGCAGGAGCTGCGCCGACACGTTGCGCGGCAGCAGCCTCACCTTGTCCGGCCGGATCGCGAGCCTCAGCGTGGCGACGCCGCCGTCCGAGGAGATCTCGCGGACCTCGCCGACGACCACGCCGCGCAGCTTCACGTCGGCGTGCGGGCGCATCTCGCTGCCCGCGCTCGCCGTCCGCAGCGTCACCCAGGCGACGCCCGTGAACTTCTTGCCGTAGACGGCGATCGACAGCCAGACCAGCAGGACCGGCACGAGCAGGAACGCCACCCCCGCGAGCCGACGGCCCAGGGTCCCGCGGGCGTTCACCCGGCCACCTTCACCGTCGTGTTGGTGCCCCAGAGCGCGAGGCTGAAGAAGAAGTCGCTGACGCTGATCAGGACGATGGACGTGCGGACCGCGCGGCCGACGGCCCGCCCCACCCCGGCCGGTCCCCCGGCCGCGCGGTAGCCGTAGTAGCAGTGCGACAGGATCACCAGGACGCTGAACACCAGCACCTTGAAGAACGACAGCACGACGTCCACCGGCGACAGGAACAGCCCGAAGTAGTGGTCGTAGGTACCCGCCGACTGCCCGTTGACCAGGACCGTGACCTCCCGGGACGCCAGGTAGGCGCACAGCAGCCCGATCGCGTACAGCGGGAGGATCGCGACGGCGCCCGCGACGATCCGGGTCGTCACCAGGTACGGCAGCGACGGGATGCCCATGACCTCCAGGGCGTCCACCTCGTCGCTGATGCGCATGGCGCCGAGCTGTGCGGTGAACCCCGCGCCGACCGTCGCCGACAGCGCCAGGCCCGACACCACCGGGGCGATCTCGCGGGTGTTGATGTAGGCGGAGGCGAACCCGGTGAACGCCGAGGTCCCGATCTGCTGGAGGGCCGAGTAGCCCTGCATGCCGACGACGACGCCGGTCGCGAGGGTCATCGCGACCATCACGCCGATCGTCCCGCCGATCACGCCGAGGCCGCCGCTGCCGAACGCGACCTCCGAGAGCAGCCGCTGCACCTCCTTGCGGTAGCGGTGGACGGCGCGCGGCGTCCACAGCAGCGCCCGGACGTAGAAGACGCCCTGGTCGCCGGGCTGGTCCAGCCACGCGAACCACCCGGCCGGTCCCGCTCTCAGTGCGGCCATGCTCAGCCTCCCTTCGGCGGGACGACCTGGAGGTAGATCCCGGTGATCACGAGGTTGAGCAGGAACAGGAGCAGGAACGTGATGACGACCGACTGGTTCACCACGTCTCCGACGCCCTTCGGGCCGCCCTTCGGGTTCAGGCCCCGGTAGGCGGCGACGATTCCGGCGACGAAGCCGAACAGCAGCGCCTTCGCCTCGCCGACGTAGAGGTCGGGGAGCTGGGCGAGGGCGGAGAAGCTCGCGACGTAGGCGCCGGGCGTCCCGCCCTGCATCATGACGTTGAAGTAGTAGCCGCCCGCGACGCCGACGACCGAGACGAGGCCGTTCAGCAGGAACGCCACGGCGACGCAGGCGAGGACGCGCGGGACGACGAGCCGCTGGACGGGCGAGACGCCGAGCACCTCCATCGCGTCCAGCTCCTCGCGGATCGTCCGGGCCCCGATGTCCGCGCAGATCGTCGAGCCCGCCACCCCCGACACCAGCAGCGCCACGATCATCGGGCTGGCCTGCTGGATCACCACCAGGACGCTGGCGGCGCCGGTGAACGACTGCGCGCCGAACTGCTGGGTGAGGGAGCCGACCTGCAGCGAGGTCACCGCGCCGAACGGGATCGACACGAGCGCGGTCGGCAGGATCGTGACGCTGGCGATGAACCAGAACTGCTCGACGAACTCGCGGACCTGGAACGGCCGCCGGAACGCCATGCCGAACACGGTGGCGCCGAGCGCGAACATGCGGCCCGCCTCGCGCAGCGCGCTCAGCGGATACGTGGCCAGGGGCGGCATGCGCACCTCCTTCCTGCTCTCCCGGTCCCCTCGGGTGGGCCGATATCGTCGAGGCCCCACCCCGCTGGAGGGACCCCTGTGAACCGACTTCATCTGGCGGCTCTGCTGCTCGTCCCGGCGCTGGCCCTCACCGCGTGCGGGGGCGACGGCGGGAAACCGGGCCCGTCGGCCCCGGCACGGGCCGAGGCCACGGACTCTCCCTCCGACGCCCCGGGCGCGGGCGACTCGGCCAGGGGCGGTTCGGCCAAGGCCCCGGCGGGGGTGCCGACGTCCGCGCCGCCGAAGGTCGTGAACGCGTTCGTCGCCTGCATGCGCAGGCAGGGCGTCAAGGTGCCGAAGGACACGACCGGCTGGCGGCCCGACCCCCAGGACGGCCGGACGCAGAAGGCGCTCATGGCCTGCATGAAGTCCGCCGGAGCACCCAGGTCCTGACGCGGCGCCACCTCGTGGCGCGGTGTCGTCGCGTGGCGCGGTGTCATCTCTTGCATGCCGGCGCCTTGGCGAACGCGGCGGCCAGCTGCGGGTTCGTCCGGAGGTCCTGCTCGGGCCCCTGGTAGCCGCTGTACTGCCCGAACGCCTTGCCCATCTGGTCGACGGCCCGTTGCAGCGACCGCTTGTCGGTCACCTTCGCGCGCTTGAGGTTCTTGGACGCGGTGGAGACGGTCGAGTGCGTCCGGGTGAGGTTGTTCATGGTGGTGGAGAACACGGCCTGGCCGTTGTCGACGGGCGGCGCGCCGAGCCCGGACAGGTTCGTCTCCAGCGTCCGCATCCGGTCGGAGATGCCGTCGAGGAGCCGGACGAGCGACGCCTTGGACTTCAGCACGCTCGCGCTGTCCAGCTTCGGCGCCTGCATCGGGGCGCTCTGGGTGAGGACGCCGCAGGCCCTGCCCGCCCAGGCGACCTCGGGGCCGTCCTTCTTCTCCGAGCCGCATCCGGCCACGGACAGTGCGGCCGCCGAGGCCAGCGCCACAAGGGCGACGGATCGCCGAACCATGGTTGTCTCCTTGTCGGGGGTGGTGACCGCTTCAGCGAGTCGGGGTTCAGCAGTTGGAGGTCGCCGGCTTCCCGGCGAAGCGGTCGGCGAGGAACGCCATCGCGTCCTCGTTGCCGCGGTAGACGAGGGTGATGTGGCTGACGCCGTCCCAGGTCTTCCACGTGACGGGGACGCCGAGCTTGCAGTAGTCGTCCCGGAGTTGCCTGGCCTGCCCGTACGCGACGATCTCGTCGGAGACCGAGTGGTACTGGAAGACGGGGACCTTCACGGGTTCGGCGCCGAGCTGGTTCTCCGCCACCCGGTTCAGCCACGCCTCGGTCGCGAACGGGCTGGTGGTGAAGTAGTCGGGGATCGTCCTGCCCTTGTAGTCGAGCAGCAGCTCCAGCGTGCAGGCGCCGCCCTCCAGGCCGTCGACCATGGCGCGGCCGGCGTCGTTGAGGTAGGACGCGAGGTCGAGCTCGGGGTAGGCGTGGTCCATGCCGACCATCGAGTAGAGGAGGAAGCCGAACGGGTCCTGGCCCTCCAGCGGCAGGCCCACGGCGGCGAGGTCGGACGGCACGCCGCCGCCGACGACGCCCGTGAGCTTCAGCTCCGGCGCGTACGCCGGCTGCTTCTGCCCCGCCCACATCGCGGCCGCGCCGCCCTGCGAGTAGCCGCGGAACGCGACCTGCGCGTCCTTCGCGAGGCCCGACTCGGGGAGCCGCTGCGCCGCGCGGACCGCGTCGATGACGGAGTGGCCCATGGAGTCGACCACGTAGGTGGTCGCCGGGTTCTCGTGGTAGCCCTCGTAGTCGGTGACGGCGACCGCGTAGCCCTTGCCGAGCATCGCGTTCAGCGCGGCCTGCTCGTAGAAGGCGCCCTGGTCGATGAACCTGGACGGCGCGCAGCGGAACGCCGGGCCGCTGGTGCCGGGGCCGAACCCGACGATCGGGGCCTTCGCCGCGTCCGCCTTCTTCGGCACGAGGACGATCCCCGTGACGGCGACGGGTGCGCCGAGCGCGTTGGTCGACAGGTACATGACCTGCCAGGCGTCGGCGAGCGAGCGCGCGGCCGGAGGGCCGGCCTTCGCGGGGCGCGCCCGGATGACGTCGCCCGGGGAGCCGGCCGGCAGCGGCGAGGGCGGGGTGTAGAAGGCGTCCCCGGCCGGGCCGGGGTCGGTCGCCGGGGCCGCCGACGCGGGCGCGGTGGACGCGGGGACGGCGCAGAGCGCGGCCAGCAGCGCGACGGCCAGGGCGAGGAGCGCCGTGCGCCGGGGGTGGTGGTTCGGCATCCCTGCTCCTAGCTCGTCTTCTTCTGGGTGCTCGGCTTCGGGGTGAGCGTCACGGTGATCGCGTTGCCGGGACCGGCGAGGGAGGAGCCGAGCGCGCCGGTGAGCGCGCCGCAGCCGTCGATCGGCGGCAGCTCGTAGACGCCGGTCAGGGCGCCGCCCGCCTTCGGGTCGAACCCGGCGGCGGAGGTCAACGTGATGCCGGACGGCTGGGACGTCCGGCACGCGTCGCCGCCCCCGACCGGCAGGAAGCCGAACACCGTGAACGCGGGGAAGCGCGCGGTCATCCTGGAGGTGGTCGTGAGGACGCCGTCCTTGTACGTCCCGGTCGTCCCGCCTTCGGCGGCGAACGTGACGTCGGCCGTCACGGGCAGGAAGCCCAGCATCGAGAACCGGGCCTGGGACGGGTCGAGCGTGAGGGCGCCGGTGACCGCACCGCCGTCGACCTTCGCGTCGAGGGCGCCGGTCAGCGGGAGCGTCCCGCCGGACGCCTTGATCGTGGAGGAGCCCCGGAGCGCGTAGGAGTACGGCGCGGCCCCCGGCCCGCCGTCCTCGTCCACGATCTCGAAGGAGGCGAGGACGCCGTCCTGCCCCGGGTCCTGCGTGCACTCGGACTCGAACGTGCCGAGCCCGGAGGCGCCGCCGTCGTCCGTCCGCGGGGTCAGGGTCAGGACGAGGTTCCCGACGGTGACCTTGCCGAGCCCGGCCTGCGTGAACGTCAGGTCGGGCGCCGTGCCGCGTCCCTTCACGGTGAAGCCGCCGGACGCGGGGATGGGCGTCCTGTCCAGCGCGGAGTCGACCTCGACGGGCAGGCCGTCCGGCATCTCGGGGACGGTCAGCGTCGCGTCGGCCAGCGCGTGGCCCTCCAGGGTCGTCGCGTACAGCGCCCGCAGGCCCCGCGCGGACCCGGCGCCCACCGTCGACACCGAGTCGACGACGATCCCCGGCATCACCTCGCCGATCGCGACCCGGTCGGGGACGTCCGCGCTGAGCTCCACGTGCACCGGTTGGGGCCCGAGGAGCGGAAACGTGCAGTGGTAGTCCAGCCCGAGGGTGGCCGGGCCCGCCGCGGCGGTGCCCGCGCCGGCGAGGCTCGACGCCAGCAGGGCGGCGGCCAGGGCCAGGGCGGCGCCCGTTCTCTTCGTCTTCGTCACCTGTCGACCTCGCCTCGTACGGGACGGGCCCCTCACCGCGCCTGACCTGCATCGCGCCTGCTGCGCGCCGCGTTCGCGGCGCGGCGGGGGCCCGCCTTGGTTGACCGTCAGCTCACCGCCGCCGTCACGCCTTGGGCGTGAGGGTCAGGTCGATGGTGTTGCCGTCACCGGCGGTGAAGAGGTTGAGGATGCCGGTCAGCGGCCCGCACTGGTCGATCGACGAGAGCGAGTACTGGCCGCTGATCTTGCCGCCGACGCCCGGGTCGAAGAACTCGCCCGCGGGCGACTGGAGCTGGATGTCGGACGGCTCGGTCGTCTGGCAGTTCTCACCGCCGCCGATCGGGATGGCGCCGAACGCGTTGAACGACGACATCTTGGTGATGACCTTGCTGTTGGTCGTCAGCTGGCCGTCCTTGTAGAGGCCGGTGGTCGGGCCCTGCGTGACGAGGCCGATGTCGGCGGTCACCGGCAGGAAGCCGAGGATCTGGAAGTTGCCCTTCGTCGGCTCCAGCCTCAGGTCCGCGGAGACGGCGCCGGTGTCCAGGTTCAGGTCGGCGCCGACGGAGCCGGTCAGGGGCGCCTTGCCGTTCGGCGCCTTCACGAACGTCTCACCGGCGAGGGTGAAGTCGTAGTGCTCACCGCCGGTGGGGGTCGGAGTCGGGGTGGGCGTGGGAGTGGGGGTCGGGGTGGGAGTAGGGGTGGGGGTCGGGGTGGGGGTCGGCGTGGGAGTGGGCGTCGGCGTCGGAGTGGGGGTGGGGGTCGGAGTAGGCGTGGGGGTGGGGGTCGGAGTCGGGGTGGGCGTCGGGGTGGGGGTGCCGCCGTCGGTGATGGTGAAGTGGGCGAACGGCTCGTCCTGCCCCGGGTCCTTGGTGCAGACGACGTCCTTGCCGCCGGCCCAGACCTCGCTGCCGTCGGCCTTCTTCGGGTTGATGTGCTGCGTCAGCCCGACGATGGTGATCTTGCCCTCGCCGGTCTGGCTGAACACCAGCTGCGGCGCGTCGCCCTCGGCGACCAGGTCCCAGGTCGCCCCCGCCTGCTGCGGGATGTCGACCTTGTTGATGACGACGTCCGTCGCGACCGGCAGGTTCGGGTCCTCGGGCACCGACACGACCGAGTCGGCGGAGGCCGTGCCCTCCAGCGTGACGGCCTTCACCGCGCGCAGGCCGTTGGTGATGGCGCCGGTGATGTGCGCCGTCGACTTGATGTGGAACGGCGGCGACAGCTCCCCGACCTTGATGGTCGACGGGAAGTCGCTGTCGATGTCGACGGTGAGCGGCTGGTTGCCGATCAGCGGGAAGACGCAGTGGAAGTTCAGCGTCTGGTGGATCGGGTCCGCCAGGGCGGGGCCGGCGCCGACGACGCCGAGCAGGGAGAGGCCGAGGCCCCCGATGGCCGCGGTCGCGAGGCCCTTGGCCGTGCGCCGCTTGCGCGTACCGAGCTTGTCGTCCAACTTTCTGCCTTTCGTCCGGAACCAGATTTCCCGTACGTTTCAAAGCGGTAAATTACCGGCCGCCATCGAGCGAGTCTCCACGATCGACTGACAAAAACGAAGACGTTCACGCTCACCGTTCAACGGCTTTTGGAAAATGTTGTCCGGCGCGCATGATCCGACATTTCTTCGACTTTCTCAGGGCAGCATCCGATCACCGGACGACAGCATTTCTGCACTTTGTCATCCGGTGCTCGATTACCGGTGCGGGCCGATCAGAGGTGCTGGTAGGTGGTGTAGTCGGAGGCGAAGTCGTTGTCGTGGAGGAAGTTGGTGAAGCTCATCGTGATCGTGGCGTCGAGGCCCTCGACGTAGTGCCACCACCCGATCGGGATGAACAGGAGCTCACCGGGGGCGAGCGTGCACTCCAGCACCTGCGCCCCGCGCATGGCGGGGAACCTCTCGTAGTCGACGTCGCTCCCGTCGACCTCCGAGTAGCAGTGCAGCGTGTTGTAGACGTGGGCGGTGTCGTGCATCGGCACCATCCGGACCTTCTTGCGGCCCATCACCTGCGCCATGAAGTTGTTGGTCAGGTCGTGGTGGTAGGGCGTCTTCGTGCCGGGCGGGCCGAGCCAGAAGAAACTGCGGCCCTTGGCCTCGTCGCCGTCGAGGTACTCGGAGATCGGGTCGACGTCGTCCCACAGGACGTCCAGTGCCCGCTGGTTGCGGGACGCGTTGTTGGCCGTCATGTAGAAGTCGTTGGTCGTCCCGGCCGCCTCGACCAGGTCGACGTATTCGCGGAACGGCATCAGCCGCTTGTGCTTCGGCCCGTTGATCTCGTAGTTCTCGTCGGACTCGCGCCCGAACTGCACCTCGACCTCGTTGTCGCCGCACGTCTCCCGCAGATGGTCGAAGTCCCACTTCGCGAGCGCGGGCCACGACTTGAGCATCCCGGTGATGATGACCGGCCTGTTCTGGAAGTAGTACTCCTCGAAGAACTCGTCCCGGGAGAGGCGCTCCCGCCGGACGATCTCGCCGCCGCCCGCGCGCATCCGGGCGAGCCGCCCGTAGACGGTCAGCGTCCACTCGCGCTTGCGGAGCCGGTTGGCGACGCGGGTCGCGCCCAGCACGTACGGGCTCGCCAGCGCGCCGGCCACCTCGCGGGCGGCCTCCTCCTCGGTGAACCCGTTGCTCGTCAGCCCCGCGCGGATCGCTTCCGGCGGGTTGCCGAGCAGCAGGTTCTCGGCGATCCAGCGGCGCCACTGGTCCTTCGGTCGGGTGGTGGTCACGGCGTTCCCTCCGTGTTCGGTCAGCAGGCGTTCGGTCAGCAGGCGTGTTCGGTCGGCGGGCTCGTGCGTTCAGCCCGCGGGGGGCGGGGCGGTGCGCGCGGGCGCGGGGACGACCGGCGGGCAGCTGATGTCGGCGTCCGGGATGCAGGTGGCGCCCAGGCTGACGCGCAGCAGGTTCCCGGGGCCGGAGACGGTCCCGTTGAAGAGCGGGCCGAGGTCCTCGCCGACGCCGCAGCCGGTGAAGCGCGGGATGCTGAACGAGCCGTCGAGCATCCCGCCCTCCAGGACGCTGGTCATCTCGCCCTTGAGGGCGATGTCGGCGTCGGTCGCGGTGCGGCAGTTCTCGCCGACGTTCAGCGGTGTGCCGTTGACGGAGACGTCCGAGATGCGGATCGACATCCGCATGTGGGCGTTGACGGACTGGATGCCCGTCTGCATGTCGCTGACGGCCTCGAACGTCCCGTAGTCCTCACCGGGCCTCAGGGGACGCTGCGTCATCTCCATCGTCGCGGTCGTCGGCATGAACCCGAAGGTCAGGAACGTCGACCGCGATCGCAGGGGCGAGACGAACCGCTGCCGGACGGAGGCACCGGTGTCGGTGAGCGAGTAGACGAGGTTGGTGAGGGCCGGGCGGCCGAACTCCGGATCGTTCAGGATCGCGGCGCCCTTGAGCTTGGTGACGTTGGAGAACCCGGACAGGTAGACGCAGCCGGGGTACCAGTCGTCGGTGGGCCCGGTGAACTTCCCGCACTCGGCCGGGGTCCCGCCGGGCGCCTCGGCGGCGGCCCGCTTCCCCGTCTTCGGCGGCATGGGCTTCGGCGGCGCGGGCGTCGCCGGGGCCGTCCCGGCGGGCACGGGCACCGTGGCGAGGACGTGCTCCCCGGACGGCTCGCACCCGATGGTGATCGCCGGCTTCGCGTCCTCGGGGACGCCGCCGTGGGCGTCGCGGGGACTCAGCTCCAGCGCCAGGTCTCCGGCGCCGAACGTGAGGTCTCCGGTCCCGGCGGGCGTGACCGGCGGGACGTCCCCGGACGCGGCCAGTACCAGGTCGGCGCCGTCCGCGACCGGGGTGGCGGGCGTGGCGAGCCCCGGCCAGGTCGCCGGGGCGGCCTGGCCGTTCTGCCGCACGGAGACGCCGAGCTCCGCGGTGCCGACGACGGAGGCGCCCCCCAGCGCGCTCACCTCGGGCACCGCGGCCTCGGGGATCGTCACGCTCACCGTGACGCGCCCGGGCCGCACGGGCCGCCCGGCCGTCCCCGTCGCGGGGAACGTCCCCCGCACCCGGACGCCGACCTCCCGCGACGTCCCGGAGGGCAGCCGGCACGCGTACGTCAGGGCGGCGTCGGCCTCCTGCGCCCGCGCCGTGCCGCCCGGCAGCGATCCGGTCACGAGCGCGCCCAGCCCGACGGCCGTCACGGCACCGAGCCTCCAGCGGGCCGGGGTCCTCATCGTCGATCACCTCTCCTGGAACTGCTGCGGATGTGCGGGCCGGCGAGAGGTCACGTCCAGCCGGGGAGCCACAGGCGCGCCTGCCAGCCCGCCTCCGGGACCGGCCGGCCCGTGAGGATCGGCAGGAGGTGGGCCAGGTTCACCGCGACGAGCGCGAGGTAGGCGGCCCCGGCGGCGCCGAGCAGCAGGCGCGGCACCGGGCGGTCCCGGTACGGGGCGGAGACGCCGTCGAAGAGCAGGACGATCGCGAGGATCGCGAACGGCAGCATCGGCAGCGCGTAGGTGGAGTACATCGTCCGGCCGGCGAGCGCGGCCGGGAACCAGGGCAGCCAGCTCGCGAGGTAGCCGCCCACGACCGCCGCGGCCCGCCAGCTGCGCGCCGCGAACGCCGAGACCACCATGCCGAGCAGCGCGACGATGGAGAACCACCAGATGGCGGGCGTCCCCAGGTGGGAGATCTCGCTGACGCAGGTCGCGGCGCCGCAGCCGTCGCTCCCCCGCGGCACGGACGTGCGCCACAGGACGGCCGGATGCCCGAGGACGGGCCACTGCCACGGCCACGATTGGCCGGGATTCGCCTGCGTCACACCGTTGTGGAAGTCCAGTGTCATCGCGTGGTAGTGCCACAGCGACCGGAGCGGATCCACGAACGACGGCCACAGGCCGCTCGGATGCGCCTCGGCCCAGCGCCGCTGGAAGCCTGGGACGTTCTGGCCGAAGAGGGCCTTCTGCAGGGAGGTCCCCGAGACGAACCAGCCCCACCAACTGGCCAGATAGACGATCCCGGCGACGACCCACACCTGGAGCAGCGACGGCAGGAGGTCGAGCCCGACCATGCCACGCCACGGCCGGACGGCCCCGGCGTCCTTGCGCGCGTTCCCGTCCCAGATCAGCGCCAGCGCCCAGAAGAACACGAGCACGTAGGCGCCGGACCATTTCGTGGCACAGGCGAGGCCGAAGCAGACCCCGGCCACCAGGCGCCACCCATGCCAGACGAACGGCCCGCCAAGCCTCCCGTTCTCAGAACGCGCCACGAGAGCGACGCGGGTCCGGTTCCGATCGGCGACGAGGCAGCCGAACCCGGCCAGCACCCACACGAGCAGGAAGATGTCGAGCATGGACGCGCGGCTCGACACGAGCCACGAGCCGTCCAGCGCGAGCAGCAGCCCGGCCGCGCAGCCGAGAACGGTCGAGCCGGTCAGCCGCCGGGCGATGCGGGCCAGCAGCAGAACCGCCAGCACGCCCGCCACGCCGGCAGCGCACCGGAAGCCGAACGGGCCGGAGCCGAAGACCGCCATTCCGGCGGCGATGAGCCACTTCCCGAGCGGCGGGTGCGCGGCCCACTCGCCGCCGCCCGCGAGCCCCGCCACCGGATGCCCGGCGAGGAAGGAGGAGTCGGCGAGGCCGCCGCTAGGTCCGTGCCGCCAGTTGTGCTCGACCCCGTAGTGCAGGAACGCCCAGGCGTCCTTGGCGTAGTACGTCTCGTCCCAGACGAGGGCGTGCGGGGAGCCCAGCCGATGGAACACCAGGAAACCGGCGAAACCCGCGACGAGCAGCGGCCCGAGCCAGCCCCACGCGGACGCGCGCCGGCCGGCCGGCGCGTCGGTCGCGGACGCCGGTTCTTCCACCGCTACGGAGGCGGTCACCGTGCTCCCCCTTCGCTACGGCGTGGATGGGGAGAAGAACCGTATTGAGCGGCGGACCACCGGATGAACCCAGTCCGCGACGAAGAAAAGGAGCCGTTCACTCACCTCTGTGAGTTTTCTAATGCCCCGCTCCGGGAACCCGAATTACGTTATAGAAACCAGCGACAACATTCCCGAACGCCGCTGTCCCGCAATGCGCAATTTCCGCACCACGAAAGCGGCCAGGCCACGACCGGCGCGTCAGCCCGCCGTCCAGCGGCGGAGTTTCTCGGGGTTGCGCACCACCCAGATGTGCTGGATCCGGTCGCCTGCGACCTGGAACGCGAACACCGTCACGATGACGCCGTCCTGCTGAGCCACCAGGCCGGGCTGACCGTTGACCGTGCGTTCCAGGAACGTCATGTCGCCGGGCCTGCGCCGGGCGATCTCGATCCAGGCGCGCGCGATCTCCTCGCCGCCCTCGATGGGGCGCGGGAAGGTGACGGCGAGGCCGCCGCCGTCGGCGATCGCCGTGGCGTCGGGGTCGAGCAGGCGGATGAGGGCCTCGATGTCCTTGGCCTCCCATGCCTGCTTGAAGGCCCTGACGATGCCGGCGTGCCGGGCAGCCGGAGTCGCGGAAGGCTGCGAGGCGCGGACGCGGCGGCGGGCCGAGGAGGCCAGCTGGCGGCATGCCGCCGGGGTACGGCCGACGATCTCGGCCACCTCGGCGAAGGGGTGGCGGAAGACGTCGTGCAGGATGAAGGCGACGCGCTCGGCCGGGGTCATCGATTCGAGCACGACCAGGAAGGCCAGGCTGAGCGACTCGTCCAGGGTGACCCGGTCGGCCGGGTCGGCGGTCGCACCGCCCGGCCGCCCGCTGATCCATTCCGTGCGCCCGGGCAGCGGCTCGGGGATCCAGTCGCCCACGTAGGTCTCTCGCCGGGCACGGGCCGAGCCGAGCATGTTGAGGCAGATGCGGCCGGCGACCGTCGTCAGCCAGGCGCCGGGCGACTCGATGGCGTCCTGCCGCTGCGGGGACATGGCGTACCAGCGGGTGTACGTCTCCTGCACGGCGTCCTCGGCCTCGGCCAGGGAGCCGAGGAGCCGGTAGGCGAGACCGATCAGCCGGCGCCGCTCACTCATGAGCGCGTCCAGGCCCGGATCGGGCCGGCCGTGTCCTTGCCCGGGTCCGGTGGTCATGGCGCCGGCACCTCCCTCGGTCGAATCCGCCTTCACCAGACCGACAAGGCAGGGCCCCGGAATGTGAGGCCGGTGCGTCGCCTCACGATCCGGCGGCCTGTGTTGTCGAACCGCTGAGACGAACCCGTCATCCAGCGAACAGGAAGCTCAGAGACATCATGACCACCCCCGTACCGGCCACACCGTTCACCCGCCCGGCGCCCGCGCGGCAGCTGGAGCGGGCGGCCGCCGCTCTGACCGCGCACGGTTTCACCGTGGAGATCCTCGACGACGCCGCCGCCGCACGCGCCCGCGTCGGCGAGCTGATACCGGCGGGCGCCAGCGTGTTCACCGGGGCCAGCGAGACCCTCCGCCTGTCCGGTCTCGATGAGGACATCAACGCCAGCGGACGATACGAGGCCGTCAAGCCGCGCATCCTGGCCATGGACCGCGCCACCCGGATGGACGAGATCCGGCGGCTGTGCGCCGGCCCCGACGTCGTCGTGGGCAGCGTCGCCGCGGTCACCGAGACCGGGTCCCTCGTGGCCGCCTCGGGCAGCGGAAGCCAGCTGCCCGCCTACTCCGGCGGCGCCGCCCGTGCGATCTGGATCGTCGGGGCGCAGAAGGTCGTCCCCGACCTGAGCACCGCGCTGCGCCGCGTCGAAGAACATTGCCTCCCGCTGGAGAACGCCCGGACCCAGGCGGTCCACGGCTGGCCCAGCGCGGTCAACCGCGTTCTCATCCTCAACGCGGAGTACCAGCCCGGACGCGGCACCGTCCTGCTGCTCCGCGAAACCATCGGTTTCTGAACCGGGCGGCCGGAAAGCGTTCAGGGCCGCCAGACCTTTCGGTCTGACGGCCCTGGTCGGCCGGTTCACGGTCAGGCCTTGTTGTAGGTGTGCTTGGCCCAGAGGTAGGAGAGCACGGCGAGGCCGGCGCACCAGGCGGCGGCGATGGCGCCGCTGTTGCCGATCGGGGTGCCGAGCAGGAGGCCGCGGACGGTCTCCATGATCGGGGTGAAGGGCTGGTACTCGGCGAACCAGCGCAGGGCGGTGGGCATGGAGTCGGTGGGGACGAAGCCGCTGCCGAGGAACGGCAGCAGGATCAGCGGCATCGGAGCGTTGCTGGCGGCCTCGGGGGTCGAGGACTTCAGGCCGAGGGCGACCGACAGCCAGGTGACGGCCACGGCGAACAGGGTCAGCATTCCCGCGGTCGCGAGCCATTCGAGGGCGCCTGCGTTCGGGCGGAAGCCGATCGCCAGGGCGATGCCGATGAGGACGGCCATCCCGAAGAGCTGCTGGACGACGCTGGCGACGACGTGGCCGGTGAGGACCGAGGCCCGGGAGATCCGCATGGTGCGGAACCGGGCGACGATGCCCTCGGTCATGTCGGTGGCGACCATGACGGCGGTCCCGGTCGCGGCGGTGGCGGCCGTCATGAGCAGGATGCCGGGGACGACGTAGTTGACGTAGGCGTCGCGGCCGCCGCCGAGCCCGTTCCCGAGCGTGCCGCCGAGGACGTAGACGAAAAGCAGCAGGATGATGACGGGCGTGATGATCAGCTGCACGGTCATGGCCGGGTAGCGGATCATGCGCTTGAGCTGGCGCCGGACCATGGTGGAGGAGTCGCGCGCGGCGAGGGTGAGGGTGCTCATCGGAGGGCCTCCTTGCTGTCGGCCTTGCTGTCGGCCTGGTCGTCGGCCTCCCGGCCGGTGAGGGTGAGGAAGACGTCGTCGAGGTCGGGCGTGTGCACCGACATCTCGTCGATCTCGATCGAGTGCTCGTCCAGGACGGCGAGCACGTCCCGGATCATCCGGACGCTGCCGTCGCTCGGCACCTGCAGGGTGAACGCCTCGGGGTCGGGGGTGCCCGCGCCGAGGGCCAGCGCGGCGGCGTCGAGACGGCCCGGGTCGCCGAACTTCAGCTGGATGTGGCCGCCGGGGATGCGCCGCTTCAGCTCTTCGGCGGTGCCCTCGGCGATCAGCCGCCCGTGGTCGAGGAGGGCGATGCGGTCGGCGAGCTCGTCGGCCTCGTCCAGGTACTGCGTGGTGAGGAAGATGGTGACGCCGTTCCGGACGAGGTCGCGGACGATGCCCCACATGGCGCGGCGGCTGCGCGGGTCGAGACCGGTGGTGGGCTCGTCCAGGAAGATCAGGCGCGGGTCGCCGACCAGGGTCATCGCCAGGTCGAGCCGGCGCTGCATGCCGCCGGAGTAGGTGGAGGCCGGCTTGCCCGCCGCGTCGACCAGGTCGAACTTCTCCAGCAGCTCCTTGGCCTTCCGCCTGCCCTCGCCCTTCGGCAGGTGCTTCAGGTCGGCCATGAGGAGGAGGTTCTCCTCGCCGGTCAGCAGCTTGTCGACCGCCGAGTACTGCCCGGTCACCCCGATCGCACCGCGCACGTCGTCGGCCTGGCGGCCGAGGTCGAACCCCGCGACGCGGACCTCGCCCTCGTCGGCGCGGATCAGCGTGGACAGGATCTGGACGGTGGTGGTCTTGCCCGCGCCGTTCGGGCCGAGCAGGGAGAAGATCGTTCCTTCGGGGACGGCCAGGTCGATGCCGTCCAGGACGACCTTCTCGCCCTTCTTGTCGCGGTAGGACTTGCGCAGTCCGCTCGCCGCGATGGCCAGGTCGGTCATGTGCTGCTCCTTGGGGGGTCGCTTCGGGGGCCGCGGGTCAGAGGCTGCGGGCGGTGATGTCGCCCTGCGTGGTGGTGGCGTGGATGTCGAGCTCGGCGGTGCCATCGTTCTTGAGGGCGTTGCTGATGCGGCCGTGGCCGGTGCCCGCGTCCAGCGAGGCCGACGTCCCGGCGGCGGCGCCGACCGAGATGTCGCCGGACTGGGTGCGGAGGACGACCTTGCCGCGCACGGCCTCCGCGATCCGGATGTCGCCCCGCTGGGTGCTGATCTCCGCCGGGCCGCCCAGCCGGCCGACCTCGACGTCGCCGTCGGTGGCGGTGAGGCGGACGCTCGCGGCCTCGTCCAGCTTGATCGAGCGGTAGGCGCCCTCGAAGGCGACGTCGCCGAACCGTCCGACGGCCCGGAACTCCGTGCTGGCGGCCTTCGCCTCGACCCGGGAGCCGGTGGGCAGCTGGACCGTCACCTCGATGGATCCGGAGGCGCCGAGGTACTGGTTCTTCACCGGGACCGCGATCCGCAGGACGCCGTCGGCGTACTCGACCGTGGTCTGCTCCGCGGCCTTCACGTCGCGCCCCTTGGAGGCGTCGGCGGGCAGGACCTCGACCGCGGTGTCGGCCCGGTCGGCGGCGATGAGCTGGATGCGCCCCGCGGGGACGTCCAGGACGGTGGCGATCGGGGCGGGGGTCTCGAACTTCTGCATCGTGCTCTCCTTGCGGCTCGTCGTTTCTGACATCGCAAAAGCTACGTTGCTTTCCAGATCTAGGCAACGGGATCTTTGCATTGACATGCTGTCTATGCAGGTCAGAGCCATATAATCATTGCAACGGCCTTACATTTAACGCAACGTTCGCCCGTTGCGCGTTGCAATGTAGTGAAGGTGAACGCTATGGTGAAGGCACCGGGGAACACTCGGCGACACCATCGCCCCGCGCGGGCATCGAAGGGGGGCGTGATGCCCGGAGGCAGGCTCACCCAGCAGGAGCGCCAGCAGATCGCCGTGGGGCTGGCCGACGGGCTGGCCTACGCCGAGATCGCCCGTCGTCTCGACCGCCCGACCTCCACGGTCACGCGCGAGGTGATGCGCAACGGCGGACCCACCGGCTACCGCGCCGACCTGGCCCACCACGCCACACAGCGCCGCACCCGGCGGCGCGCCCAGACCGCGCCCCGGGGGACGCAGGCGGCGCCGCAGCCCTACGGGCGCGACGCCGAGGCCGTGCAGGAGTTCCAGGAGACCCTCACCACCGTCATAATGGCGTCGGGCCTGCCCAGGATGACGGCCCGGGTACTGGGCTGCCTCTACACCGCCGACGCCAGCCTCACCGCCTCCGAACTCGCCGAGCGCCTCCAGGTCAGCCCCGCGTCCGTCTCCAAGGCGGTCACGTTCCTCACGGGCCTGGAGCTCGTCCGCCGGGAGAGCGACGGCCGCCGCGAGCGCTACGTCGTCGACAACGACCTCTGGTACCAGTCGATGATCCGCAGCGTCAGGGACAACGACCGCTTCAGCGAGACCGCACGGCAGGGCGTCGCCATCCTCGGCCGCGGCACCCCGGCCGGCGCCCGCCTGGAGAACGCCTCCCGCTTCCTCGACTTCATCAGCGAAAGCCTGACCCGCGCCATGGAACAGGCCCGCGACGTCCTCTACACCAAACCCGAGACGTCTCCCGCCGGCGCCGAGCCGGATCCGGACCGCGGCTAGCAGCCGCGGTCCGCCTCATCGCCGGGGCGGTTCCGCGGGGCTTGCGGACGCGGTAGAGGCCGGCGATGCGGTCGTCCTCGTGGCGCAGCTCACACGAACGCCCTGTCAGAAAGATGGGGCCGCCGGTGTCTCGTGTCCGTCAGGAGGCCCCGCGAGCGATTCGCGTGGCACGCCGCACCACGAGTGAGGACGAAGTCATGGCGACCACGAAGGCGCCCGCGCCGCCGACCGGCTCGCGCCGCTGGGCCGCGCTACTGTTCATCGGCCTGGCCCAGCTCATGATCGTTCTGGACGGGACGGTCGTGAACATCGCGCTGCCGTCGCTCCAGCGGGACCTGCAGATCTCCGACGGCGACCGGCAGTGGATCATCACCGCGTACACCCTGGCGTTCGGAAGCCTGCTGCTGCTCGGCGGCCGGATCGCCGACTACACCGGCCGCAGGCGGGCCTTCCTGATCGCCCTGCTCGGCTTCGCCGGCGCGTCGGCGCTCGGCGGCGCGGCGGCCGACTTCGAGATGCTGCTGACGGCTCGCGCCCTGCAGGGCGGGTTCGGCGCGCTGCTCGGCCCGTCCGCGCTGTCGCTGCTGGCCGTGACGTTCACCGGGCCGAAGGACCGCGCCAAGGCGTTCGGGATCTGGGGCGCCATCTCCGCCGCGGGCGGCGCGATCGGGCTGCTGGCCGGCGGGGCGCTGACCGACTACCTGGACTGGCGCTGGTGCCTGTACATCAACATCCCGATCGCCGTGATCGCGGCGGTCGGCGGGTTCGCGGTCATCACCGAATCCCGGCACGCGGGCCCGGCCCGGTTCGACCTCCTCGGCGTCCTGCCGGTCACCGGCGGGCTGGTCGCGATCGTGTACGCCACCGGCCGGGCCGGGTCGGACGGCTGGGGCTCGGCGAAGGTCATCGGCCTGCTGACCGCGGGCGCGGTGCTGCTCGCCGTGTTCGCCCTCGTCGAGAGCCGCGTGGCGCAGCCGCTCCTGCCGCTGCGCGTGATCGCCGACCGCACCCGCGGCAGCGCCTACCTGGCCGTGGGCCTGGCCGTCATCGGGATGTTCGGGGCGTTCCTCTTTCTCACGTACTTCATGCAGGTCGTCAAGGGATACTCGCCGGTCAGGACGGGCGTGGCCTTCCTTCCGATGGCCATGGCGGTGCTGCTGTCGGCCGGCGGGCTCACCACCCGGCTGCTGCCCAGGGTCCCGCCGCGCGCGCTGATCGTCCCCGGCATGCTCGTCAGCTCCGCCGGCATGCTGTGGATGCTGACCCTGGAGCCCGGCACCCCCTACGCCGCCGGCGTCCTGGTCGCGCAGCTCCTGCTCGGTTTCGGGGCGGGCATGATCATGCCGCCGGCCCTCGACTACGCCACCCACGGCGTCGACCAGGGCGACTCCGGCATAGCCTCGGCGAGCGTCAACACCGCGCAGCAGATCGGCGGCTCGATCGGCATCGCGCTGCTCAACACCATCGCCACCGGGACCACCGCGGACTACCTCTCCTCGCACGCCCCGAGCCCGGCCATCGCCCGGCAGGCACTGGTGGAGGGCTTCGGCGCGGCCGGCGCCTGGTCCGCCGGGATCCTCGTGGTCGGCGCGCTGATCGTCGCCGTCCTGATGAACACCCCGCGCCCGAGCACCGCACCGCCCCCGAGGACGCCGGCACCCCGAACCCGCAGCCGGAAACCCCCGCTCACAGCGTCTGACGGCGGCGCGTCTGCGTGGATTTCGGCTCCATCGCTCAGGACCTCGAAACCCGCCCTGGGCCTCGCGGATTCACGCGGGGCCCGTGGCGGGGGGACGGCCGCGGAGATAGGTCAGGACGGCGAGGACCCTGCGGTGCGTGTCATCGGTCTGGGGGAGGTCGAGCTTGGCCAGGATGCTGCGGACGTGCTTGCCCACGGTCGCGTCGGTGACGACCAGCCGCCGGGCGATGGCGGCGTTGGAGTGTCCTTCGGCGATCAGGGCGAGCACCTCGTGCTCGCGCGGGGACAGCGCAGCGAGCGGGTCCCGGCGGCGGCCGATGAGCTGCCGGATGACCTGCGCGTCCACCACCGTGCCGCCGTCGAGGACCTGGCGCAGCGCGGCGACGAAGTCGGCGACGTCCACCACCCGGTCCTTGAGCAGGTAGCCGACCCGGCGGCCGTCGCCGGAGTCCAGCAGGTCGGCGGCGTAGCTCAGTTCGACGTACTGGCTGAGCGCCACCACCGCGAGGCCCGGGTCGGCGCGCCGCAGCCGCACGGCGGCGCGCAGTCCCTCGTCGGAGAAGTCCGGCGGCATCCGGATGTCGGTGACGACCAGGTCGGGACGGTGCTCGGCGACGGCCGCGAGCAGGGCCTCGGCGTCGTCGACCGCGGCGACGACGTCGAAGCCGAACCTGGCGAGCAGCCCGGCCAGGCCCTCCCGCAGCAGGACGCCGTCCTCGGCGAGGACTACCCGGACGGCGGTCGGTTCGGTTCGCAAGGGAGCTCCACACGGACGAGGGTCGGGCCCCCGGCGGGGCTCGACACGAGCAGTCTGCCGTCGATCACCGCCACCCGGTCGGCGAGGCCGGTCAGCCCGGTGCCGCGGGCCGGGTCGGCGCCGCCCGCGCCGTCGTCGGCGACCTCCACGGTGAGGACGCCGCCCGCCAGGCGCGCGGACACCGCGGCCCGGTCGGCGCCGCTGTGCTTGGCGGCGTTGGTGAGCGCCTCGGCGGCGGCGAAGTAGGCCGTGCTCTCGACCTGGCGGGGCGGCCGTCCGGGCAGGTCCGCCTCGACGGTGACCGCGAGCGGGGACCGGTCGGCCAGTTCGCCCAGCGCCGCCGCCAGGCCCCGGTCGGTGAGGACGCGGGGATGGATCCCGTGGACGAGTTCCCGCAGCTCGGTCATGAGCCGTTTGGCCTCCGCGTGGGCGTCCGCGACGCTGTCGGCCGCCGGTGAGCCGGGCGGCAGGTCCACGCGGGCGATCCCGAGCTTCAGGGTCAGCGAGAGCAGTCGCTGCTGGGCACCGTCGTGCAGGTCGCGCTCGATGCGGCGGCGCTCGGCCTCGAACGCGTCGACCAGCCGGGCCCGGGACCGCGCGACCTCGACCAGCTCGGCCTGGAGCCGTCCGCCGGAGCCGTGGCGCAGCAGCGCCCGGGCGAGCGCGCCCTGCGCCCCGGCGACCAGGGCCAGCAGGTACGGGACGGCGGGCAGCAGCGCCAGCCCCGCGACCGCGTAGGGCAGCGCGGCCTCCGCGTCGGCGATCGTCACCGGGCCGAGCACCATCGGCCCGTCGCCGCCGAGCAGGATCAGCGGGGCGGCCACGGCGCCGAACTCGAAGGCCAGCGCGGACAGCAGCGCCGCGTACAGGACGGGGACGGCGGCGGACAGCAGCAGGAAGTAGCCGAGTGCGCGCCAGGTGACCGGCTCGGTGTAGCGGGTGCGGAGCCACGGCAGGACGCCCCGCTCGGGCGGCCGCCGATGCCCCGGTCCCGCCGGGCGGACGTCCACCATGCGGAGGCGGCGCCGTTCCACCCCGGTCAGCGGGATGGTCGCCGCCGGCCCGAGCCCGGCGACCAGCAGGAGGCCGAGGACGGCGGGCAGCGCCCGCTCGCCGAGAGCGGCGTCCGAGGCGGCGGCCAGGAGCAGGGGCATGCCGAGCAGGAGCAGCGGCAGGCCCGCCGCGACCACGACGGCCACGGTCGACAGCAGGTAGCCGGCGGCGCGCCAAGGCCAGGCCGTCAGCAGGAACCCGCGGCGTCCCATCGCGGCCAGCAGGGTGGGCGGCGGGTCGTTCGGCACAGGCGTACGGTAGCCGACCCCGTGACCCGCCCGGCCCGCGCGAACACCGAGGTAGTGACAGGCATACCTCCAAGTTGGTGGATCACCGTGATGCGGCCGGCGGCGCCTCGGCGGTGGGATCGGAGCATGAGACGAAAGCTCCCCGCGCGGATGGCCGCGCCCCTGGCCGGCATCACCGCGGCAGCGCTGATCGGCGGGCTCGGATACGCCTGGCCCCGTCCCGCCCCGGCCGCGGCGCAGGCGGCGTCCCACCGGTCCACGGGCTGGTCGCAGAGCTGGGGCGCGGCGATGCAGCGCCCGATCGCCGGCGGCGAGGACGAGGGGCCGAACTGGTCGGTGGAAGGCTTCGGCGACCACTCGCTGCGCCAGGTCGTCCGGCTCAGCGCGGGCGGCTCGAAGGTGCGGATCCGGCTGTCCAACCGGTACGGGACCCGGCCCCTGCGGGTCGCCGCCGCGGCCGTCGCCCGCTCGGCGGGCGGCGCCCAGGCATGGCCGGGCACCACGGCGGCGCTGACCTTCGGCGGGGCGCGGTCCGTCACCGTGGCGCCGGGCGCCGAGATCGTCGGTGATCCGGTGCCGCTGACCACCGCGCCGCTGGAGAAGCTGGCGGTCACGCTGCGGTTCACCGGCGCGACGGGGCCCGCGACCTTCCACCGCTTCACCACCCAACCCGCCTACCGCGCCTCCGGCGACCACCTGTCCGACGAGGGCGGCGGCGCCTACACCCGCTCCACCGACGCGCTGTACTACCTGGCGGGCGTGGAGGTCACCGGCGGGAACGGCGCGGGCACGGTGGTCGCCTTCGGCGACTCGCTCATCGACGGCGTCGGAGCCGCGCCCGGCGCCGACGCGCGGCTGCCGGACGCGCTGGCCGAGCGCCTGGCCGCCGGCCGCGACCCGCTCGGCGTCGTCAACGCGGGCATCGGCGGCAACCGCCTGCGGCACGACTCGGCGTGCAGCGGGGAGAAGGCCACCGCCCGGTTCGCCCGCGACGTCCTGGACCGTCCCGGCGTGCGGGCGGTGCTCGTCCACCTGGGCGCCAACGACATCCGCGACACGCCCGGCGACCCCTGCCTGCGGCCGGGGGGACCGGCGACCGCCGCGCAGGTCATCGCCGCCCAACGGCAGCTGATCCGCGCCGCCCGGGCCCGCGGCCTCAAGGTCGTCGGGACGACCATCCTCCCGATGAAGGGCGCCCTCTTCCCCGTCTGGACGCCCCAGGTGGAGAAGAACCGCGACGCCGTCAACCACTGGATCCGGACCAGCGGTTCCTACGACGCGGTCCTGGACGCCGACCGCATCATGGCCGACCCCGCCGACCCCGACCGCCCCCGGCTCTCGTACGTGTACCAGGACGGCCTTCACCCCAACGACGCGGGCTACCAGGCCTTGGCACGCGGCGTCGACCTGCGGGCCCTGCGGTGACGGCTCCCGCCCCCGCGCATGCCGCCGTCCCGGTCGCGCCGGTGCAGCTGTACCAGGTGAGCAGGCACTACGGGACGGGCGAAGCGCGGGTTCAGGCCCTGGCAGACGTCAGCGTGACCTTCCCCGCCGGTTCCTGGACCGCCGTGATGGGCCCCTCCGGTTCGGGGAAGTCGACCTTGCTGCACTGCGCCGCGGGCCTGGACCGGGTGACCTCGGGGCGCGTCCTGCTCGCCGGGCGGGACGTCACCCACGCCACCGACGCGACGCTGACCGGGCTGCGCCGCCGTGCCGTGGGGTTCGTCTTCCAGAACTTCAACCTGATCGGCTCGCTCACCGCCGAGCAGAACGTCGCGCTCCCGCTGAAGCTGGCCGGCGCCCGGCCGTCGCGCCGGGACGTGCGGGCCGCCCTCGCCGACGTGGGCCTGGAAGACCGCGCGCGGCACCGTCCGCGCGAGTTGTCGGGCGGGCAGCAGCAGCGGGTGGCGATCGCCCGCGCCATGGTGACGCGGCCTTCGGTGCTGTTCGCCGACGAACCCACCGGGGCCCTGGACACCGGATCGGCCCGCACGGTCCTGCGGCTGCTGCGCCGCATGGTCGACACCGCCGGGCAGACCGTCGTGATGGTCACCCACGACCCGGTAGCGGCGGCGGGCGCCGACGCGGTCGTCTTCCTGTCCGACGGCCGGGTCGCGGACCGCCTGCCGCGCCCGTCCGCCGCCCAGGTCGCCGAGCGGCTCACCCGGTTGGAGGGCTGACCCGTGCTGCGCATCTCCGCCAGCACCGTCCGGGACCGCTGGCCGCTGTTCGCCGGGGCGCTGCTCACCGTCTGCCTGGGCGTGGCGCTGGTGCAGTCGTCGGTGATCGTGCTGGTCTCGACGGGCGAGCCGAAGATCCCGCCGGGCGCCTCCGGCCGGACGGCCGAGCAGATCCGGGAGGGGTACGTCGGGGCCGCCACGCTGCTGGGCATGGCCACACCGCTGGCGATGTTCCTGGCGGTGTTCATCGTGGGCTCGACGTTCGCCTTCGCCGTGGAGCAGCGGCGCAAGGACCTCGCCCTGCTGCGCATGCTCGGCGGGAGCCGTCCGCAACTGGTCAGGCTGCTGCTGGGCGAGGCGTTCCTGCTGGGCCTCGCGGGCAGCGTCCTCGGGATCCTCCTGGGCGTGCCGGGCACCTGGCTCCAGACCCGGCTGCTGATCGGGATCGGGCTGCTCCCCCGCGGCTTCTCCACGCACTGGTCTCCCGGGATCCTGCTGCTGTCGCCGAGCGTGGGGATCGGCGTCGCGGTCTTCGGAGTGCTGTCCGCCTCCTATCGGGCGGCCCGGGTCCGTCCGCTGGACGCCTTGCGCGACGCCCCCCGCGCGGCCCGGGTGATGACCGTCGGCCGCTGGCTGTCGGGGGTGTCCTCCCTGGCCCTGACGGTCATGCTGGTCACGGCCGGGCACGGCGCCGACCTGCTGGGCGCCCTGCTGATCGGGATGGCCGTGTCGATCTTCGGATCGATCGCCCTCAGCGCGCTGAGCCCGCTCGCCGTCCCGCTGGTCGGCCGGGTGCTCGGGACGGTGCTGCGCACCGGCGTGCTCGGCGAGCTGGCGCAGGCGAACCTGCGCGACGCGGTACGGCGCAGCGCCTCGACGGCCGCGCCCGTCATCGTCCTGGTCGGCCTGCTGGTCGGCCTGACCGGCGCGCTGAACTCGCTGGCCCGCGCCACCGGCGCGGACCTCGAACGGATCACCGCCGCCGACCTGGTGGTCGGCTCGGACGGGGCCGCCGCCGCCCGGATTCCCCAGATTCCCGGCGTCGCCCTGGCGTCCCCGCAGAGCCAGGTCGAGATGTCGGTGACGTCCCGGCATCGTGTGGAAGGCCGCTCCTACCGGCAGACCCGCTATTCGGGGATCACCGCCGTGGACGGCGCCGCCTACCGGCGCACCCACCGCCTCACCCTGCGCTCCGGCTCCCTGGACGCGCTGCACGGCCGCACCATCGCGATCGGCCCCCAGTTGGCCGCCGAAGGCGTCCGCAGCGGCACCGTCACGGCACGGATCGGCTCCCGCAAGGTCAAGCTGCGCACCGTCGCGCGCCTGCCGGAAGTCCTGGAGAACGGCAGCGACAACTTCCTGGTGCCGCGCGACCTCGTCCCTGCCGAGATGCTCGCGGACGCGCCCACGGAGACCCTGGTGCAGGTCGCCCCCGGCACATCGGCGCAGGCGGTCGCCGCCCGGATCCGCGCCGCCGGAGGCGGCGAGGTGCGCACCCTTCACCAGTGGGCGGACGCCAGAGTGGCGGACCAGCAGCGCGGCACCATGGGGATCATGGCCGTCCTGATGGGCATGTCCGGCCTCTACGCCGCCATCGCGGTCGTCAACGCCGTCGTGATCGCCGCCGCCGAACGCCGCACCGAGTTCGCCGTCGCCCGCGCCACCGGCCTGACCCGCGCCCAGGTCGTCCGGATGGCCGTCATCGAGTCCGCGGCGGTCACCTTCATCGGCCTGTCCCTGGGGGCCCTGGTCGCAGCGGGGGCTTTGGCGGGCTTCTTCCCGAAGATGCACGGCGTGCGCGTCCTCGCCGTGCCCTGGCCCCTCCTCGGCCTGCTGACCGTGGCCGCCCCGGCCATCACCGCCGCAGCCGCCGCCCTGACCGCAGTGGCGGCGACCAGACCGTCCCCCACGGCCCTGGTCGCCGCCCGCGAATAGATCCCGGCTCGGGCCGGTGCGGCGTCCATCAAGGTGGAAAAAGGGTTGGATCGAGGCGGCGCCGCGCTGATACCGTCGCGCTCGGCCGTGAAGACGTCGCTAGGAGGTGAGACCCGTGAACCCTGTCACCCATGGGTGCTCCCTCAGCCCGTCACGGTCCGGCGGCTGACGATCGGTGTCGCCAGGAGCGCCTGAAACCGAGGCACTCCTGAAGGAGACTCCGATGAACGCAAAGCCTTTTACATCCGGCCTGAGCGAGCACGCGGTGAGAATCACGCGCGTCGCGGACAGGCACTGGCACGCACTGGACGACGACCTGGTGGTCGGCCGCGGGTATGCGGAGCACCGGCCCGACGGACGCCTGTTCGTCAGCATCGACGCCTGGCACGACACCGCCTTCGACCAGCTCGCCGAGGCGATGTCGGCGGAACTGCCGGCACCGCTGTACGCGGTGGTCGATGAAGCCGATGTCGCATTGACGGCCAGGTGGCGCCGAGCCGGTTTCAGGATCCGGCGCCGCGAGTGGGAGTACGTCATCCCGACCGACCCGCGGGCCACGGGGCTCGAAGAAGTCCTGCCGCCTCCGGGCGTGACGATCGTTCCCGCCGGTCAGGCGGACGAGGGCATGCTGCGCGCGGTGGACCGCGCTGTCCGTGACGAGGTCGAGGCGACCGTCGGGTGGTGGCAGTCGATGCCCGCGGAGGTGCTCCCCCGCTCCGAAGGCGACACCATCGTCGACCCGTCGAAGTACGCGGTGGCCGCGGCGCCGGACCGCTACCTGGGGCTGATCCGGGTGGTGACGGTCAGACGTCCGCGCATCGGGCTGGTCGCGGTCCGGGCCGGCGAGCAGCGCCGCGGCATCGCGCGGGCCCTGCTGGCCCACGCGCTGGGGACGCTCCACCGCTCCGGTTTCGCCACGGCCTGGGCCGAAGTCCAGGAGTCCAACCAGGCGGCGTCGGCACTGGCCGAGGGCATCGGGGCCCAGTCGGTGAGCAGCAATCTGGAGCTGGTCCGATGACGAGGAACAAGCACGGCCTCGAACTCGAAGGCAAGGTCGTCGAGTGCCTGCGCGCCGCCATGTTCACCGTGGAGTTCGAGAACGGCCACCGCGTGCTCGCGCACATCAGCGGCAAGATGCGCCAGAACTACATCAAGATCTACCTGGAGGACCGGGTACTGGTGGAGCTCTCGCCGTACGACCTGACGCGCGGCCGGATCGTCTTCCGCTACCGCAACTAGCGACGCCCGGGACCTTCCGAGACAGCTGACCCTGGGGCCCCGGTCACGGCGTTCTCGCGTGGCCGGGGCTCCGATGATCTCCAGCCCCCTCGGGGGGGGCGATCACCCGATCGAACGCGGGGTGACCCGTCGGAGGAGGGCAGGGGCTTTCGCGTCGCCCTCCCCCGACGTCTCAGGCGGACTCGGTGGGGAGGTCGGCCTCCACCCAGTCCTGGATGCCCTCGCGGTACTTGCGGACGTTGGTGTAGCCCAGAGCGGTGAGGCGGTCGGCGACCTGTCCGCTGTTGGCGCATGCCGGGTTCGAGCAGTAGGTGACGATCGCGGCGTCGTGGTCGGGGAGCAGGGTCGGCGCCTGGGCGTCGACGTCGGCCAGGACCAGCTCGACGGCGCCGGGCAGGTGCTGCTTGGCGTAGTACTCGCCGCCCAGGGTGTCGAGGACGGTCACGGAACCCGTCTCGATCGCGGCCTTCAGCTCGTCGCGAGCGATGAGTGCGGTCATACCGCTACCTCCTGATTAATGGGACTACGGTCCGGTTGTGTTGGATGACGTTACCGGACCGCAGTCCGATTAAGCAAGGAGCCCACGGACCGGCAGTCGGCGTTTGAGCCCGCCCGTCCGGCGAGGTGGGGGAAATGCGGTCGCACCCCAGGGGGTCGGGTGCGGCCGCTCGCCGGACGGGCGGGAGTTCTAGAGGGTCAGCCGCGCCCAGACGACCTTGCCGCGACCGCCGCTGACGTGCCGGTATCCGCAGCCGCCCGTAGCGAGGAGCCTCACCATCATCAGGCCCCGCCCGCCCTCGGCCTCGACATCGGCTTCCGGTACGACCGGTGGCGCGTGGGACGGGTCCCACACCCGGAACTCGACGGCACCGTCCACGAGCGTGACCCACGCCTGGATCTCGTGCCCCTCGACGGCGTGCACCACGGCGTTCGTCGCCAGTTCCGACATGATCGTGCGCCCGACATAGTCGAGCCGAGCCAGCCCCCATGCCTCACACGCCTGAGACACGAGCGACCGCGCCAGATACACGCTCTCGGGATAAGCACGCCAGCGGAGAGCGAACTCGTTCGGCGCTTTTGACGGCCGCTTGTCCCGCATGTCCTGAATGCCATTCATCCCCGGGCCACCTTTCTCCCTGAACCCTGCCCACACCTTCCCGCCGCCGGTTACGCTTGTCGCGTTTCGTTCAGTGATCCCTAGTTGAAGGATCTTGAATGGCGCGAGTTGATCGCCTGGACCCCGACCACAACCTGTGGCACTGGTTGTCCGTTGACCTGCGAGTTTGGCGCGAGGAGCGCAATCTTTCTCAGGTGGATGTAGCCCAGATCTGCGGCGTTGATAATTCCACAGTTTCGAACTGGGAATCGGGCAGCGCTAAAATCCCCCAACGACACACCGAAACTCTTGATCGAATTTGGCGCACTCGTGGCCACTTCACCCGACTTCGGGGCCTTGCTGACAGCAGTCACGACCCGAACTGGTTCCAACAGTTCGCCGCATACGAACGGCGAGCTTCAACCATCAGCCCATACTCAGCACTGGTGATCCATGGGCTCCTGCAGACTCCGGACTACATGCGCGCGTTGATCATCGGCGGCCAGAACATCGAAGATGTGGATGCCGCAGTCGAAGAGCGCGTGGCGAGGCAGGAAATCCTGTCAGGGTCACATCCACCCAATCTCTGGGTGCTGATCAAAGAGTCAGTCCTCTGGGACATCATCGGCTCTATGGAGATCATGAGAGCACAACTTGCACATCTGATCGAGGTGAGCCAACGCCGCAACGTCGTCGTTCGTGCCGTGCCGCGCAGCGTAGGAGCACATCCAGGCGTTGATGGCTCCTTCACCCTCCTCGAAGTAGATCGAAAGGGAGTGGCTTGGTCGGCGGCGGTTGGCGGCGGGCGTCTAGTCACGGATCCTGCCAAGGTCCACGACTACCGGGTACGGTATGACCGAATTGGCGCTGATGCCCTGTCCCGAGACTCCACGCGGAATCTCATAGCCAAGGTCATGGAGGCAATGTGATGAGCAAGCCAATGTGGCGCAAGTCCCAGCGAAGCGGCACAGGTGGTGCTGGCGGCGAAGAATGTGTGGAGGTCGCCGCTCTCGCTGAGGGACGCGGCATCAGGGACAGTAAGGCACCCGACACCGGCCACCTGGCCCTCTCTCCCTCAGGGTTCGCGCACTTCGTCGCCTGCGTGAAGCGCGGGGACATGGACATCTGACTCCTCCGCCGAACGCGGACGGCCGCACGCGTGATCAGGCGTTGGTGCTCTCCGACTGGCTCGACCGGATGGAGGGCAATGCGGGGTTCGCCAGGCTGGTGAACGAGGACCGAGCCGTGTGGTCGCAGTCACCGTTCGGGGGCGGGAGCCGTCGCTCCGTCGATCGCGCGTGCGGCGACGTCGGCGGGTGCAGCGGCGATCACGTCGTCGAGCGCGGACCGGGAGATTTCCAGGTCGGTGATGGCCCTGGTGATCCGCTCGCGCTCCCTGAACAGGTCGGCGAGCAGGTCGGAGCATGTCGGCACCAGGCGCTCGTCCTCGTCGCGCAGGCAGGGGAGGATCGTGGCGATGGAGGCGGTGCTCAGGCCGGCGGCGAGCAGGCTGCGGATACGGCGCACGGTGCCCACGTCCGCCTCGTCGTATTCGCGGTAGCCGCTGGGACGCCGCTGCGGCTGGAGCAGGTGCTGCTCCTCGTAGTAACGCAGCAGCCGTTCGTGTACGCCGGTCCTGCGAGACAGCTCACCGATCCGCACGTGATCCTCCTCACGGATGCCCTGACGGCGGGCGGCGCCGATTGACTCTCACATCGATGTGAAACTCTAGCGTCTCGCGCATGAGCAAGAGCTTCGCCTCACTCGCAGCCTTGTGCGCGAGCGTCTTCGTCGTCGGCACGTCGGAATACCTGGTCGCGGGCATACTGCCCGAGATCGGCGCGGATCTTCAGGTCGCACAGGGCACCGCCGGGCAGACGGTGACCGCCTACGCGCTGGGGGTGGTGATCGGCGGTCCTGTGGTGACGGTGGCGACCGCGCGGCTGCCCCGCAAGGGCCTCGCGATCGGGCTGATGCTGCTGTTCGCCGCGGGCAGCGCGCTCAGCGCCCTGGCCCCGACGTTGGAGATGCTGCTGGCCGGGCGGGTGATCTCCTCGCTCAGCCACGCCGCGTTCCTGGCACTGGCGCTGGTGATGGCCACCAGCGTGGTGCCTGAGCACAAGACCGGCTCGGCGATCGCCACCGTCGCCTCCGGGTTCACCGTGGCCACATTGCTCGGAGTTCCCCTGGGCTCGCTGCTGGGACACGCTGCCGGGTGGCGCGCCCCGTTCGCGGTGCTCACCGTGCTCACCCTGGCCGCCGTCGCGTTGCTGGTCCTGGTGCTGCCGAGGCAGCAGGCGCCTGCCATGAGCGTGCGCGACGAGCTGCGTGTGGTGACCCGCAAACCGGTGCTGCTGGCCATCGCCACCACCGCGGTCGGCTTCTCCGGTGTCGCCGTCGTGTTCACCTACATCGCGCCCCTGCTCACCCGCGTCACCGGCTTCTCCCCGGCCGCCGTCTCCGCCCTGCTGCTCGCCTACGGCGCGGGCAGCTTCCTGGGCAACCTGGCCGCCGGGAAGCTGACCGACAAGTCCATGACCGCGACCGTGCGCGGCGTGTTCGGCGGCCTGACCGGCGTGCTGGCGGCCATGCCGTTCGCCGCCGCCTGGCAGCCCACCGCTGTTCTCGCCGTCCTCGTCCTGGGCCTGCTCGCCACCGCCACCATCGCCCCCTTGCAGGGCCTGATCCTGCGCCACGCCGGGGCGGCGCCGACCCTGGCGGTCTCCGTCAACGTAGGCGCGTTCAACCTGGGTGCCGCCGCCGGCTCTGCCCTCGGCGGGCTCCTCGTCGCAGGGGGCGCGCTGCGCTGGACCGGACTGGCCGGAGCCGTGCTGAGCCTGACCGGCCTGGCCCTGACCTACCTGATCCTGCCCCGCAACAGCACCACGCCACAGACCGACAACGCCGCGGTCTCCATCGCCGCCTGAACGTCCGCCCCTCACTCGCTGGAAGGTCCCCCCTGACCATGCACGCCATCCAGATCGACCGCCACGGCGGCCCCGACGTCCTGACCGTCCACGACATCGCCGAACCCGCCCTCGTCGCCGGAGAAGTCCTCATCCGGACCACCGCCAGCAGCCTCAACCCGGTGGACTGGAAGACCCGCGCCTGGGAGGTCGGCCCGCCGCTGCCGGCCACGCTCGGCTGGGACCTCTCCGGCCGGATCGTCGCCGGCACCGACCCCGCCCACCAGGTCGGCGCGGCCGTTATCGCCATGTCCGCGCAGATCGCCACCGGCAGCGGCACCTGGTCCGAGCACGTGGCTCTGCCCGGCCGTCTGGTGACCGCCGCGCCGACCACCATCCCGTTGGCCGACGCTGCGGCCCTGCCCCTGGCCGGGGTGACCGCCCTGCAGGCCCTGCGCACCGCCGAACTGGCCGCCGGCGAGCGCATCCTGGTCATCGGCGCGGCCGGGGCGGTCGGTGGCCTGGCCGTCCAGCTCGCCCGTCGAACCGGCGCTCACCCCGACGCCCTGGTCTCCCGGCCCGGACACGAACACGCCGCCCGGGAGCTCGGCGCACAGCAGGTCTGGCACCGCCCGGACGACCTGCCCCGCGACCGCTACCCGGTCATCCTCGACACCGCCGGCGTCGACGCAGGCGCCGCCCTCGCCCCCGAGGGACGCTACGTCTCCATCGCCGACCACCCCCTGCCCGACGTGCCCGGCGCCCAAAAGAGCTATGTCCAGGAGAACGCCGCCGACCTCGCCCACCTCGCCCACCTCGTCGACACCCAGGAACTGCGCCTGCGGATCGCCGACCGCTACCAGTACACCGACATCCGCGCCGCCCACGAGCGCTACGAAGCCGGCGGCCTGCTCGGCAAGATCCTCATCACCTTCTGAAGCATCCCGCCCACCGGGCTACTGCCAGGTCGCGGTCTCGGGGTCGATGCCGTGACCGCGGGCGGACTCGTCGATGATCTGACGGAACCAGGTGGCGAGGCCCTCACTGATCCCGTCGTAGTGCGATGCGAAGCCGGCGTCGGCCTCGAACATGCGCCCCAAGCACACCTGCATCTGCCGGGTCAGCGGAAAGAGGGTGGAGAACAGTTCGCGGTGCCGCTCGACGAGCTCGTCCGCATCCGGGCTGCCAGGAGTGGTCCCGCGCCCCATCGCGTCGGCCAGGTCGCGTTGGAGCGCGCCCATCGCGGCGGCGAGCGTCTGCCATTGGGCGCGCGTGCGGGACGCGGAACGCTCGGCGAACTGCGCCCACTGCGCGGAACCACCCCAGACGGATCGGGCCGTTTCCGACCGGCGCGGGTCCCAGTCCTCTCCGAAGATCTCCATCTGCTCCTCGTCGCCGAGAAGAATGCCGCGCTCGTGGGCATCGGTCATCCGCTCCAGCCGCTCGTCGAGCTGCTGCAGGTCACGAATGCGCTCGGCCAACTGGGAGCGCTGCTCGCGCAGCGTGGCGCCGATCTCCGTGGTCGCGTCATCGAGCACCGACCGGATCGCGTCCAGCCCGAGGCCGGTCTCCCGATACGCCACCACCCTGTGCAGGCGATCGAGATCCGATGCGGTGTAGAGGCGGTACCCCGCCGACGTGCGGCCGGACGGCGGCGCCAACCCGATCTCATCCCAGTGATGGAGGGTGCGAACGGTCACACCGACGAGGTCGGCGGCAGCGCCGACCGTCGCGCCGTCATCGATCGCGTGGTCACCCATGAACGCCATTGTCGTCACCCGCCGCCGTGTCCGGGGCGACGATCCCGACCGATGCGAGGTACCTCCCCTCGGCGCTCTCGGGATCGAACGGCCTCGCCGCGGTCAGCACCACGCGCACGCCCTCCGGGGTGATCACCTCGACATCACGGGTGTTCCACGGGGTGTCACGAGGGCCCGTCACGTTCCCCGGCCGAAGCGCGCGGCATGCCGCGGCGACAGGATCGAGCTGATCGAGGACGCCCGAGAAGCTCACCCGCATCCCTGACGCGCTGGTCGTCGCGGTGTCCGCGGTCGCCGGCACAAGCAGAACGTCCTGGAACGCCCACCGGCGCAGATGCACCACCTGGCCGGGAATGCCGAACAGTTCGATGAAGCCGAGACCCCGCACCCAGAAGTCGGCCGATGCTTCCAGATCGTCCGTTGGGATCGTCACGAACATGGGCATCCCGTAGATCCCGCGGAACGGATCCGGCGCGACCGCATCCGGGCCCGGCGCGGGGACAGGGCTCATCTCGAAGGCATTGAAGAAATCGCTCATGCGCTCCAGCGTGAGCCCTCACGCTACGTCAGGGTCAACCCCACGATGGTGGCGGTGGCCGTCATCGAGGGTTGCGACGGACGCCGATGTCCTCCAGCGTGACGGGGTTTCCTGCTTCGCTCCGCACCTCCACCCGGACGGCGGCGCCGGTGTCGTGTTCGACGTGCAGAACCGGCGGACGGCCGTTGTGGAGGTACTTGTCGCCCCACTGGATGAGGCCGAGGATGGCCGGCAGTAGGTCGCGGCCCATCTCGGTCAGCACATACTCCTCGCGGGTGCGGTCGCCCTCGTCGCGGTAGGGGCGCTTGGCGAGAAGACCGGCCTCGGTGAGCTGGCGCAGTTGCTTGGCGGCCGCCCGTTCGGTGATGCCGACGCGCTGCGCGAAGCCGCCGAAGCGGGTGGTGCCGTAGTAGCACTCGCGCAGTATCAGCAGCGCCGACCGGGTTCCCACGACCTCCAGGGCCTTGACCAGCGAGCAGTGGACCGGCTTCCAGGATCCGAGGTCGGCGAGCGCGCCCTCCATGACAGCAGACATGGCCCCATGCTATCCGTGGTGACTTGATCCGGTTATAGTCAGCTCGTGCTGGCTATACCAAGGGTCAGTCAGCATGCCGCTGCACAGGCTGGACCAGCAGCCCCAGAGCACCCACCCGGATTGGAAGCCCCATGCCCCCCGAAGCACTGACAGCCCGGACATCGCCGGCGCGGCGTGAGCGCCCGACCGCCATCGTCGTCGTGCTCTGCGCGGCGGCGTTCATGGCCATGCTCGACGTTTTCGTGGTCAACGTCGCGTTCACCGCCATCGGACGCAGTTTCCCGGGTTCGTCGTTGCCGGACCTCAGCTGGATTCTCAACGGGTACGCCATCGTTTACGCCGCGCTGCTGATCCCGGCCGGACGTCTGGCCGACCGGCACAGCCGCAAGAGGGGATTCCTGGTCGGCCTGGCCGTGTTCACCCTGGCCAGTGCCGCGTGCGCGGCCGCTCCCTCACTGTGGTGGCTCGTGGCGTTCCGCGTTCTGCAGGCGGCCGGCGCCGCCGCGCTCACCCCGGCCGGCCTCGGCCTCATGCTCACCGCGCTGCCTCCCGAAAGGCGCGCGGGCGCGGTGAAGGTCTGGGCGACCACCAGTTCCCTCGCCGGCGCCCTCGGCCCCGTCGCCGGCGGCCTTCTGGTCCAGGTCTCCTGGCACTGGATCTTCCTGATCAACCTGCCCGTCGGGCTGCTGGCCTTCGCCGCCGCGCAGCGCCTGGTCCCGGACAGCCGTGACGAATCCGTCGTCCGGACGCCCGACCTCACCGGCGCGACCGTCCTCGCCGTCGCGATCGGTGCGGCCGCGCTCGGCCTGGTGAAGGGCGACGCATGGGACTGGACGGGCGCCAGGACCCTGACCGCCTTCGGCGTCGCGATCCTCGGCGTCGCCGTCATCGCCGCCCGGATCTCGCGGCGTCCCGATCCGGTCATCGACCCGGCGCTGTTCCGGGTGCGGACCTTCGTGTGGGCCAACATCACCGTGCTGGTGTTCTGCACCGCGTTCGGCGCGCTCTTCTTCAGCGTCGTGCTGTGGCTGGAGACCGCCGCCGGGTTCTCCGAGATCCGCACCGGACTCGCCATCGCTCCGGGTCCGCTGATGGTGCCGATCTTCGCCGCCGTCGGCCAGCGAATGGCGAGGCGTGTGCCGGTCGGTCTCCTGGTGGCCCTGGGAAACCTGCTGTTCTGCATCGGCACGGTGATGCTCGCCGTCGGCGCCTCCACCGACCCGCGCTACATGACGCAGATCCTGCCGGGATGGATCATCATCGGCATCGGCATCGGCCTGGCCCTGCCCGGCATGATCGGTGCCGCGACGAGCGATCTGCCGAGAACCCAGGCCGCCACCGGCAGCGCCGTGGTGAACACCTGCCGGCAACTCGGCTACGTCCTCGGCGTCGCCGTCCTGATCGCCGTCCTCGGCTCCCTCGACGGCTCGTCCCATCACGTCCGAACGGCCTTCCAGCACGGCTGGTGGCTCATCGCCCTCGCCGCGGCCCTCAGCGCCGCCACCGCCCTCGGCATCAGACCCGCACAAGCGACCACCAGCGTCCAGCGTCCCGCTCGTGGCCGGCCGCGGGCGTCCGCTCGGCTCACGCGGCGCCGATGAAACCCTCGCCGGTCTCCAGCCTGCCGAGGCCGATCCCACTGAAGCGGAACGAAGCATTCTGTTCTGATATGATGGACCTCACCTGACCGCCTCAGACCTCGAAGGACAAGTTCATGTCGACCTCTCCTCCCGCCCCGATCCCCCACGGTTACACCACGGTCACCCCGTGGATCGTCACCAAGGACACAGCGGGTCTCATCGAGTTCATCACCACGGCGTTCGACGCCGAGGAACTCAGCCGCCTTGAGGTGGGCGACGGTGTGATCGGTCACGCCGAGGCGCGGATCGGCGACTCCATAGTGATGATGTTCGACTCACCGTTCGCCGTCGAGACCCCGGGCCTCCTGCGCCTCTACGTGGACGATGCCGACGCGGTCGTCCAGCACGCCGTGAAGGCCGGCGCCACCGTGGTGACCGAACCGACCGAGTTGCTCTGGGGCGACAAGGTCGGCCGAGTGCGCGACCCGCTGGGCAACATCTGGTGGATCCAACAGCGCCTCGCCGAACTGACCCCCGAACAGATCGCGGCACGCGCACAGGACCCCAAGTACGCCGAAGCCATGACCTATGTCCAGTCGAGCCTGGGGCCTGCTCTGCCGGCACCTCAGTGAGCTGATCGGTCACTTCGGCGTTCACGCAGCTCACGTGCGGCGGTTGTGCGTTCCCGGTGCCACCGCAGCCTGGTCTTCAGGTGCCGTCGTCGCGGGGTCCGAAAGAATCCGGGATTGCGTCGCCGCTGATGTCGAGAACGCGGGGCCGGCTCCGTCCCAGGGGCACGAGCGGCCGAGAACGGCCCGCTCGACGGCATCGAGACAGGAGCGACGACCATGGAGCAGCACGAGATCAACGAGATCCTCGACCGGCCGTTCAGCCAGGAGCTGCTGGCCCGCGATCTGACCCGCCTGGCCTACGTCGCCAAGGACGGCACGCCCCGCAACGTGCCGATCGCGTTCGTGTGGAACGGCTCGGAGATCGTCATGTGCACCTCGACGAACGCCCCGAAGCTGGCGCACCTGCGCCAGAACCCGATGGTCGCCCTCACGATCGACACCGAGGTGCATCCGCCGAAGATCCTCCTCATCCGCGGCAGGGCCGAACTGGACCTCGTCCAGGGCATCCCGGACGAGTACCTCCAGATGAACGGCAGCTACGAGATGACCGCCGAGCAGCGTGTCGAGTGGGAGGCCCAAGTCCGCGCGCTCTACGACAGCATGTTCCGTGTCGTCGTCACCCCGACCTGGGTGAAGCTCATCGACTTCGAGACCACGCTGCCCACCGCGGTCGAGGAACTGGTCCGGCAGAAGCAGGAACGCCAGAGCGCCTGAGATCAACGCGGCGGAAACGGGGACCACCACCCGAAGGAGAGGACGATGGCCAAGTACCTGCTGCTCAAGCACTACCGGGGCGCGCCCGCGCCGGTCAACGACGTGCAGATGGACCAGTGGGCCCCGGAGGAGCTCACGGCCCATTGCCGGTACATGGAGGACTTCGCCGCGCGGCTGGAGGCCACCGGGGAGTACGTCGACAGTCAGGCGATCTCCCCGCAGGGCACGTTCGTCCGCTTCGACGGCGAGGGCCGCCCGCCGGTCACCGACGGTCCGTTCGCGGAGACCAAGGACCTGATCGCCGGATGGATGGTGATCGACGTGGACACCTACGAGCGCGCACTCGAACTGGCCGCCGAACTGTCCGCGGCGCCCGGCGCGGGCGGGAGACCGGTCCAGGAGTGGCTTGAGGTGCGGCCGTTCTTCACCGCGATGCCCACCGTGACCGAGTGAAGAACCGCCGCTGCGCGGGCTCGCGCCCGCACTGAGGACGAGGCTTGCCGTGGCGTTACTCGTCCATCAGTGCGGGTCTTCGTAGCGGGCGGCGATCGTGGCTGCGCGGTCACGCAGCGAGGTGCGCAACCACGGCGGGGCGAGGACTTCCGCGCCGGTGGCGAGCTGCCACAGCGCCCAGACGGCGTGTCTCGAATCTTGGAAGGTCACCTCCAGCCGCAGCCACCCGTCCGTGTCGTCTTCCTCGGCGAGGACGGCCAGCGCGGTGCCCACCAGTTCCTCCCGCCGCGCCGGGTGCACCCGTGCGAGAACGGCGACCTGGTCGCCGCCGGTCCGGAACCGCGTGCTGCGCTCTTGCCAGGCCCGGTCCAGGTCGACCCGGTCCGTCCGCTGTGCGGGTTCGTCGAGTTCCTCGGCGGCCAGGACCCGTGACAGCCGGTACGTGCGATCCGCGCCGGACCTGGTGGCCAGCAGGTAGCCCTGGCCGCGGACGGTGACCAGGCCGATCGGGTCCACCGTCCGCCACCGGGGGGTCTGGTCCACGGCCGCGTAGTGGATGCGCAGCTTGTGTCCGGCGAACACCGCGCGCCGGACCTCGGCCACTACCGCGTCGGGCACTTCCTCGGCGACCTGCCTGCGCGCGAGAAGGTCGGCCTCCGGATCGATGAGCAGTCGCCGGGCCGCGTCGGCCGCGGTGTCGCGATAGCTCGCGGGCAGCGCGTCGACCACCTTGAGCATGGCCGAGGCGAGTGCAGAGCCGAGACCGAACACCTGTGCCCCGCGCCGCGATCCGGCGACCAGGAGGGCGAGCGCCTCGTCGTGGTTCAGCCCGGTGAGCTCGGTCCGGAAACCGGGCAGCAGCGCGAAACCGCCGTGCCGGCCGCGTTCGGCGTAGACCGGGACCCCGGCCGCGGACAGCGCCTCGATGTCGCGCAGCACGGTCCGGGTGGACACTTCCAGCTCGCGGGCCAGCGCGGTCGCGGACAGCCGGCCGTGCCGGCGCAGCAGCAACACCAGCGAGACCAACCGGTCGGCACGCATACCAGGAACCTACCGAAATACACGACAGGGGATGTCGTGATTCGTTGGGAGGCTCTCACCACGACGTCAGAGAGCGGCCGCCGCGCCGGCGACGTCCGCACTGCCGACGAATCGACTGGAGCTGATAAGGCAATGGAGCGAACGACGATCAACCCGTGGACGTGGTCGGTGGACCTCGGCTACGACCAGGGCGAGGTCGCCTCCGGGCACACCCGGACCCTGTACTGCTCAGGACAGACCGCGATGAGCGCGGACGGCGAGCCCCAGCACGCCGGCGACATGGCGGCGCAGCTGGCACTGAGCATCGACAACCTGGAGGCCGTGCTCGGCGAGGCCGGGATGTCCCTGGTGAACCTCGTCCGCCTCAACGTCTACACCACCGACGTCGACCTGCTCTTCCAGCACTACGGCGTCCTGGCGGCGCGGCTGGGCGCCGCCGGGGTGGCGACCAGCACCACCCTGCTGGGAGTGACACGCCTGGCCATCCCCACCTTGATGGTCGAACTGGAAGGAACCGCCGTCGCCTGACGCGCCCCGTCACCGCTGCTGCTCGTGCCGGTTCATCCGGCACGAGCGGCAGGCGGCGGTCGATGCCCGCTGCCAAGACCGGACGTGAGAGAAGCGTCCCGGCTTCGGGTGGCTCGATGCCACCTTCCGCCGGGACGCCCTACTACCCGAGATCCACGAAGCTCCAGCTCAGTGAACCTCAGTTGTGCCGTCGTCGCTGTCGGACAGCGACGCTTCAGGCCTCAGAGCCGGCCCGCGGCACCGTCAGGTGACGGAAGGCGGGCGGCCGAGTGGGGTCCACCCACAGCGGGAACATCGGCCCTGCCCAGCGGGCGCAGCCGGTCCTTGTGGACCTCGGCGACGACGACCTTGTTGCCGTTCACCGCCTCGGCGACCTTGAAGTCGACCAGGAGGCTGGAGAGCCGGTAGGCCTCGACGCCGCTCATCGCCATGACGGTGACGAGGTAGTCGACGACCTCCTGGTTGGCGATCCTCATGGCCGTGTAGAGATCCGCGTGGATCCCCATGCACCAGACGTGATCGTCGTTCTCCGCGCGCGGGTACTTCAGGACGCCGCACTTGTGCACGATGAACTGGACGGTCACCGCCATCGAGTGCTCGATGGCGGTCTGGTCGACTTCGCCGTGACCTTGCGCGCCGTGGGTGTCGCCGATGTAGAACATACCGCCCGGCAGGAAGACCGGGAGGTACAGCGTCGAACCCGCGACGAGATCGCGAAAGTCCATGTTGCCGCCCCACCTGTCGGGTGGATTGGCGGAAACGATGCCGACCGAGGCCGGCGGCGCGACCGCCATGATCCCCGCGAACGGCCTGAAGGGGATCTCGATCCCGCCCTCGAAGGGGTAGAAGCGCTGATCGGGGTCGAGCCGGAACAGACGGGTGGATCGACTCTCCAGCAGATCGTCGAGCACCCCGCAGCCCGGGCCGGTGATGTTGACGCCGTAGGGAACGCGCGGCGAGACATCCAGAACGCGGATCTCCAGCACGTCGTCCGGTTCGGCGCCCTCGATGCCGATCGGCCCGGTGAGGACGTGGCTGCTGGTTCCCTTCGGGCGTGGCATCGTCGCCATTTCCAGCAGCTCGGGCAACACCTGGCCGGCGGGCACCCCCAGTGCCTCGAAGTAGGCGACCGGTCCCTCGGGGGCGGTCGTCCCGACCCAGCTGACGGTGTTGATGGTGACGCACGCACCGGACTTCACCGTCAGTACGGGTTCCGGGTCGGGGGTGAAGCGTCCCCAGCCCGCGGTCTTTCGACTGGTCTCCAGTACGACGGGCTTCGGCAAGCCGTCTCGGAGCCTGTCGGGCATCTCACTCATGCGAGACATCCCTTCTCTGGTTTTTTAGGCACTTGGCCTTACCGCCTTGTGCGGCCTTGCAGCGGAGACCGTCCGTCCCCCATCGCGCCTGGCAAGCTCGGCTGCGGCCGGGCGAGAAAAGGCTTCGGGCCTCATTCGGCAGCTTCATCAGGAGGGCGGCAATTCGTCCTTTGTGAGGTCAGCCGGGTGGTGATGAGCAAGGAGCGCCGGGCCCGTCGAGGGGCCCGGCGCTCCTTGGTGTCGTCCGCGGGGTGTCAGATGCGGGTCATCGTGGACTGGTATCCGCCGCCGCCCGGGTAGACCCACTCGCCGGTGAGGGACGAGCCGTCAGGACTGAAGGTGCCCTCGAAGTAGGCGGGGCTGCCTTTCGCGCCGCCCCAGATGGTCAGTTTGTCGCCGGTGAGCTCGTAGACGTAGTCGAAGGTGTTGCCGAACGAGTCGTAGTACCGCGACATCACGTCCTCGCCGGCGGGCTCGCCGAACGGGCGGAGGTTGCCGATCACTTCTATGCCGGTGGCGGGCTCGCCGAACTGGGTGAGGTCGACGTGCTGGAGCAGGAAGTAGCCGCCGGGCATCCACTCGTAGCGCACGGTCCCTTCGGCGCCGCCGGTGACCTTCCAGGTGCCGACCAGGCGGTCGAGGGCCTGCACCTCGGCGCTCGGCTGCTCGGTGTCGTTCGGGGTGGCCTCGGACATCGCGTCCTCCTCTGTGTGGATGTTCGCCGGTACCTCGGAGCGGCTGGACGATTTCGGACATGACGGTGGTGTGACGTAGGCCACTCCGCGCTGGTGTCGAGATCCGGGACGCGGCCCCGAGGTAGCGGCAAGACCCCATCGACGAGGAGATTCCATGGCCACCACCACCGCCGCCACCGCGCCTTCGGCCCAGGCCGCCCGCCGGACGTCCCGCGCGCTGATCGCCGGCGCGCTCGCCGGGCCGCTGTTCTTCGCCTCGGCCGTCACCCAGATGGTCCTGCGGGACGGCTTCGACATCACGCGGCACCCGATCAGCCAGCTCGCCACCGGTGAGCTCGGCTGGATCCAGATCGTCACGTTCGTGCTCGCGGGCCTGGGCGGCGCCGCCCTGGCCGTCGGCCTCAAGCGCACGATCACCGAGGGTGCCGGCCGGCGGGCGCTGCCCGTCCTCGTCGCGATCTTCGGGGTCGGTCTGGTCGCCGCCGGGCTGCTCCCGATGGATCCGGAGAACGGCTTCCCGGCGGGCACCCCGGAGGGGCCGGTCGCCCGCATGTCCTGGCACGGGGTCGCGCACTCGGTCGCGGCGGCCGTCGCCTTCACCGCCCTGGCCATCGCGGCCGTCGTGATGACCGTCCGGTGCGTGCGGCGGCGGGCCGTCCGGCCGGCCGTGCTGAACGGCGCCGCCGCGCTCGTCCTGCTGGTGCCCATGTCACCGGACCGCATGAGCCTGCAGATCGCCCTGAACGGCCTGGTCGCCTTCACCTGGACGACCGTCGTCGCGCTGGTTCTGCGCCGCCGGGACATACACCCCGGCTGACGTGGCTATACAACGGGAACCCGGCTCGCGCACCGTTGGACCAGCGCTGTTGAACCATGCGCACTGTTGAAACAGAGGAAAAATCATCATGAAGTACCTGCTGCTCAGCTATACACCCGCCGTCGCCTGGGACGCCGCTACCGCCGACACGCCGTCGGAGGAGGCGCTCGCCGCGTTCGCCGAGTACCAGAGGTTCGAGCAGGAGCTGATCGAGACCGGCGAGTTCGTCACCAGCGAGGGACTCGGTCACCCGGTGGTCAGCACCACGGTCCGCAGGGCACCGGACGGCGTGGTCGCCACCGACGGGCCGTTCGCCGAGCTCAAGGAGGTCCTGGCCAGCTTCGCCGTGGTCGACGTGGCCGGCCGGGAACGCGCCGTGGAGATCGCTTCGCGGATCGTCGAGGCGCTCGGGGAGCCGATCGAGATCCGGCCGATCATGGGGGAGGAGTTCACGGAATGAACGGCGACGTCGAGCATCTGCTGCGCACGGAGGCGCCCCAGGTGCTCGGCGCCCTGGTGCGGCGCTTCGGCCGCTTCGACATCGCCGAGGACGCCGTGCAGGAAGCGCTGCTGGCCGCGAGCAGGGACTGGTCCGCCCACGGCGTGCCGGAGGACCCGCGGAGCCGGCTGATCAGGATCGGCTACCGGCGGATGGTCGACCTGCTCCGCTCCGAACAGGCCCGGCGCCGGCGCGAGCACGAGGCCGGGATGACCGAGTGGGCCATGCAGGCGCCGGCCCGCCGGGCCGGTCCCCCGCAGGAGACCGATGACAGCCTCACCCTGCTGATGCTGTGCTGCCACCCCGCGCTGAGCACCACGTCCCAGGTCGCGCTCACGCTGCGCGCGGTCGGCGGCCTGACGACCGCCGAGATCGCGCACGCCCACGGCACGACCGAGGCCACCATGGGGACGCGGATCAGCCGCGCCAAACGGCAGTTGGCCCGCGCCGGCGCCCGCTTCACTCCCCCGACCGACGCCGACCGGGACGCCCGGATGGCCGCCGTGATGCAGGTGCTCTACCTGATCTTCAACGAGGGTTACACGGCCACGGCGGGCCGTGAACTCGCCCGCGTCGACCTGACCCGGGAAGCGATCCGGCTGACCCGCATGCTCCGTGCCTCGCTCCCCGACGACGCCGAGGCGACGGGGCTGCTGGCGTTGATGCTGCTCACCGACTCCCGGCGCCACGCGCGCACCGGCGCCGACCACGAACTGGTGCCGCTGGACGAGCAGGACCGCACGCGCTGGGACCCCGACCTGATCCGTGAGGGCACCGAGCTGATCGACGGCGTCTGGAACCGCGGCGCGGCGGGCCCGTACCGGCTTCAGGCGGCCATCGCCGCCGTGCACGCGGCGGCCGCGTCGCCGGAGGAGACCGACTGGCCGCAGATCGCGATGCTGTACCTGTGGCTCGAACGCCTCGCCCCCACCGCGCCGATCCGGCTCAGCCGCGTGGTGGCGGTCGCCCAGGCGTACGGACCGGCCCGGGGCCTGGCCCTTCTGGACGACGTCAACCACCGGCACCACCTGGACCGGGATCCCCTCACCCGGCAACGCGAACGCGCGGTCCGCGCCCATCTCCAGCAGATGACCGGCGACACCGCCTCCGCCGCCGACTCCTACCGCCAGGCGGCCGCCCTGACCGACAACGAGGTCGAGCGGCGCTACCTGCTCGACAAGGCCGCTCGCCTCAGCTGACCGCACGGCCGGCCTCTGCGAAGGACGGCGTCCGGCCGACGCGGGCACGACCGGGGTGAGTCGAGTATCGAGATATCGTGGTCTGTCGGTTCGACTGGAAGGGGATGGGCTGATGGCCGCGGCGGCGGGGCTCGGGCCGGAGGAACTGATCGAGGCGTTCAAGGCCCTCGGCAACCCTGCCCGTCTGCAGATCATGCAGTGGCTGAAAGACCCCGAGAGGCACTTCGGCGACTGGGAGCCGATCGCGGACCGCCGGGCGGTCGGCGTGTGCGTCACGCACATCCAGGCGAAGGCGGGGCTCGCCCAGTCGACCGTCTCCAGCTATATGAGCACGCTCGAACGGGCCGGGCTCGTGCGTCCCACCCGGGTGGGCAAGTGGACCCACTACCGGCGGGACGAGGAGCGGCTGGCACGGCTGGCGGAGGCGCTCGCCGTCACCATCTGATTGACGAATCGCGATATGTCGATATGATTTCCTCATGTCGACCCCGGACACTGCTCCCGTTGCCCTGATCGTCCACGCTCATCCCGAGCCCCGCTCGTTCACCACCGCCCAGATGACCACCGCGGCTCAGGCCCTGCGCGACGCCGGGTACCGCGTCGACGTCCTCGACCTGTACTCGGACGCATGGGCTCCGACCCTTGCCCGCGACGACTTCGCATCGGTGGAAGGCCACTTCAAGCCGCAGGCCGAGCAGATGCGCGCGGTCAAGGACGGGACGCTCGACGCCACCGTCCAGGCCCACCTCGACCGCCTGCTGGCCGCCGACCTGCTGGTGCTGTCGTTCCCGATGTGGTGGTTCTCGCTGCCCGCCGTCCTCAAAGGATGGGTGGACCGGGTCTTCGCCATGGGCGCGGTCTTCGGAGGGGAGTACGGCCTCTTCAGCGACGCGGCGCTCGCCGGCAGGCGAGCGATGCTGCTGTTCACGACCGGCGGTTCCGGTGAGTCGTTCCAGCCTGGCGGCGCCTTCGGCTCCATGGACGACTTCCTGTTCCACATCCACCGCGGAATGCTGGAGTTCGTCGGCTACCAGGTGCTCGATCCCGTGGTCACCTACGGCCCCGCCCACATGACCGACCAGGAACGCGCAGCGGCGCTGGAGACCGTCAGAGAGTCCATCACGCTCGTCACGGCGGATCCCAGGTCACGCGACGCTTCCTTGGTGTGAGTCCGGTCATTGGTGTGAGTCCGGACGCCGCCGGGCCGTACCGTTCACCCGTCCGCTTGAGCATGTCCTACTTTTTCCTGTAATCGGGGGGAGGGCGGCGGGGTCTCTTCTGACGTGGCCGAGCGGTTCGGTCCGGTGGCGCGAAGGGATGCGGATGGACGGCGGCGAGGAGCGGCTGGTCGCGGCGGCGCAGGCGGGCGACGCGGCGGCGAGGGAACGGCTGGTGTCGACCTGCCTGCCCCTGGTGTACAACGTCGTCGGCCGGGCGCTGGACGGCCACGCGGACGTGGACGACGTCGTCCAGGACACCATGCTGCGGATGCTGAACGGCCTCGGCGGCCTGCGCGACCCGTCGCGGTTCCGGTCCTGGCTCGTGGCGATCGCGATGAACCAGGTGCGGCGGCGCTGGTCGGCGAACCGGAGACGTCCCGCCGTCGGCCTGGACGCGGCGCACGAGATCCCCGATCCCGGCGGCGACTTCGTCGAGATCACCATCGTCCGGCTCGGGCTGTCCGGACAGCGCAAGGAGATCGCCGAGGCCACCCGGTGGCTGGACCCGGCCGACCGCGACCTGCTCTCGCTGTGGTGGTTAGAGGTTTCGGGCGAGCTGACGCGCACCGAGCTGGCCGCGGCCCTGGACGTGAAGCGGCGGCACGCGGCCGTGCGCGTGAACCGGATGAAGGAGCAGCTGGAGACGGGACGGTTGGTGGTCCGCGCGCTCGCGGCGACGCCGCCGTGCCCGGGCCTCGCCGAGCTGACGGCCTCATGGAACGGACGGCCCACGCCGGTGTGGCGCAAGCGGATAGCGCGGCACGCACGCGGATGCGACGCCTGCCGCGCGCACCGGCACACGCTCGCCCCGGCCGAGGTGCTGCTCGCGGGCATGGTCCTCGTCCCGCCCCCGGCCCACCTGTCGGCGGCGGAGCTGGCGAACGTCAAGCTCTCGGGCGCGGACGCCGCCCTGCACGCGGCGCGCGGCGCCCGCACCGCGGTGATCGCCGGGACGGCCGCGGTCGTGGCGGCCGCCGTCGCCGTCTGGTTCCTCGCCGTACCCGACCACGAGCGGCGCCCGTCCGCCGCTCCCCCGAGCACGCCCGTGGCCACCCCGAGTGCGACGCGGGCCTCCCCCGAACGGCCGTCGCCCACTCCGTCCAAGACCCGCCGCTCGCCGGGGCCCCGCAAGACGTCCGCGGCGCCCCTCGGCCCGGGACGCCAGGTCATCCGGCTCGCCAACCTCCAGCGGGCCCGGCACGGCTGCCGGCCCCTGCGCGAGAATCCGATGCTGACCAGGGCGGCCCAGAGGCACTCCGCCGACATGGCCGCCCGGCGCGTGCTCTCCCACGACGGCGCGGGCGGGCAGGACCCGGGCGCCCGCATCACCGCCGCCGGATACCGGTGGCGGGCCTGGGCGGAGAACATCCAGCAGGGCGCCGCCACGCCGTCCTCGGCGGTGTCGAGCTGGATGACCAGCTCCTACCACCGCGCCAACATCCTGAACTGCGCCTACACCGAGATCGGCGTGGGCGTCGTGTCCGGCTCCGGCGGCCCCTGGTGGACGCAGGACTTCGCCTCGCGGCAGTGAGGCGTGCGCGCCGGGGCGACCCGCGGCGGCCCCGGCGCGCGCGCACCTCAGCGGGTGCCGAAGTTCTGCGTCCAGTACGGCGTCCCGGACTTGAGCGTCACGCCCACGCCGATGTTCTTGAACCGGCAGTTCAGGATGTTGGCGCGGTGCCCGGAGCTGTTCATCCAGGCGGACATGACGGCGGCGGGCGTCCGCTGGCCGTACGCGATGTTCTCGCCGTAGGTGGACCAGCGGTAACCGGCGGCGGTGATCCGGTCGCCGGGGTTCTTGCCGCTGGGGTTGGTGTGGTCGAAGAAGTCGCGGGCGACCATGTCGTCGGAGTGGCCCTGCGCGGCGGCCTGGAGCCGGGAGTCGACCGTCAGGGCGCCGCAGCCGTTCTTGGCGCGCTCGGCGTTGGTCAGGGAGACGACCTGCTGGGCGAGCGTGCCGCCGCCGCTTCCCCCGCTACCGGGCGCCGTGGAGCGGGGCGCCGGTGTGGTCGGCCGCTTCTTCTTCGGCGGACGCTTCGTGGTGTGCTTCGCGGGCCTCTTCGCCACGGTCGAGCGTTTCGCGGTCTTGGCGGCCTTGGGTTCTGCGCCCGTCACGTTCGTCTTGGCGGAGGACGGGGCGGGTGCAGGTGCCGCGTGGTCGGCGACCGGCCGGGAATCGGCCGGGGCGTCGGAAGAGCCGGTCACGCCGTAGGCGACCCCCGCCGTCAGGGCGAGCACGCCCGCGCTCGCGCCGACGGCGGCCCACCACCGCCCGCTCGGACGCGTCGCGCGTCCGTAGCTCCCGCGACGCGTTCGGGGGCTCCGCCTCGACCCCGCGCTGTTCCTCTCGCTCACGTCAGCCTGCCTTCCGGGTTTCCAGGGATTTGTCGGACACCTGGGAGACTCGGCCGCTCCATACGGATAACAGAAACTAAGTCCGGAATCCGAAAAACGTGGCTTACCTGCGGAAACGGCTCGGCAGCCGGCGAGCTTCGGCGGCTGCGGACGTCCGGGCTCGCGTTCGTCGTGGAGGGAGAGAACGGTCGGGGCGCGATCGCAGCCGAAATAAAGCGCTTTCACTCACTGAGATCTTGCGTATTCTCCTCGTGACCCCTGGGGACGGCGACGGGAGGGACGCGGGATGAGCGGACGCGGAGGCGGGGCGCGGTGAATCCGTACGGAGGAGGACAGGCGCCGGGACCGGGGTGGCAGCCCGGACCGCCGCCGCAGGGCCCGTGGCAGCCGCAGGGTCCGTGGCAGCAGCCGCAGGGTCCGTGGCAGCCGGCTCAGAGGCGCCGGCTGACCTTCGGACGTCTCTTCAATCCGTTCGCCGTGGGGACCGCGGTGTTCACGCCGTCCCGGCCGGACCGTGTGCACGACCCGGCGGTGAAGAAGGTGCAGGTCTGGCGAACGATCGTCGGCCTGGTCGCCGTCACGTGGATGCTGTTCTCCTATGGGCTGGCATCGGACGCCGACGCCGTCATGGACGATCGCTTCGGCCAGATCCGTACCACCCTCATCACGCTGGCGGTGACGTTCCCCGTCGCCGTCGCGGTCTTCGTCGCGGCGGCCCGCCCGCCCAACCGGCGCATCTTCCTGCGCCGCGCCGCCAAGCCCGCCGGGGCGCTGCTCGCGCTGTTCGTCACGCTCGGCACGCCGAGACTGATCACGGGGCGGGGCTGGGTGACCGAGGACACGAACTGGACGGCGTCACCGGGGCGGGTGGTCCTGCTGTTCGCGATCGGCGCCTTCCTGCTGTGGCTCGGCCCCTTCGGCCTCTACGGCATCGTGCAGTCGCTCGTGCACGTCTTCCGGACGGCGGACCTCCACGAGACGGTTCCACCGCTGCTCGCAACACTGCTCGTCTGGGAGGTCGCCGTCGTCGACCTGTTCCAGGGCGCCTACGCCGGTGTGCCGCTCGGGGTACGGGTGGCCTTCATCCTGGGAGCCCCGCTGTCCGTCACCGCCGTGGCGATGTGGGAGTTGCGGCGGCTGCGCACGCGGCACGGCATCACCCTGCGCGGAGCGCTCCGCCGCTGATGGTGTTGGTCCCGCCGTTCAGCCGGGTGGAGGTGATGCTCGTTCCGGCCCTGCTCGCACGGTCCGCGTCCCGGACCCCTCCCGGCTCTTTCGGCCGAGGCGCACAATGCGGGTAGGAGAGGGGCGGTGCGAAGAATGGAACGCGAGCACTACGGTCGCCTTCTGCGGCTCGCCTACCTGACACTGGACGACGGGGACCACCCGCTCTCGCGCGCTCGCCGGGCGGCCGCCGGGGCCATGCGGGTGCGGCGCGGCGGTTATCCGGCCATGCGGGCGCGGCTCGTCGCGATCCTGCTCACGGACCCGCCGACCGGGCGGCACCGGCTGCACGGCCTCCTCTTCGAGCCCGCGCGGATCGGGCCGGGTCCCGTCCGGGCGGCTCTGCTGGAATCTCCGCGGCATGAGCGGCTCGCCTACCTGCTGCGCCGGGACGGTCTCACCGCTCCCGAGGTCGTCGCGGAGCTGAGCGTCCATCTCCCGGTCGGCTTCGGGGACGTGGACCGGATCATCGATGCCGTGGACGGCCGGACGGACATGGACGAGGCCGCGCAACGGGCCGAGATCGAGGCGTTCGAGCCCGACCTCGTGCGGCTGCGCCCGCCGCTCGCCGTCCCGTCCGCGAGACGTGCCGCCGTGGCGGGCGTGGTCGCGGTGGCGCTGCCGGCGGTCGCCGGGGCCGTTTTCGTCCGGATGGACGATGGGCGCGGCGCACCCGCCGTGGTCGGTCCCCATGCGTGGCGGGCGAGCGGTGCGCCCACCGTCGACGAGTGGCCCTCCCAGGGCGGGCTTCTCCACGACGCGAGGCTGCTGCGGCGGGCCGCGGACGCCTGGCGGGACGACCGCCGCGATCCGCCGCTCGGCCGCGTCGCCGTCCTGTACGCCGGGACGGTGGACGGGGCGTCCCTGGTCGTGCTGCGCGACTCCCCCGGCCCGCGGGACACGCCCAGCGTGGCGCAGTATTTCGAGCGGCGGAGATCGCGGGGCGTGGAGTCGGTCCGCAAGCTCGGGACCGACGCGGGGCAGCTCGTCATGGTGGGCATGACGTGGCGCTACCTCGTGCCGCCATGGCTGCGGGACGTGCGAGTGGCGGTACCGTCCGGCCGGGCTCCGGACTGGCGGCCGGTGGCCGTCCGGGACGGGCTGAGCGCTCCGCTGCCGTGGCACTGGTTCACGCCGCGCTGCCAGAACTATCTGGTGTTCCAGATGACGGCCGGGTCGTGGACGGTCACCCAGCTCGCCTCGAACGATCCACGGTCCGCGGCGCCGCGCGTGTGGTTCCGGGACCCGCCGGAGCAGGGGGAACGGTCCAGGTGGGCGGCGTTGAACGCGGTCGCCTGTTCGGGGGCGGCGACGCTGAGCGAGTCGGGCGACCTGCGGCTGGGGCGGCTCTGGAGCGGCGAACTGCCCGACGGCGGCGGCCGGGCGACCCTGCTGACGGTGGACGCGTCCACGCCGTGGGGCGCTCCGGGCCGCTCGATCCTGATCTCCGAGGACGGGCAGGCGCTGTCCGAGCGGGGCGGGACGAACAGCGACCACACCTCGTCCGGCGAGACGGCGGCCGCCGCGGTGTGGTGGCGGTCGTCCCGGCGCTGGCATCTGCTGGCCGCGGCCGGGCCCGGCGTCGCGCGGCTGAAGTCGGTCGGTGAGCTGGGCTCCCATGAGGACGCGGCGGACCGGCGGGGCGGGTCTCCCCTGCTCGTGGTACCGGGCCCGCGCGCCGGCGCCGCGGCCCGCCTGCCGGTCGTCCAGGTCGTGGCGTACGAGCCGGACGGAGACCGCACGGTCGTCACCCCTCGGTGACGGGACCCGGAGCGTCGGCGGTCACTTGAGGTTGGCGGTGAGGGTCCCCTCGGCGCCGAAGAGCTCCTCGCGCCAGCGTTCCAGCACGTCGGTGCTGTCGAAGTCGTCCGGGTGGAAGCCGGGCCTGTTGTAGGCGCGCAGGCGCCGGATCACCTCGCGCTTGAGGAACGGGGAGTGCCGGAGCGCGGCGAGGCTGCGGCGCAGCCGTCCCGGACGGTAGGTGGCGGGGTCGCCCAGCAGCGAGATGAACGTGCCGGTGACCATGAGGAACAGGAACCCGGCGCTGATGACCCGCATGGTCCGGACGCGTGTGCGCTCGGTGCCGCCGACCTGCCGGAAGACGTCGAACGCGACGGCCTTGTGCTCGGACTCCTCCAGCGCGTGCCACAGCAGGATCGACCGGACGCTGGTGTCGCCGAGCAGCTCCTGCGCGCGGGGGTCGGTGAGGAGGCACTCGGCCGCGGTCGCGGTGTAGTGCTCCAGCCCGGCGGTGAAGCCGAGGCGGACGATCGGCGGCAGGAAGCGGTCGGCGAGGCGCAGGTCGCGCCGGACGACGGCGGAGATCCGATGGGTCGGGTAGCCCATCGCGCGCAGGGTCTTGTTGAGGTGGTCGTGCTCGCGGCCGTGGACGACCTCCTGCCCGATGAACCCGCGCACCTGCGCGGCGAGCTCCGGGTCGGTGATGCGGTCGCGGTAGTGCCGCACCGACCGGACGAAGAAGTCCTCGCCCGGCGGGAACGTCGCCGACAGCAGGGCCACGAGGTGGCTCATGACGAGGTCGCCGTCCACGTAGTGGCGGCGCAGGGATCCCTTCGGGTGGTCGAAGGCGACCCGGCGGGTCTGGATGGCGTGCTGGGTCATGCGGACTTCTCCTCGGACGCGGGGGACGTGTGGGGGGCCGAGTAGACGTAGTCGTCCAGCGGGAACGTGCGGGCGGCGTGCGCGGCCTGCGCCGCGCTCGTCGGCCGCAGGTAGGGGGTGTCGCCGTGATGGTCGAAGTAGTAGCTGTTGGCGGTCGCGCAGCCGTTGGTCGCCCACAGCGAGCCGGCGAGCCGCTCGCGCATGCGGTTCGTCCAGCGCTCGGTCGGCTCGGGACGCACCTCCACCGAGGTCGCGCCCCGGCGGCGGGCCTCCTGGATCACGCGGACGACGTGGGCCGAGGTCGTCTCGACGAGCTGGTGCCAGGTGCCGCCGACCCAGCCGTACGGCCCGAACATCATGAAGTGGTTGGGCAGCCCGGGGATGCTGATGCCCTCGTAGGACGCGAGCCGGTTCTCCGTGTAGAACGTCGCGAGATCGAAGCCGTCGCGGCCGCGCACCGGGGTCCGGCGGTAGACCTCCGGGTCGCTGGCCAGGCGGAACCCCGTCGCGAGGACGATGGCGTCCACGTCGCGTTCGCGGCCGTCCACGGTGCGGACGCCCGTGGGGGTGACCCGGTCGATGGCGTCGGTGACCAGGGCGACGTTCGGGCGGTTGAAAGTCCTGAGGTAGGTGTTGGAGACGGACGGGCGCTTGCAGCCGAGGCCGTAGCCGGGCGTCAGCCTCCGGCGCGTGTCGGGGTCCTTGACCTGCGTCCGGTACCAGAGTGATCGGGCCAGCCGCGCGCCCCCTTGCGCGAGGTAGGGCGCCTTGCCGTGCCCGACGACCAGGTCGACCAGGATCTTCTCGACGCCGCGTGTGGCGGTGCGGCGTATAGCGTCCTGGAGGCGCGGGGCGCGCCGGAACAGCCACCGCACCGGGCTCGGGACGGGCGCGTCCAGCTTCGGGCCCACCCAGATCGGGGTGCGCTGGTAGACGTCGAGGCGAGCGGTCCGGGACGCGATCTCCGGGACGATCTGGACGGCGCTGGCGCCCGTCCCGACGACCGCGACCTGCTTCCCGGTCAGGTCGTAGCCGTGGTCCCAGCCGGACGAGCGCAGCACCGTGCCGGTGAAGTCGTCGAGGCCCGCGATGCCGGTCGGTTTGGGATCGACGAACGCGCCGATCGCGCTGACCACGAAACGGGCCGTCACCTCCCCGGCGGGCGTCCGCAGGCGCCAGAGCCCGGCGCCCTCGTCCCAGACGCGCTCGGTGACCTCGGTGCGCAGGCGGACGTGGCGGCGCATGCCGTACCGGTCGGCGAGCCGGTCGAGGTACTCCTTGACCTCGGAGCCCGGCGCGAACACCCGGCTCCAGCGCGGGTTGAGGGCGTAGCTGAACTGGTACGCCTGCGCGGGCACGTCCACGCCGATGCCGGGGTAGACGTTGTCGCGCCACGTCCCGCCGATGTCCCCGGCGCGCTCCAGGATGACGAAGTCGTCGATGCCGGCGCGCTGGAGCGCGATCCCCATCCCGATCCCGCTCAGCCCGGCCCCGATGATCGCGACCTCGGCGTCCGGCACGGCGCACCTCCTACTATTGGAGCACTTGTCGAATATACCCCTGGAGGTCCACCCCGCCAGGTGTCGTCAGGTACACCCCCGCTCGGGTTCTGGGCCCAGTGCCGCCGGGGGCGCCCGCCGGAAAGCTTGATCACGTTCAGCGGACGACCTTCCAGGAGGAACCCATGTCGCGGATGTCCCTCACCGCCTCGCTCGCCTCGGCCACCGCCCTGATCGCCGGGGCGGCCCTCGTCGCCGCCCCGGCGGCGAGCGCCGCCCCGTCCCGCGGCCCGCACGGGCTCGACCGGAAGGTGAAGGCCGCCGCCGACCGGCTCGTCGCCGACGGCGCGCCCGGCGTGATCGTGATGACCCGCCGCGGCGGGCACGTCTCGCATGTGACCTCGGGCGTGTCCGACAAGGCCACGGGCGCGCCGATGGACCACCGGCTGCTGTTCCGGATCGCCAGCGTGACCAAGTCGTTCACCTCGACGGTCGTGCTGCAGCTCGCCGCCGAGCACCGGCTGTCGCTGGACGACACCGTGGACAGGTGGCTGCCCGGCGCCGTCGCGGGCCACGGCAACGACGGCTCGAAGATCACCATCCGGCAGCTGCTCGCGCAGACCAGCGGCCTGAACGACTACACGCCCGATCCGCGAGTGATGTCCGACCCCACGCGGGCCTGGACGCCGGAGGAGCTCGTCGCGATCGCGATGGAGAAGCCGCCGCAGTACGCGCCCGGGACGAGCTGGAACTACTCCAACACCAACTACGTCCTGGCCGGGATGATCATCGAGAGGGCGACCGGACGACCGGTGGGCACCGAGTTCCAGCGGCGCATCTTCACGCCGCTGCGGCTGCGGCACACGTCCTACCCGACGACCGATCCCTCGTTCCCCGGCCGGTACGTGCACGGGTACTACTACGACTACGGGGACGTGAGCACGCAGATCAGCCCGTCCAGCGCGCGGACGTCCGGCGGCATCGTCAGCACGGTGGACGACGTGGCCCGGTTCCACCGCGCCCTGTTCACCGGCAGGCTGCTGCCGCCGAAGCAGATGCGCGAGATGCGGAACGTCCGGCCGGTCGACGACGACGGGGTCGTGGAGGACTACGGCCTCGGCGTCGCCCGCATCAGGTTCTCCTGCGGGTACGCGTGGGGCCACGACGGCGGCTTCCCCGGCTACCGGACCTGGACCTACACCAGCGCCGACGGACGCAGCCAGGCCGTCATCACCTACAACGAGTCCAAGCTGGAGTACGACAAGACCTTCCGGGCCGACCTCGCCAAGGCCGCCGACACCGCCTTCTGCGCCTGATTCCGGTTCCTTGGGCGGCGTCCCGGCGTCTGCCCGAGGAACCGTCACGGCGGGTGTGCTCGGTTATAAGCAGATGAGCAGCGATCGCAGGGTTTTGTTCCTCCGCCCTACAGAAGAAGGGTGCGCGCGGTGCGTACGGTCGGGACGTCCCGCGCACAGCCGGGCAGACGGAGGTGTGCCGATGAACAGTACCGAGGTGTGCCGATGAACCGAGCCCTCGCCTCCGGCGTTCCCGCCGCGCATCTCCCGCCGCGGCTCGCCGAGCTGATCCGGCCGGAGCTGCCGAGCCTCGCCGAGGAGATCGTCGCCGAGATCCGCCGCGCCATCCCCGAGTACGCGCGGCCGCTCGACGGCCCCTACGGCCACGTCCTGCGACTCGGCGTCGAGCGCAACCTGGCCGCGTTCGCCGAGCGGATCGCCGCGCCGTCCGGGTCGCCGGCCGGCGACGACCCCGCCGGGACGGCGCGGATGCTCGGCCAGTACGAGGCCCACGAGGGGCGCAGCATGGACAGCCTCCAGGCCGCGTACCGGATCGGCGGGCAGGTCGCGTGGCGCCGCGTCATGAAGGTCGCGCCGCGCCACGACATCTCCTCGGCCGTGCTGTCGCGGCTGGCCGACGCGCTGCTGGCCTACATGGACGAGCTGGCCGCGCAGTCGCTCGACGGCTACCTGCACGCCAAGGCGCGTCCCATCCTCGCCCTCGACGAGCGGCGCCGGCGGCTGCTGCGCCTCCTCCTCGCCGTTCCCGGCCCGGACGGCGCCGATCTCCAGGAGGCGGCGGACGGGGCCGGGTGGCCGCTGCCGGACGAGGTCACGCTGGTCGCCGTCGAGCCGGAGGCCCCCTGCGCCTGGACGGCGCTGGACGAGGACGTCCTCGCCGAACTGGAGTGCCCGGAACCGCACCTGCTCCTGCCCGGTCCGTTCACCCCCGGGCGCCGGGCGATGCTGGACGAGGCGCTCCCGGGCCGCCGGATCGCGGTCGGCCCCGCCATGCCGACAGGCCAGGCCGCGGACTCCCTGCGCTGGGCGCGGCAGGCGCTCGGCCTCGCGCTCGACGGCGTCCTCGACGGGCCGGTGACGCTGTGCGAGGAGAACCTCGTCACGCTGTGGCTGCTGTCGGACCCCGCACTGGTCGAGCAGCTGACCCGGCGGCGCCTCGGCATCCTGGACGGCATGACCCCGGGCCAGCAGGACCGCCTGACCGAGACCCTGCGGACCTGGCTCGTCACCCGCGGCACGGCCGCCGAGATCGCCGAGCAACTGAACATCCACCCACAGACCGTCCGGTACCGGATGCGCAAGATCGAGCAGACCCTCGGGGACGCGCTGGCCGACCCGGAGGCCCGGTTCGGCATCGAGGTCGCGCTCCGCGCCGCCCATCTGCGGTCGCGCCGTCCCGCCCCCGCCCCGCACCATCCGGCGGTGGGGCGCCGCACGCCCGCCCGCCCGCGCAGTCTCCGACATTTGCGATGATCTGCGGGTGAACATCACGAAGCGGACCCGTATCCGCCTGATCGGCGCGGCGGGCGCCGCCCTCGGCACGCTCGGCCTCGGCGCGTGCGGCTCCGCCGCCGTGCCCGCCGCGGGGCACGGCTCGGGGTCCGCCACGGGGCCGGGCGCCGCGACACCGGCGCCTCCCACCATGCCGTCGGTGCAAGAGCTGCCCTCGTCGCCCACCCCGCCTCCTTGCACGCCGGAGGGCATCGCCGTCTCGATGAACGAGCCGGACAGCGCGATGGGCCTGCGCGCGGCGCAGATCGAGCTGAGCAACTGCGGGCGCCGCCCGTACCTGCTGAACGGCTACCCGGCACTGCGCGTCCTGGACGAGAGGCGGCAGCCGTTCGACGTGACGACTGTGCGCGGCACGAAGGAGGTCAAGGACGCCGGGCCGAAGCCGCTGACGATCCGTCCGGGCCGCAAGGCCGTGTTCGTGATCGTCTGGCGGAACAGGGTCACCGATGCGAACACGGTGGCGGTGGCCGGGAAGTACCTGGAGGTCCGCCCGGCACCCGGGCGGCCCGTCGTGATCGTTCCGGCCAACGGGCCGATCGACCTCGGTACCACGGGACGCCTGGAAGGGACCGCCTGGCGGCTCCCGACCCCGTGACTCAGCGAGGCGGCGCCTGGATCTTGCCGATGCCGAGCGTGTTCTGCGCGGGCATCAGGCCGGTCTCCAGCACCTTCACCAGGATCGGCATCGTGAGCTGCGCCAGCCGCTCGGCCTTGGCGGCGCCGAGCGTCCGCCACGGCTCGTGGGCGAGGTCGTCGGTCGTCCGCTCGACGTCGTCGCGCAGCTCACGTCCGCGGTCGGTCGCGGCGCCGTCCGCGTCGACCAGCCCGCGGGACGCGAGGCGGTCGCGGGCGGCGGCCCACTCCTCGCCCGTCCAGCCGCGGCTCGCGAACGTCTCCACGGACGCGGCCCCGACGGCGGCGAACGACACCAGCGCCTCGACCGGGTCGAGCCCGCGGGTGAGGAGCGCGGCCACGTGCCCGTCCCCGCGCTGCTCGCGCAGGATGCCGATGGCGTGCCACAGGACGAGGTGCGGCTCGTCCGGCCAGGGCAGGTCGGCGTTGGCGGCGGCGAGCGGGCGTCCGGCGGTGCTCGCGGCCTCGGCGGCGGCGCGGGCCAGCTCGGCGGCCTCGGCCAGGTCCGGGCCTGCGATGCCGTCGCCGAGGAGCGTCCGGTACATGCGGTCGACGGCGCGCATACGGGCTTCCAGAACGCGGTCGGGCGGCGCGACCGTCCAGGCGGCGGGGACGTGCTCGGCCACCATGCGCGGGCTGAAGCTGTAGAAGGCGGACGACACGGCCTGGCCGCCCGCGGCGCCGAGCGGTGCGGCGCGCCAGGCGAAGTAGCTCGGCCAGCGCGTCTCGACGTCATAGCCGAGCCCCCGCGCCTCGGCGAAGACCTCGGGGGAGTACCAGAACAGGGCGTGCACGGGTTCGAGCTGGTGCCACATCTGCCGTGCGAAGCCGGGATCTTCCGCCATCACGCGGTCCTCTCTCTCGGGATCACCTCCACTCTATCTTGACATTGCCTAGATTGACACTGCCCAGCTCGGTGCCGCTTTGGCGGGTCTCCCGGTTCCGCCCGCGGTCCGGTGCGACCGGCCATCCGCCGGGGGGCGCGCTGATCTCGGACGGCGGCACGGGCGGCGCCCCGCCCGGACGGGACGGCGGCACCGCGGGACGCGGGTGCGGCCGGGACGGCAGGACGGCCGGCCGCTCGCGCGGCCCGCCCGATCCGGGGGACGTCCGGCCGCGGGGAGCGAGCAGGGCCCGGCGTTCGTGGCGGGGGAACGCCAGCAGTGCCAGGACGGCCAGCCCGACGCCCGCGGCCCGGAGCCAGAACGGACCGGCCTCGCGCGGCCACGGCTCCGCGTACAGCAGCGTGGCCGACAGCAGCAGGTGCGTCTTCGCCGTGACCGTGACGACGGTGACGATGACGGTGAGGCGGCAGCGCTGGAGGCCGATCGACAGCAGCCCGACGCCGAGCACGCCCGCGAGCAGGAACAGGTACGGGTGCGGCGAGGACGGCACGTCCGCCGCCCGGCCCGCCGCGAACATCATCGCCATGCCCTGCCCGAAGACCTCGGTCGCGCCGAGCAGGACGCCCGCGCCGATGCCGTAGGCGATGCCCGTCAGCGGGCGCGCGTGCCGGCCGCCGACCGCGCGGTCGCGCACGCAGAACATCCACAGCGGGACGGCCAGCGAGGGACCGCACACCAGCGCGGCCTTCCACAGCGGCAGCGCGGCCGCCGCGGCGCCGATGCGGTGCGACGCCGCCCCGCCGTGGCCGGGCAGCCCCGGCAGCACCGACAGCGCCGCGGTGACCATGGCGGCGACCGTGATGAGGACGGCGAGCCACTCGCGCGAGGTGGGCCGCTCGCCGAAGCCGCTCATCCCGACGGCCAGCAGCAGGACGAGGCCGAGCCCGTAGGCGGGCAGCGTCGCCGCGACGGGCAGGGCGACCAGCGCGGTGGCGGAGAGTCCGAAGCCCGCCATCAGCACCGCGAGCCCGGCGAGCCAGCGCGGGCTCCGCACGAGCAGTCCGGCGGCGTGCAGCGGATGGCGGCCCGAGAGCGGGCTCATCCGCCCGGCGGCCGTCTTGAACAAGACATACGCGACGATGTAGACGACCTGCGCAGCGCAGGCGAGGACGACCGCGTGCATGCGTTCCTCCCAGGGGTGGGAGCCCCAGCGTGACATGGGGAAGGTGTGCGGTGATTCTGGCCGGAAGACGGAGAAGTTCCCGGTTTTGTGCGCCCGGGTGAGTAGTGCCCCACGCGACGGAGATGTTTTTCATGATGTGCGGTTGAAGCGGCGACTCCTGTCGTAAGCTCCGCCACCTAGGCCGACCTGTCACGGAAAGGCCGAAGATCAAAGCGTACGTCGCGTTACCCGGTCACTCAGTGCAAGTGAATGATTGCGGAGCGCTACTCGAACCGAGTGTGGTGATGCAGTGACCGAGGGGATGGAACGGCTCGGCGAACCGATCGGCTTCACCGGGGAGGGCGACGGCGGCCGCCGCGCCCGCCGCGCCGTCCGCGAGCGCGCCGCGAAGGTCTTCGCGGACGAGACGCTCCTCGACGACGTCGAGCTGATGACCGCCGAGGGCGTCGCCAACGCCATCCTGCACGGTTCCGGCCTCATCAGCGTCACGATCGCCACCGACGGAAGGCGCCTGCACGTCGAGGTGTCCGACGACGGCCCCGCCCAGTCCGACCCCAACGGCCCGCCCCGCCTCGACCACGGCCGCGGCCTCACCGTCATCGACGCCCTCGCCGACGAATGGGGCCTGGACCAGACCCCCCACCGCACCCGCCTCTGGTTCATCGTCGACGGCCGCCGCCCCTCCGCCGCCGTCTGACCCCGTCAAGGGTGGAGGGCGCGGCGGAGGACCTTGCCGGTGGGATTGCGGGGCAGGGCGTCCAGGAAGTGGACGTCGCGCGGGACCGCGTAGCGGGCCAGGTGGTCGCGGACGTGGGCGCGGACGGCGTCTCCGTCGAGGGTCTCGCCCTCGCGCAGGACGACGAACGCGGCGGCGCGCTGGCCGAACTCCTCGTCCGGGACGCCGATCACGGCGACCTCCCGTACCTGCGGCAGCTTCTCCAGCACCTCCTCGATCGCGCTGGGGAAGACGTTCTCCCCGCCCGAGACGATCATGTCGTCGTCGCGGCCGTGCACGAAGAGCCGGCCCTGCCCGTCGAGGTGGCCGATGTCTCCGAGGCTCATCAGGCCGTCGCGCATCTCCTTGGTGCCGCCGCTGGTGTAGCCGGCGAACAGCAGCTCGTTCGCGGCGAAGATCCGGCCCGTGGTGCCGGGCGGGACGGGGTCGCCCGCGTCGTCCAGGACCGCGACCCGCGTCCCGGGCGGCGGCGTGCCCGCGGTGTCGGGGCGGGCGCGCAGGTCGGCGGGCGTCGCGATCGTCACCCAGGACGCCTCCGTCGACCCGTAAAGGTTGTAGAGGACGTCGCCGAACCCGTCCATGAAGGCGGTGGCGAGCGTCGCGGGCAGCGCCGAGCCGCTGACGGCCGCGATCCGCAGCGCGGACGTGTCGTGCTCGCGGCGCGCGGCCTCCGGGACGTCCAGGACGCGTTGCAGCATGACCGGGACCGCGACCAGCGCGGTCGCGCGGGTCTGGTCGATCGTGCGCAGCGTCTGCTCGGGATCGAACCGGGCCCGCAGGACGATCGTGGCGCGCAGCGAGACCGCGATCTGGAGCATCGCGTAGCCCCAGGTGTGGAACAGCGGAGCCTCGATGAGCATCCGCTCGTGCACCCGGTAGGGGATGCGGGACAGGATCGACGCCAGCGGCGACAGCCCGGGGCGCGAGTGCCGGTCGGCGCCCTTGGGGCGGCCGGTCGTGCCGGAGCTGAGCACGATCGTCCGGCCCGCTCTCTCCGGGGGGCCGATCGGCGCGGCGGGCGCCGTGACGATGAGGTTCTCCAGCTCCGAGCCCGTCCCGCCCGCGGTGACCACCCGCACGGTCGTCGGCACGGCCGCGATGAAGCCGGCGAACTCCGCGTCGGCGATCACCACCTCGACCTCCTGCTGCCGCACGACGGTCACGAGCTGCTCGGTGCTCATCCCGGTGTTGAGCAGGACGAGGTCGGAGCCGCGCTTGCTGCACGCGACGAGCGCCTCGACCATGCCGCGGTGGTTGCGGCACAGGACGGCGACGCGCGGCGCGGCGCGGGAGCCGGGGCCGCAGAGGGCGGCCGCGAGACGGTCGGTGCGGGCGTCGACCTCGCCGTAGGTCAGCTCCCCGGCGTCGTCGACGATCGCGACGGCGCCGGGGTCGCGGGCGGCGGCGGAGGCGAGCGTCCCGCCGAGCAGGGTGCCCCAGCGGCGCAGGGCGCCGAGCTGGCGGGCGACCCTCAGCGGCGGTCCGGGACGCCACAGGCCGCTGCGGGCGAACATCCCGCCCGCCCGGCCGACCGACACCGCGCGGCGCCCGAACTCCGATCGTCCGCTCATCTGCCGCCTCCGGGGTACGGGGTTGGGGGTACCGACCGTACGGACGGAGGCTCTCGTCCTCTTCTGACTTGGCCCAGCTCTTCGACCGGGCTTTTGTCAGGAGCCTGACAACGCGCGGCCCTCCGCGGCGGGCGCGGGGACGTCCTGCTTCGCGGGTTCCGACGAGCCCCCGAGGTCGAGGCTGTCGCGCAGCGTCACCGGCTTGAGGAGCGCCGCCGCGACGATGCCGACGACCGCGATCGCCGCGGAGATCAGGAAGATGTGGCCGGTGGCGTCGCCGTAGGCGGCCCGGACGATCTCCTGGACGGGCGCGGGCAGCGCGCGGATGTCGAGGGTGCCCGCGTCGCCGCCGCCCGCGCCGGGGCTCACCCCGAGCCTGCGCAGCCCGTCGGCGATCCGGTCCGCGACCTGGTTCGCCAGGACGGCGCCGAGCACCGAGACGCCGACCGTCCCGCCGAGGGAGCGGAAGAACGTGACCGTCCCGCTCGCGGCGCCGATCTCGTCCAGGCGCACCGAGTTCTGCACGACGAGGACGAGGTTCTGCATCGTCATGCCGACTCCGGCGCCGACCAGGAACATCGCGGCGCCGATGAAGACGAGCGAGGTCTGGTGGTCGATGGTGGCCAGCAGGCCGAACCCGGCGGTCAGCACGACCGTCCCGATGAGGATGTAGGGCTTGACCTTGCCGGTCCTGGAGGCGAGCCGCCCGGCCACGGTGGACGCGCCGAACACGCCGAGCATCATCGGGAAGGTGAGCAGGCCCGCCTTGGTCGGGCTGTAGCCGCGCCCGATCTGGAAGTACTGGCCGAGGAAGACGGCGCCGCCGAACATCGCCATGCCGACGGCGAGGCTGGCCGTGATGGCGAGCGCGGTGTTGCGGCGCGCCACGATGTCCAGCGGGACGATCGGCTCCGCCGCGCGGGACTCGACCCACACGGCCGCGGCGAGCAGCGCGACGCCGGAGCCGGCCATCGCGGCCGTCTGCCACGACGCCCAGGCGAAGTTCTCGCCGACGAACGTGACCCAGATCAGCAGCACGCTGACGCCGGCGGCGATGAGCGTCGCGCCCACGTAGTCGATCTTGACGTTCGGCCGCCGGACGTGCGGGAGCCGCAGGGTCTTCTGCAGCAGCCCGAAGGCCACGACCGCGAACGGCACGCCGATGAAGAAGCACCAGCGCCAGCCGAGTGCGGAGTCGACGATGAGCCCGCCGAGCAGCGGCCCGCCGACCGTGGCGACGGCCATCACGCCGCCGAGGTAGCCGTAGTAGCGGCCCCGGTCCCGCGGACTGATCATCGCCGCCATGATGATCTGGACGAGGATCTGCAGCGCTCCGACGCCGAGGCCCTGCACCGCGCGGAACGCGATGAGCTGCGCGGTGCTCTGCGCGAACCCGGACGCCACCGACGCCAGGACGAAGATGCCGACGCCCGCCTGGAGCAGCGTCTTCTTGTCATAGAGGTCGGCCAGCTTGCCCCAGATCGGGGTACTGGCGGTCGACACGAGCAGCGTCGCGGTGACGACCCAGGTGTACTGCGACTGGCTGCCCTTGAGCGCACCGATGATCTGCGGCAGCGCGGTGGACACGACGGTGCTGCTCAGCATCGCAACGAACAGCACCAGCAGCAGGCCGCTGAGCGCTTCGAGGATCTGGCGATGCGACATCGGGGCCGATCTCGCGGGGACCTGCTCGGTCAAGGAACGCCTCCGGGTGAAGTGGGCCACGGCGAGGTGGGCCTCTCCGGGTGAAGTGGGAACGAGGGGATCAACTTCCACCTCCGAGACTTTATTCCCACTGCGCAAAATTTCGCGCTGGGCAGGTTTTTGCCCGCTAGGCTGGTGCGACCATGGAGACCACCGGCGGGCTGCGCGAGCGCAAGAAGGAGGCGACGCGGAGCGCCCTGCACGAGGCCGCGATGCGCCTCGCCGTCGAGCACGGCCTCGACGAGGTCACCGTCGAGGCCATCGCCGACGCGGCGGGCGTGTCCCGCCGCACCTTCTCCAACTACTTCGCCGGCAAGGAGGACGCCCTCCTGTACGGCGACGAGCAGCGGATGCGCGCCGTGCTGGAGACCTTCGCGTCCCGTCCGCCCGGCGAGTCGTCCTGGACGGCACTGCGCGCCTCGCTGGACGTCCTGCACGCGGAGACCGGCGAGCTGGACCCCAGGTGGGCCGCGCAGACGCGCCTCGCGCGCAACCACCCGTCCGTCCTCGGGCGGCAACTCGCCAACTACGCCGAGTTCGAGCGCGCCCTCGCCGACCAGATCGCCGCCCGGGACGGCCTCCCCCGGCTGCGCTCCCGCGTCATGGCCGGCGCCTTCATGACCGCGCTGCGCATCGCGTCCCTGACCTGGATCGAGGAGCAGCCCGTCCGCCCCCTCGCCGAGGTCGCGGCCGAGACCCTCACCGAGATGGCCCGCGACTTCCGCTGACCGGCCGGTCGCCGGTCCGTCAGGGGCGGGGGATGTTGCGCAGGTTGCTGCGGGCCAGGTCGAGCATCTTGCCGACGCCGCCGGTGAGGACGGTCTTGCCGGCCGACAGCGCGAAGCCCTTCACCTGCTGCGGCGTGATGCGGGGCGGGATGGACAGGGCGTTCGGGTCGGTCACGACGTCCACCAGGTAGGGGCCGGGCGCGGCGAGCGCGCGCTCCATCACGGTGCGGACGTCGGACGGGCGCTCCACCCGCGCCGACTCGATGCCGGCGGCCTCGGCGATCGCGGCGTAGTCGACGGGCTCGTGGTCGGTCTCGTAGGACGGCAGGCCGTCCACCATCATCTCCAGGCGCACCATGCCGAGCGACGCGTTGTCGAACAGGATGATCTTCACGGGGACGCGGTGCAGCTTCACCGTGAGCAGCTCGCCGAGCAGCATGCCGAGACCGCCGTCGCCGGAGATCGAGACGACCTGGCGTCCGGGCGCGCCGAACTGCGCGCCGATGGCGTGCGGGAGCGCGTTGGCCATGGAGCCGTGGACGAACGAGCCCATCACGCGGCGGCGCCCGTTGGGGGTGATGTAGCGCGCGGCCCAGACGTTGCACATCCCGGTGTCCACGGTGAAGATCGCGTCGTCGTCGGCGAGGTCGTCCAGGACGCCGGCGACGTACTCGGGATGGATCGGGATGTGCCGGTCGATGTCGCGGGTGTAGGCGGAGACCACGCCCTCCAGCGCCCGCGTGTGGCGGTGCAGCATCTCGTCGAGGTAGGAGCGGTCGTGCTTCTGCTCGACCTTGTCCAGGACGAGCCGGATCGTCTCCCCGACGTCCCCGTGGACCGCGAGGTCGAGCGGGGTCCGGCGCCCCGGCTTCGACGGGTCGTCGTCCACCTGAATGGTGTTCTTGCCCGGCAGGAACGGGTCGTAGGGGAAGTCGGTGCCGAGCAGCAGGACGAGATCGGCGTCCTGCATCGCCTCGTAGCAGGCGCCGTAGCCGAGCAGGCCGCTCATGCCCACGTCGAACGGGTTGTCGTACTGGATCCACTCCTTGCCGCGCAGCGCGTGGCCGACCGGCGAGAGCAGCCGGTGCGCCAGTTCGATCACCTCGGCGTGGGCGTCCCGGACGCCGGAGCCGCAGAACAGCATCACCTTCCGCGCCCGGTTCAGCGCGCCGGCGAGCTGCTCGACCTGGTCGGACGGCGGGCGGACGATCCCCTTGCGGACGAGGAAGTCGTGCTCGCCGGTGGGGGCGGCCGTGTCACTGCCCGCGACGTCGCCGGGAAGGGTCAGCACGGCGACGCCACCGAGCCCGATCGCATGCTGGATCGCGGTCCGCAGGAGGCGCGGCATCTGCTCCGGGGTGACGATCGGCTCGCAGAAGTGGCTGCAGTCGACGAACAGCCGCTCGGGGTGGGTCTCCTGGAAGTAGCCGCTGCCGATCTGCACGCTCGGGATCTGCGACGCCAGCGCCAGCACCGGCGCGCCCGACCGGTGCGCGTCGTACAGGCCCTGGACGAGGTGGGTGTTGCCGGGGCCGCAGCTGCCCGCGCACACGGCGAGCCTTCCCGTGGTCTGCGCCTCGGCCGCCGCCGCGAACGCGCCCGCCTCCTCGTTGCGGACGTGCACCCAGTCGATCCCGCGCGTCCGCCGCACGGCGTCCACGACCGGGTTGAGGCTGTCGCCCACCACCCCGTAGATCCGCCGGACGCCGGCCTGCCGCAGCACCTCGATGAACTGGTCGGCGACGGTCGCCATTCGCCTCTCCCCCGCTGAGTCCCCCCGGCACTTCTCTCCGCTCCGGCAATGCCCGATGGCTCACGTCTGACACCGGGCCGGCTGACACTCGCGCCCCACAGGAGTTAAATAGTCAATCCATGAACTAGATCGGCGGGCCGGCGAGGGAATGAGCACGGGCAAATGAGCACGCAGAGATGAGCACGCACAGATGAGCGCGGACGGCGGGGCGGAGCTGGACTTCTGGTCGTTCGTCGATCTCGCGGGACGGCGGCTCTCGGAGGAGTTCGGGTTCCGGCACCGGCTGGCGACGCGGCTGCTGCTGACGCTGAACCGGGCGTCGGCGATCGTCACCTACGACCTGGAGTCCACGGTGCACCGGCCGCGCGGCCACTCCTGGTCGGCCTTCCGGCTGCTGTTCGTGACCTGGCTCGCCGGGCCGCTGGAGCCGGGCCGCGCCGCCACGCTGGCCGGGATGAGCAGGGCCGCCGTCTCCAACCTGAGCAAGACGCTCGTCGCGGACGGGATGCTCGTGCGCACCCCGGGCGAGCGGGACGGCCGGTCGGTGATCCTGTCGCTGACCGAGCGGGGACAGGACGCCATGCTGGAGATCTTCGCCGGGCAGAACGAGCGCGAGCGGCAGTGGGCGGACGTGCTCACCGAGACCGAGCAGCGGATGCTCATCATGCTGCTGGACAAGCTCATGGCGGGGCGCGGGTCGTTCGACGTCCGCGAGCGGAGCTGAGATTAGGGACTTCCCTCCAGAGGGAGAACAGCCGTAGGGTCGACAGAAAGTAGTAAATGCATTAATCATCGGAGGCGAGGGAGCATGGCCCACTACCGCCGGGTCGGCCACGTGCCGCCGAAACGCCACACCCAGCACCGTCACATCGGTCACGGGGACGGCGAGGAGCGGCTTCACTTCGAGGAACTGATGGGCGAGGAGGGCTTCTCCTCCGACTCGTCACTGCTGTACCACCGGGAGATCCCGTCCGCGATCGTCGACTCACGGGTCTGGGACGTCCCCGACCAGACCACGACGCCCAACCATCCGCTGCGGCCGCGCCATCTCAAGCTGCACGAGCTGTTCCCCAAGGAGACGTGGTCCGAGACCGACGTCGTCACCGGCCGCCGGGTCGTCCTCGGCAACGGCGACGTCCGGCTCTCCTACGTCGTGTCCGCCGCGGACTCGCCGCTGTACCGCAACGCGACCGGCGACGAGATCGTCTACATCGAGTCCGGCACCGCCACGGTCGAGACGATCTTCGGGGCGGTGGACGCGGAGCAGGGCGACTACGTCGTCATCCCGGCCTCGACCACGCACCGGTGGCTGCCGACCGGGGACCAGCCGCTGCGCGCGTACGCGATCGAGGCCACCGGCCACGTCGCGCCGCCGAAGCGCTACCTGTCGCGCTACGGCCAGTTCCTGGAGAACGCCCCGTACTGCGAGCGCGACCTGCACGGCCCGGGCGAACCCCTCCAGGCCGACGGCACGGACGTCGAGGTCCTCGTCAAGCACCGCACGTCGCGCGGCATCACCGGCACCCGGCTGACCTACGCGCGCCACCCGTTCGACGTCGTCGGCTGGGACGGCTGCCTGTACCCGTTCACGTTCAGCGTCCACGACTTCGAGCCGATCACCGGCCGCGTCCACCAGCCGCCGCCCGTCCACCAGGTGTTCGAGGGCCACAACTTCGTGGTCTGCAACTTCGTGCCGCGCAAGGTGGACTACCACCCGCTGTCGATCCCGGTGCCCTACTACCACTCGAACGTGGACTCCGACGAGATCATGTTCTACTGCGGCGGCGACTACGAGGCGCGCAAGGGCTCCGGCATCGGGCAGGGCTCGGTCTCGGTGCACCCGGGCGGCCTCGCGCACGGCCCGCAGCCCGGCGCCTACGAGCGCAGCATCGGCGTCGAGTTCTTCGACGAGCTGGCGGTCATGGTCGACACCTTCCGCCCGCTCGAACTGGGCGAGGGCGGCCTGGCCTGCGAGGACGAGGCGTACGCCTGGACGTGGGCGGGGCGGCGATGACCTCCCGGTTCGCGATCCCCCCGTTCACCCTCCCCCGGTTCGCGCTGGGCCTGTGCGACGACGCCGCCGTCTTCCCGCCGGGGCTCGCGCCGCTGGCCGACGCCGTCCCGGCGCACCGCGACCACCGCGCCGCCGCCTACGCCGGGCTCGTCGGCCCGCTCGTGCTGCCCGCCACCGCGCTCGACGCGCTGTACCCGCTGCTCGGCGACGAGCCGCTCGACGTGTCGATCACCGCGCCGAACGGCCCGTGCGAGGCCGCGAAGGCGGTGGGCGTCGCCGCCGACCTGCCCGTCGAGGTGCGCGGGCTGGAGGTCGCCGTCCCGCCCGGCATGGACCCCGAGGAGTTCTTCCGCGTGCTCGGCCGCCCCGGCGTGCCCGTGTACGTCGAGATACCCCGCGACGAGCGGCGGCCCGCGTTCATCGAGGCGGTCGCCGCGCGCGGCGACCGCGCGAAGTTCCGCACCGGCGGGGTGAAGGCCCACCTGTACCCGGGCCCGGACGAGCTGGCCGCCGCCGTCACGGCGGTCGTGGCCGCCGGCGTGCCGTTCAAGGCGACGGCGGGGCTGCACCATCCCGTCCGGAACACCGACCCGGAGACCGGGTTCCACCAGCACGGCTTCCTGAACCTGCTGCTCGCGACCGACGCCGCCCTGGACGGCCGCCCGGACGCGGAGCTCGCCGCCGTCCTGGCCGACCGCGACGCGCCGTCGGTCGCCGCCCGTGTGGCGGAGCTCGGCGAGGCGCGCACGGCCGCGGCCCGCGCCCGCTTCCTGTCGTTCGGGACGTGCAGCATCACCGACCCCCTGACCGAACTCGCGGACCTCGGGCTGCTCGGGTCCGCACTGCTGGAGACCTCCCGATGACCCGCATCGCGATCCCCGAGGACTCCCTCTTCGGGCTCGCCAACCTCCCCTACGGCGTGTTCTCGACCCCGGGCACGGCGCCCCGCGTGGGCGTCCGCGTGGCCGACTCCGTGGTGGACCTCGCGGCCGGCCTCGGCGACGGCGTCTTCGCCGCTCCGTCGCTGAACCCGTTCATGGCCGAGGGCCACGCGCGCTGGGTCGAGGTTCGCGAGCAGATCCTCGACCTGGTCTCCGAGGACGTCCCGGACGAGGCCGTCCACCCCCTCGACCAGGTGACGCCGCACCTGCCGTTCGAGGTCGCCGACTACGTGGACTTCTACGCCTCCGAGCACCACGCGTCCAACCTCGGCCGGCTGTTCCGCCCGGACTCCGAGCCGCTCATGCCGAACTGGAAGCACCTGCCGGTCGGGTACCACGGCCGCGCCGGGACGGTCGTCCCGTCCGGGACGCCGATCGTGCGCCCGAGCGGGCAGCGCAAGGGCCAGACCGCGCCCACCTTCGGGGAGAGCCGCCGCTTGGACGTCGAGGCCGAGGTCGGTTTCGTGGTCGGCACCGGCTCGGCGCTGGGCGACCCGGTGAGCGCGGACGACTTCGACGAGCGCGTGTTCGGGGTCGTCCTGGTCAACGACTGGTCGGCCCGCGACATCCAGGCGTGGGAGTACGTACCGCTCGGCCCGTTCCTGGGGAAGAGCTTCGCGACGTCGGTGTCCCACTGGGTCGTCCCGCTCCTCGCCCTGGAGGCCGCCCGCGTCGCCACGCCGCCGCAGGATCCCGAGCCGCTGCCCTACCTGCGCGAGAAGAACCCGTGGGGCCTGGACCTCGACCTCGCCGTCTCCTGGAACGGGCAGGTCGTCTCCCGTCCGCCCTACCGGGAGATGTACTGGTCGCCCGCCCAGTTGCTCGCGCACATGACGGTGAACGGCGCCTCGTCCCGCACCGGCGACCTGTTCGCCTCCGGGACGGTCTCGGGCCCGGCCAAGGACCAGCGCGGCGCCTTCATCGAGCTCACGTGGGGCGGCAAGGAGCCCGTGACGGTCAACGGCGAGCCGCGCACCTTCCTGGAGGACGGCGACGAGGTCTCGATCACCGCCTCGGCCCCCGGCCCCTCCGGTGCCCGCATCGGCTTCGGAGAGGTGACCGGCCGCATCCTCCCCGCCCGCTGACGGGGTTTCAGAGGCCGGCGAGGAAGGCGAGCATCGCCTCGTTGACCTCGCCGGCCGCCTCCATCTGGACGAAGTGACCGGCGCCCTCGATGACGTGGACGTCGCGCAGGCCCGGGACGCGGGCCTCCATCTGCTTCAGGGCGTCGGAACCCATCATCTGGAGGACGGGGTCACGCTCGCCCACGAGGAACAACGTGGGAACGGTGACAGGCTCGTCCGGACGGTTCTGCTTCTCGTTCCAGACGTGGTCGTAGGCCCGGTACCAGTTGAGGCCACCGGTGAAGCCCGTCCGGCGGAACTCGTCGGTGTAGAAGGCGAACTCATCCCGCGACAACCACGGCCATGGCAGGGGCGGGGCTTCGGGGAGTACATCGAGGTATCCGTTGCCTTCGCTTGGATGCCGCCAGACATCGAGGTACCGGTAGCCGCCGCTGAGCGCCCAGAAGAGGTTCGCCAGGAAGCGCTCCGGGTCGGCCCCCAACTCCTCGTCCGCAGGGCCCTCCTCCTGGAAGTAGTGCACATGGACGAAGTGCTGTTCGGCCATCCGCGCGTATAGCTCGGTGGGCGGACGCTTCGAGACGGGCATGCGCGGCACGCTCAGCTGCATCAGCGCCTTGACCCGCCCAGGGGCCCACTGGGGCAGGTCCCAGACGAGAGCGGCCCCGAAGTCGTGGCCCGCGAAGACGGCCTCGTCGATGCCCAGGGCGTCCAGGACGCCGACGAGGTCGGCGACCGTGTGCCGCCGGTCGTAGGCCCGCGGCGAAGGCGGGCGGCTGCTGCGCCCGTATCCCCGCATGTCGAGGGCGATCGCCCGGTACCCGGCCTCGGCCAGCGCCGGGAGCTGCCGCCGCCAGCTGTACCAGAGGCCCGGGAAGCCATGGCACATCACCACCGGGACGCCGTCGCCCTGCTCGGCCACGTGAAGGGTGACGTCGCCCGCGTCCAGCATGCGGTGACGTTCGCGGAAGCTCATGCCGGGTCCTCCCTCCGGTAGGACGATCCTGAGGCCTCGCGCGCGGCACGGTGCACCGACCTCCCGTTCACCGAGACGGCGGCTGGACGGGCGGCCGTCCCGTCGGCCAAGGTCGGGCCACCATGTCGCAGTCCCCGAGTCCCGACCTCGCCGCGCGCGTCGCCCGGCTGGAGGCCATCGAGGAGATCAAGGCGCTCAAGCACCGCTACCTGCGGGCCTGCGACGCCAAGGACCCGGAGGAGTTCCGGGCCTGCTTCATCGCCTCGGGCGCCTCGATCGACTACGGCCGGCTGGGCGCGTTCGACGACGCCGAGGGCATGGTCAGGGTCTTCGAGTCGATCGCGCTCCGGAAGGTCGACGGCAGGAACGTCGTCCTCGACATGCACCACGCGACGCATCCGGACATCACCGTGCACGACGGGACGCGCGCGTCGGGACGCTGGACGCTCAAGTTCCGCCAGGTGAACCTGGAGGACGGCACCGAGTCGGTGAGCACCGGCGAGTACGACGACGAGTACGTGGTCGAGGACGGCCGCTGGAAGATGGCCAGGTGCCACTTCCGCCGCCACTGGACGATCACCCGTCCGCTCGGCCCCGGCTGCCGCGTCGACCAGGCGACCGACCAGGCGACCGGCCAGGGGGCCGCGCGGCCCGGCTAGAGTCGCATCCGATGAGCAGCGCGAACCTGGTGAGCAGGATGGAACCGATCTTCCGGACGGCCGCGGCGGACGACGTCCCGGCCCTCGTCGCGCTCGTGGAGAGCGCCTACCGCGGGGACTCCAGCCGCGCCGGATGGACCACCGAGGCCGACCTCCTCGACGGCCGGCGCACGGACCCGGACGCCGTCGCGGCCGTGGTGCACGACCCGCGCGCGGTGATGCTGGTGGCCGAGTCGGACGGCGCGCTCACGGCCTGCTGCCAGCTGGAGGACCGCGGCGGGCACGCCTACTTCGGCATGTTCGCCGTCAGCCCGTCCCAGCAGGGCGGCGGGCTCGGCCGCCGGGTCCTCGCCGAGGCCGAGCGGCGGGCGCGCGAGCAGTGGGGCGCGGCCGAGATGCACATGACGGTGATCAGCCTGCGCGAGGACCTGATCGCCTGGTACGTCCGGCGCGGCTACGCCCGGACCGGCAAGACGAGCCCGTTCCCGTACGGCGACGAGCGCTTCGGCCTGCCCAAGCGCGACGACCTGGAGTTCGAGCTGCTGGTGAAGAAGCTCCGCTGACGCCTGACGCGAGGTGGGGCGCTCGGAGATCGCCGAGACGCCCGCGTAGCCGACGCACGGCGAAGCGCCCGGCCGGGAGGGGTCCGGCCGGGCACTTCGCGGGGAGCAGGATCAGATCAGGTGATGTTCTTCGGCCGGTAGGCCTTGTACTGGCTGCCGCTGGACAGCCCGTACGTGCGGGTGCGGTGGTCGGTGCCGTAGCCGCCGCGCTGCTCGTACGCCCAGTAGGCGGTGTGCTTGCTGCTGGTCCACTTCTCGAAGATGACGACGTGCCGGGTCGTGTTGCTCCCGATCGCGTCGATGATGAGGTCGCCCTTCTTCAGCTGCGACATCGAGATCCGCTTGCTGTAGGTGGACGAGGCCAGGCCGACGGTGTTGGGGCCGGGCTTGGGCAGGCGCAGCGTCATGGACGCGTAGCCGGAGCAGTCGGTGCGGTAGCCGCCGTGGGTCTTCGACTGGCTGTAGGGGACGCGGCTGCCGGTGTGCGGGTGCCAGGTCTTGGCCCGGGCGATCACCTGGTTCCGGGTGACCTTCGGGACGGCCGCGACCGCGACCTGGCCGTCCGCCGCCTGGAGCTGGACGCCCCGCGCCGGCGCCGAGGGCGCGTCGGGGGTGGACACGCCGTACAGGCCGAAGGCGGTTCCACCGGCCAGCGCCAGGGAGCTGACGCCGAGGAGAACGGTCCGAGGGGAAGCCATTGGCAATCCTCCGTGAATTGTGCGGGAATTGCGCCCCGTCGGGCGCGGAGTTCGGGGGTGTCGATCGACCCGGCACACGATAGGGATCATCATGCGCCATTCGGCAAGCCCCCCGGAAAGGTTGGGACACCGGGACGCACGAGACGCTTCCGAACTGCGAGAACGCCGTCCCAGCAAGGGATGGCGCGGGACAGCGAGACAGCGCTGAATGCGCATGGCGATCACATTCGGTACCTATTCAAGAACACTGGGTGATCAAGCTTCGGTTCACTTACCGGCGCAGAGGGAACTGGGCATAATGGCCAGCCCTGCCCGAGGGAGACAAGCAATGAGCCGAAGACGACCGCCGACTCCGCTGCCCGACGGCCTGCCCGAGGCGGTGCGGATCCTGCTCACCGAGCTGCGCGCCCTGAAGGAGGAATCCGGGCTCGATCTGCGCGCCCTGGAGCGCAGGACGCATGCGAGCCGCTCGTCCTGGAGCCGCTGGCTCAGCGGGGAGACGTGGATCCCGGCCGACGCCGTCGTCTCGCTCGCGGACCTGTGCGGCGCGGACGCGCGCCGCCTCGCCGTCCTGTGGGAGGTGGCGGACGAGGCCCGGCGCTCGGCCCCGTCCGCGGTGGAGGTGGCGACCACGGCCGAGCCCCTCACCGCCGCCCCGCCCCCCACCGCACCCGACCCCGCAGAGCCCGTCACCGATGCGGTGTCCGGCGCCGACACGGTGCTCGTCTCCGACCTGAGCCGCACCACCGACCTCGGGCCCGGCGAGCCCGTGCACGCGGGGTCATGGGCCGGGCGGACGCGCCCCCGCCGGTTGCTCTTCCTCGGTGCCGTCGCCGGTTGCACGCTCGTCGCCGGGAGCGCCGGGGTCGCCCTGGGCGCGGCGTTGCAGACGCCGCCGGTGGCCGGGGACGCGGGCGCCCGGCCGTCCGAGACGGCCCGGCGGCCCGTCAAGGTGCTCAGCCGCCACGACGTCCTGGTCCGGGCCCGGTCCTGGCATCCGCACAGCGCCCGGCGGGTGCCCTACGACCAGAACGCCGGCTTCCAGGGCTACCGGACCGACGGCTCGGGGTATGCGTCCATGGCGCTCGGGCTGCCGAAGCCCGGCCCCAACTCGGCGCTGCTCGAGGCGTCCTACTGCCGCCGGATCCCGATGGCCTCGCTGCTCCCCGGCGATCTCGTGATCAAGGCCAGCGGCGGCGCCGACGTGCGCGAGGTCCTGGTCTTCGAGCGGTGGACGAGCCCCGCCCGCCGCGCCTACTGGGCCTACCAGCAGCGCCGCGGCTACGGCACCGACCATCTGGTCCGCGGCGACGGCCTCACGCCCGGCGCCGACCATCACGGCTGCCGCCCCTACAACGTCCAGGACGACCCCGTCGGCTGACGCTGGCGGCTGATCTTGTCGGCCGCCCCCGGCCGCACGTCCGGGCCGCGGGGCGCGAGTATCAGGACCGGGCCGGGACCAGGCGGAAGGCGACGAAGGCGGGGGACCGCTCCAGCTTGGCGTGGTCTTCGGGGTGGCGGTCGGCCATCTCCGGGGCGGGACGCGGCTCCAGGAGCTCCTCGATGAGGAACCCGGCCGCGCGGAACTCGGCGCAGATCGCCGTCAGGGGGCGCCGCCACGCCCGGATCGGCCAGTCCCGTTCGGGACTCAGCGACTCCTCCACCGGCTCTTCGAGGAAGTAGGAGCCGCCCAGGCGCAGCCACCCCGCCATCGGGTGCTCGGTCGAGAGGACGAGCGCACCGCCCGGGGCAAGGAGGCGGCGGAACTCCCTCAGCAGCGCGACCCGGTCGTCGAAGTAATGCAGGGCCAGCGCGAGCACCACCAGGTCGACAGAGGCGTCCGGCATCCAGGCCACGGGCGTGGACAGGTCGTGGACGCGCAGGTCGGCGCGGCCTCCGGTGCGCTTCCGCGCCATGTCGACGAAGGTCGGGCTGACGTCGCAGCCGGCGACGCCGGCGCCGCGCTCCAGCAGTTCCCGGGCGTAGAGGCCGGGGCCGCACGCGGCGTCGAAGACGGTGAGGCCGGCCACGTCCCCCGCGAGGCCGAGGACGGCGGGACGGTCGTAGAGGGCGTTGTAGGAGCTGTCCTCGGCGTGGGCGGCGTACTCGTGGGCGAAGCGCTCGTACATGCCTCCGATCGTGCCAGAGAGATCAACCGTTCGCGTCAGGGGGGACGACCGGTCTCTGTCAGGTCCTCTGCGCCTCCCTGTGGGCGGCGCGCGACTCCTCGGCGAGGCGGTCCAGCTGCGCGACGCGCTCCTCGTCGCGGGTCAGGTTCTCGCCGGTGGCCGGGTCGAACAGGTGCACCCGCGTCGTGTCGATCCACAGCTCCGCCTCGCGCCCCGGCGCGATCATGCTGGCCGCGTCCAGCGCCACGACCGCCTGGGTCCGCAGCTGGTCGCCGTCGAGCTCGCGCGACAGGTCGCGCAGCTGGGCGGTGAGGTCCTCGGGCGCCTCGTACGGGATGTAGGCGTACTGCTCGTTGCCCAGCCATTCGGTCACGTCCACCCGGATCCGCACGAGGCTGCCGCGCGCCCGCTTCTCCTCACCGACGAGCGAGGCGTCCTCGAAGTGCTCCGGGCGGATCCCGACGAGGACGACCGACCGGTCGCCGATCGCGGCGGCCTTGCGCGCGTCGCGCAGCTCGAACCGCCCGAGCGGCGTCTCCAGGAACACGCCGTCGCCGGAGCGATCCACGGACGCCGGCAGGAAGTTCATGGACGGCGACCCGATGAACCCGGCCACGAACAGGTTGACCGGCTCCTCGTACAGCTCGCGCGGGCTCCCCACCTGCTGCAGGTCGCCCCTGCGCAGCACCGCGACCCGGTCGCCGAGCGTCATCGCCTCCGTCTGGTCGTGCGTGACGTACACGGTGGTGACGCCGAGGCGCCGCTGGAGCCGGGAGATCTCGGTGCGCATCTGCCCGCGCAGCTTGGCGTCCAGGTTCGACAGCGGCTCGTCGAACAGGAACGCGTCCGCCTGCCGGACGATCGCGCGGCCCATCGCGACCCGCTGCCGCTGCCCGCCGGACAGGTTCGCGGGCTTGCGGTCCAGATGCTCGGTCAGCTCCAGCAGCTCGGCGGTCTCGTCGACGCGCCGCCGCACCTCGTCGCCGGCGACCTTGGCGAGGCGGAGCGGGAAGGCGATGTTCTCGAACACGCTGAGGTGCGGGTAGAGCGCGTAGTTCTGGAACACCATCGACAGGTTCCGCTGCCGCGGCGCGATCTTGTTGACGACCCGGTCGCCGATGAGCATCTCGCCGGACGTGATGTCCTCCAGCCCGACGATCATCCGCAGCAGCGTGGACTTGCCGCAGCCGGACGGCCCGACCAGGATCATGAACTCGCCGTCCCGGACGTCGAGGGAGACGTCGTTCACGGCCGGGAAACCGTCGCCGTACCGCTTGACGATGTTCTTCATGGTGATGGCGGCCATGGTCTCCCTCTCAGCCTTTGACGGCGCCGGACGTCAGCCCGGCCACGATGCGGCGCTGGAACGCCAGAACGATGATCACGACCGGGACCGTGACGACGACGGCGGCGGCGCAGATGGCGGTGGTGGGCTGCTCGAAGTAGGACTCCCCGGTGAAGAACGCCAGCGCCGCCGGGACGGGCCGGGCCCGGTCGGTGGAGGTCAGCGAGATCCCGAAGACGAAGTCGTTCCAGCAGAAGAAGAAGGTCAGGATCGCGGCGGTGAACACGCCGGGCGCCGCCAGCGGGACGATCACCTTGCGGAACGCCTGCCAGGTGGTGGCCCCGTCCACCTGCGCGGCCTGCTCCATCTCCCACGGGATCTCGCGGAAGAACGCCGACAGCGTCCAGATCGCGAGCGGCAGCGCGAACGAGATGTAGGGGATGATCAGGCCCGGCCAGGTGTCGTACAGGCCGATGTTGCGCCACAGGTCGAACAGCGGTCCGACCAGCGACACCACCGGGAACATCGCGATGGCGAGCGCGAACGACAGGATCAGCCGCTTGCCGGGGAACTCCAGCCGCGCGATGGCGTAGGCCACCAGCGTCGCGAACACCACCCCGACGAACGTGGCGATCAGCGAGATGCCGATCGAGTTGATCAGCGCCGAGGTGAACAGGTCGGTCTTGAAGACCGTCTCGTAGTTGTCCCACGTCCAGGTCTTCGGGAAGAAGCCCTGGACGTTGCCGATCTCGCTGGGCTGCTTGAACGACAGCATCACGATCCACACGATCGGGAACGCCGTCCACACCAGGATCAGCAGCGAGGCCACGATCCACAGCGACTTCGAGCGCGCCGACTCCATCAGCGGTCACCTCGCACCTGGGAGAGGTCCACCCGGAACCCCTTGATGAACACGGCGGCGATCAGCACCACCGACAGGAACAGCAGCACCCCGACGGCGTTGCCGAGGCCGAGCTCGGTCCGGGTGATGATCTGCTGGTAGGTCAGGAACGACAGCACCTGCGTCTTCTCCTGGCCGGACGTCATGATGAACACGTTGTCGAAGATCCGCCACGCGTCCAGCGTCCGGAACAGCACCGCGACGAGGATCGCGGCCTTCATGTTGGGGATCGTGACCCGTTTGAGGCGCTGCCACGCCGTCGCGCCGTCCACCGTCGCGGCCTCGCCGAGGTCGGCCGGCACCTGTGCCAGCCCGGCGAGGAGCAGCAGGGACACGAACGGGGTCGTCTTCCAGATCTCCGACAGGATGATCACGAACAGCGCCGCCCAGCGGTCGGAGAACCAGGCGAAGTCGCCGAGCCCGAACCAGGAGTTGACGAACCCCGACTGGACGTCGAAGGCGTACTTCCAGGCGAACGCGGAGATGACCGTGACGATCCCGTAGGGCAGCAGGATCGCGGTCCGCACCGTCCGCCGCCCGAAGACGGCCCGGTGCATCACCATCGCGAGCGCGAACCCGATGACCAGCTCCACCCCCACCGTGGCCACGGTGATGATCAGGGTGGTGAGCACCGTCTGCCAGAACAGGGCGTCCGACAGCGCGGTCGCGTAGTTGCCGAGGCCGACGAAGTGCCGGTCCTCGGGCGCGGTGATCCGGTAGCTGAACAGCGACTCGTAGACGGCGTTGACCAGCGGATACGCGGTGACCAGCAGCATCACCACCACGGCGGGCAGCGAGAGCAGCAGCCCGAGCCTGCGCTCGGCGCGGCCGCGGTCGGAGATCTCCGGGCGGGCGGGGGCGCCGTCCGAGCGGTCGACCTTCGGTGCCGTTCCTGCGGACGTCATCCGGACACCTTCCTTTCCGAGCCTCGCCTCACAGCAGCGCCTGGTCGCCCAGGACCGCCCGGGCGAACTCCGCGGACCGGCGCGGCGTCGTCGCGGGGTTCACCGACGCGGGCGGATGCCAGCGGTTCTGGACGGCGCCGGACAGGTCGGCGTAGTAGGGGGTGGCCGGACGGGGCGCGGCCGCGGCGATGGAGTCCCGCATCAGCGGGGCCATCGGGAACTCCTTGAGGATGTCGGGATCGTCGAAGATCGCCGGGCGGGCGGCGACGTTGCCCTCGTCGAGCATGTACCGCTTCATGTTGGCCGGCGAGGTGATGCACCGGGTCGCCTCCACGGCCAGGCCCTTGTGCCTGCCGTACGCGCCGACGCCGATCTCGATGCCCCCGAACGGGGGCTTGCTCGGCTGCCGCGGGTCGACCCGCGGGTAGCGGGCCCAGCCGAGGTCGCCGACGATGTTCTTGCCGATGGCGCCCGCGTCGGCGTCGCCCTTCTCGGCCCGCCAGACGTAGCCCCAGTTGAGCAGGAAGCCGCCGCGCGCGCCGTTGATCGTCGCCCGGGACTGCTCCTCGATGTCGGTGGACAGCGTCGGGCTCGCGGCGGAGGACCGGGCGAGCCTGCGGATGATCGACGCCGCCCGCCCGGCGGCCGGCGAGTCGATGTCGATGCTCGCGTCGTCGCCCTTCTCGGCGTTGCTGATGATGCGGCCCCCGGCCGAGGCGATCAGGGAGTTGATCCACACCATGTAGCCCTCGTACCGGTTGCCCTGGACGCCGATGGTGGTGTTCGTCCGGACGGCCGCGTCGATGAGCTTGTCCCAGGTGAAGTCGGGCGCGTTCGGGTCGATGCCCGCCTTCTTCGCCACCGACTTGCGGTACCACAGCAGCTGCGTGTTGGCCCAGAAGGGCGCCGCGTAGAGCTTGCCCTCCCACATCGAGCTCTGCACGGCGGGGGCGAACACGCCGTCGGTCAGCGGCGCGGCCTCGCCCTTGGTGAACGGGCGCAGGAACCCGGCGTTGGCGGCCTCGGCGACGAAGACCGGGTCCAGGCTCATGAGGTCGAGCCCGGAGTCCTTGGCGGCCAGCCGTCTGATCAGCTGCTCGCGCTGCTGCGTGGCGTCGCTCGGCAGCAGGGACGTCTCGATCCGGTACCGGCCGCCCGCGGCCTGCGTGCAGGACTTCGCGAGGGCCGCCTGGCCGCCGTTGTCGGGGTTGACGTACCAGGTGAGCTTCGGCGTCCCGCCGCCGTCCCCGCAGGCCGTGAGCCCGCCGGCCAGCAGCGCCAGCGCCACCGCGCCCCTGAGCCAAGCCGATCGCGCCCGTTCCGCGGGACCGTGCCGCCCGGCCGCCCTCTCCCGGGGCCGGGCCCGTCCCGCCTGGTCGCTCTCCGTTCGATCGACTCGCTCGCCCATGGGGCCTCCCGCAGCTCCCACCGGACTGCGGGCACTTCGCCGGGCCGCACCCTCGGCGGGATTGGTCCCCCATTCGACCATCGGATCGCGTGAGTGTCGAGATCCGGAGCGTCACCGGAAGGCGAGGGTCGTGGCACGTCTATGAGAAGCCCCTGGTCGGCGCATGAAGAAGGCGCGGAGGGAGCGCGGGCCCCGACCGACCCGCGCTGCCCTCCGCGCCTTCGCCTGATGGGGGATACGGCGTGGTGGACGGCTCTAGTAGCCGCCGCCAGACCCGTAGCCGCCTCCGCCCCCGCCACCGGACCCCGTGCCGACGGCCTTCTTGCCGGTCGGGGTGGTGGCCCACCAGACCCCGCCGACGCCCTGGCCCTTGGTGTCGCCGGGCTGCTCGTCCTGCTCGTAGTAGTACATGGGCCAGCCGTCGATCGTGAGCTGGCACTTGCCGTCGTCCTTGCGCTCGATGAAGTTGACGACCTTCTTCGAGACGCCTTCGAGCTTGAGGTGCTTCCAGCCGTTGAAGACGGCCGGCGGCCACGCCTTCTTGCACGAGCCGAAGCAGTTGGTCGTCGGCGGCTTGTTCTTGTCCTTGTCGAAGCGGTAGAGCGTCATGCCCTTGCCGTCGGTCAGGATCAGGCCGAGCTTCGGGTCCCGCTTGGCCTTGACGACCGTCCAGCCCTTCCAGCGGTTGCCGTTCGCCTGCTTGAGCGGGGCCGCCTTCTTGCCGGTCGGCGCCGCGGCGTACCAGGTTCCGCCTACGCCCTGCCCCTTCGTGTCACCGGGACTGCCGTCCTTGGCGAACCGGTAGAGCGGCCACCCGCCGAGCGTGACCTGCCACTTGCCGTCCGGCCGCTTCACCTTGCCGACCAGCGACTGCTGGACGCCCTTGACCTCGGTGTTCCCCTGGCCCGCCCACACCGGCGGCCACGCCTTGGCGCACGCGTCCGCGCAGGTCGACGCGGGAGGCCGGGCGGTGTCGTTGTCGAAGCGGTAGAGCGTCATGCCCTTGCCGTCGGTGACGACCCTGCCGAGCTTGGTGACGCTGGCCACCTCCAGCACGGTCGGCTCGGGGGCGGGCGACTCGGACGGCTCGGCCGACGGCTGCGCCTGCGTCTGAGAGCCCGCGGCGTTCTGCCCCCCACCGGCCTTCTCCTGCCCGCACCCGCTCAGCACCAGTCCCGACGCCGTGAGGGCGGCAGCAGCCGGGATCGCCCAACGTGGGAATTTCATGTCGTGTCCTCCAGGTCGTCCTGGGCCCCGGCTCCGGTTCCAGGTCCCGCACGTCGATCGAGGTGGAGCCGCCGCTCTCCCGGATCGAGGAGGAATACGGTGAACGCCTCGGAGCGGGTTCAACCGCCTGGAACCGGTCACCCCCGCGCCGAGTCACATCCTGGTGCCGCATGCCTGCGGCGGTAGACGAGGAAGGCTGCGGTGACCACGGGAAACGACTCAGCGGGCGGCCCGGTCGACCTGACGAAGAAACGTCCCCCGGCGCCGGTACCGGATCGCGGTCCGGGTCCGGGTCCGGCGTGGATCGTCGTGCCGGCCCGCGTGGTGGCGCTGCTCGTCGTGATCCCGCTGCGGTTCGGCTGGGACCTGGCCGTGCTGGCGGCCCGGGGGGTCCGGGCGGCCTGGAACGTTCTCGTGCGGGTTCCGGGCCGGTTCGCCCGGCTCCTCGGCCGGATGCTGCGCGGCGTCTGGCGCGCCCTGTACCGCCGGCTGCTCGCTCCGGCCGGACGGCTGCTGGCCGCCGTCGGACGGGGCGTCGCCGCGCTGCTCGACCTCGTCCTCGTCCGGCCGCTGCGCTGGCTCGCCGTCGTCGTGGTCCTCGGCCTCCTCCGGTGGTTCGGGCGCGGGACCGGACGGCTGGCCCGGTGGGTCCACCGCGTCCTCATCGCGCCGATCGGCCGTTTCCTGGCCCTGCTCGGACGCGGCCTCGGAGGACTGCTCGCGTTCCTCCTGCTGCGTCCGCTCCGGGCGCTCGGCCGCGGAATCGCCTGGCTGTTCGGCGTCCTCGGGAGCGGCCTCGGCCTGCTCCTCAAGGGCATCGGCCTGCTGATCGGAGTGCTCGTCGTCCTGCCGGCCGTGCTGCTGTGGCGCTACGTCCTGCGCCCGCCGCTGCTCGGCATCGCCTGGCTGGCCCGCGCCCTCTGGGCCGGGCTCACGTGGCTCGGCCGCCGCACCCTCACCCTGCTGGGCGCGCTCGGCGGCGCACTCGCCACCGGCTGGCGCGCCTTCGCGGCGGCGGTGGCCTGGTCGTGGCGGCTGATCGGGCGCTGCCTGGCCTGGCTGGGACGCGTCCTGATCGTCGCGCCCGCACGGGCGATGTGGCGGTACCTCCTGGCCCCGGTCGTCGCCGGTGCCGTAGGAGCATGGCGCCTCGCCGCCCGGATCCTCCGTTGGCTCTGGCGAACGCTCGTCGTCGTCCCGGTGCGGGTACTGGTCGTCGCCCCGGCCCGCTGGGTGCGGCAGAGCGTCCTGCGCCCGATCGGACACGGCATCCGCTCAACGTGGCGGGCAACCGTACGCGACCCTCTCCGCGCTGTACGCCGGACGATGCGGGAAGCCGCCCACGACGTCCGCCTCACACTCCGCGGCACCTTCCGCGGAAGGTAGAACGCGCCGGTCCGTGAGTGGACCGGCGCGTTCCGTTCGCTACTCGTCGTTGCCGGAGGTGCGCCGCTCGGTGCGTTCGCGCATCTTGCGGAGCAGTTCCCTCTTCCTCTCGGCCGCCGTACCGGCGCCGCCGTCGGCTGCCTGCGCCTTCCCGCCGCGCAGCTCGCTGCGCGACAGGTTCTTGCGCTGGCCGCCCACGCCGAGCATGCCGTTGCGGCCTCGGCTCTTGGACATGAGGTTCTCCCGTTCGGCTGGGTGTGTCGTGGTTCGTTCGCACCCAGGTCCGGCCGCGCGGGAGCGTGCAGCTCAGACGCCGATCGCGTCCCGGCCGGACCTGCCGGCGGGACGGTCGCGGTAGACGCGCTGCGGAGTGGGCCACCAGGCGGTGGCCTCGGCATGGAGAAGCATGCGGTCAGGGTAGGCGGCGGTTCGGCGACCCCGCGAACGATTTTCCCGCGGCCCGGCTGAGATACTGGCGGGTGATGTATCGACTCCTTTTCTCACTGGTCATCGCCCGCGTCCCGGCGGAGAGCGCCCACCATCTGACCCTGCGCGCGCTGCACGCCGTCCAGTCGGTTCCCGGTGCGGTGCCGCTGCTGCGGCGGCTGTTCGCGCCCCGCGACCCGGCGCTGGCCGTCCGCGCCCTCGGGCTGGACTTCCCGAGCCCGCTCGGCCTCGCCGCCGGGTTCGACAAGGACGCCGTCGCCTACGCGGCGCTCGCGGCGTTCGGGTTCGGCCACGTCGAGATCGGGACGGTGACCGGCCGCCCGCAGCCCGGCAACCCGCGCCCGCGGCTGTTCCGGCTCGTCCCGGACCGGGCGGTCGTCAACCGGATGGGCTTCAACAACGCGGGCTCCGAGGCCGCCGCGCGGCGGCTCGCCGACCGGGCGCCGGGGACGATCGTCGGCGCCAACATCGGCAAGACCAAGGTCGTCCCGGAGGCCTCGGCCGCCGCCGACTACGTGGCGAGCACCGAGCGGCTCGCCCCGCACGCCGACTACCTCGTGGTCAACGTCAGCTCCCCCAACACGCCGGGCCTGCGGAACCTACAGGCCGTCGAGCATCTGCGGCCGCTGCTGACGGCCGTGCGCGAGGCCGCCGACCGCTCGTCCGCCCGCCGCGTCCCGCTGCTGGTGAAGATCGCGCCGGACCTCGCGGACGACGACGTCGACGCCGTCGCCGACCTCGCCCTCGAACTCGGTCTCGACGGCATCATCGCGACCAACACCACGATCGGCCGGGACGCCCTGCTCAGCCCGCCCGCGCTGGTCAAGGAGACCGGCGGGCTGTCGGGCGCGCCGCTGCGCGAGCGGTCGCTCGAGGTCCTGCGCCGGCTGCGGTCCCGCACGGGCGGGCGGCTCGCGCTGGTCTCCGTCGGCGGGGTCGAGACGGCCGACGACGTGTGGGAACGCGTCCGGGCGGGCGCGACCCTCGTCCAGGGCTACACCGGCATGATCTACGGCGGCCCGCTCTGGGCGCACCGGGTCAACCGCGACCTGTCGCGCCGCTTGCGCGGCAGCGCCTTCCGCACCCTGGACGAAGCGCGCGGCTGACCCTCGGGAGACGTCCGTCCGGTTCAGGCGAAGAAGCCGTCGGCGATCAGCTCCGGCAGGACGGCCGCGGCGTGCGCGCGGACCTCACCGGGGTCCGTGTCCGTGAGCTCGGCGATGGCGTCCAGGAGCGGATCGAGGGGCAGGGTGCCGTCGCAGACACCCGCGAGGGCGGCCTCGACCGTCCCGACACCGGCGGCGCGGCGGAGCCGATCCGTCTGCCGCAGGACGATCCGCTCCGGGTCCTCGGCGCCGGGCGGGCCGATCTGTTCCTGGACGAGACCGGGCGCCGCGGCGAGCCGTCGTCCACAGGCTGTGGAAAACTCCTCCGCCTTCACGAGGCCGTCCAGCACCTCGTGGACGTACGCCCCGACGGGCTGCTCGACGGCGTGCCGCACCTCCTCGATCCGGACGGCCGGGCGCTCGCTGCGCCGCAACGTGATCCAGCCGAAACCGATCCCGGTGACGTCCCGCTGCTCGAACTCGTCGAGCCACGCCTCGTACCGGGCGCGGTATTCGGGCGTGCCCGCCTCGCAGGAATCCCGCAGCCACAACTCGGCGTACTCCGCCGGATCCTGGACGTCCCGCTGGACGATCCACGCGTCGCAGCCGTCCACCCACGCGCCGACGCGCTCCTCCCAGGGAACCCCGTCGACATGCAGCCAGTTGGCCAGGAGCTGGCAATATCCACCGTCGTTCAGGTACCGGGAGGCGCTCTCGACGAGCCGCCGGCAGAAGTCGTCGCCCGCCATCCCCGACTCGCGGTAGGTGAACCGCCGGTCGCCGGGCGGCGCGACGACGAACGGGGGATTCGACACGATCAGGTCGAACCGGCGGCCCTCGACCGGCTCCAGCAGCGACCCGCGCAGCAGTTCCGCGCCGTCCACGCCGGACAGCGCGAAGCTCATTTCGGCCAGTTCCAGCGCCCGCGGGTTCACGTCCGTCGCGGTGATGCGCGCGCCCGGCGACCGCCCCGCCGCGTGCACGGCCTGGACGCCGCAGCCGGTGCCCAGATCCAGCACGTTGTCCACAGGCCTGTGGACAACCAGCCGGGCGAGATTCCCGGACGCGCCTCCGGTCCCCACCACATGATCGGCCGCTGGAACGCGTCCGTCCCCGGGCCGCACCTTCAGATCGGACACGGCGTAACCGGCGTGCCCGTCGCCGTCCACCGCCTCCAGCGGCTCGACGCGCAGCAGCGCCCGCAGCTGCCCGCCCGACACCTCGGCGAGCCCCGCCGCCACCAGCGCGTCGGCGGCGATCGCGTCCTCGGGGACGGGCACCTGGAGCCAGAACAGCCGGGTCAGCACCTCGACCGGCGACCCGCCGGCCGTCGCCCGCAGCGCGGGCACGATCTCGTCCCGTGCCAGCGCCCCGCCGGCGACCGGGCCGAGCGACGCGCGCACCCCCGCGACGGTGTAACCGGCCCCGAGCAGCAGTTCGCGCACACGACGAAGATCAGGCATCCGCTCATCCTGCCCGCTGCGGGCCCGGCGCGCGTCCCGGATCGCCGTTCGCGATCAGCCCAGGTAGGCCTGGAAGCCCGCGGCCAGGGACTCGGCGATGCGCTGCCGGAAGGACGCGCTGGACAGCTTGTCGGCGTCGCCCTTGTTCTGCATGTTGCCGCACTCGATGAAGACCTTGGGCACGGTCGACATGTTGAGACCGCCGAGGTCGTCGCGCCGGTCGATGGCCTTCTTGCCGAGGTAGTTGGAGTACGGGATGCCGGTGCCCTCGTGATAGGCGTTCCGCAGCGCCTCGCCCAACTCGGCGGAGCCGTTCACCATCTCGGAGTTCCGGCCGATGGAGAGCGGCTCGATGATGTGGAAGCCGTGACCGGACGCCGCCGCCCCGTCGGCGTGGATGGACAGCGCGGCGTCGGCCTTGAGCCGGTTGCCGAGCGCGGCGCGCTCGGTGACGCAGGGACCGACGCTCCTGTCGTCCTTGCGGGTCAGCGAGACCTTCGCGCCCCGGGACTTCAGGATGCCGGCGAGCCTCTTCGACACGTCCCAGGTGAAGGCGTGCTCGGCGTAGCCGGCCCTGGTCTCGGTGCCGGTCGTGTCGCACGCCTTGCTGCCGTTGCCGATCTTCACCTGCCGGTTGATCTCCGACGGGTGGTCGGCGTTGCCGCCGTTGTGCCCGGGGTCGATGACGATCACCTTGCCGTCGAGCGACTCGGCGTCCCCCCCGGCGGACGCGGGCGCCTTGCCGCCCTTGACGCCCGGGGACGCCGTCCCGGCCGTCGGCGGCCCGGCCGCCTCACCGCCGGACGCCCCGGAGGAAGCGTTGCACGCGACGAGCGCGCCCAGGCACAGCGCGATACCGGCGACCGCGGGGCCGCCTCGATGAATTCGCACAGGCCGTTTTCCTCCGTGATGACTTCGTTACCGACCCTGACAGTCTGCACACCGGCGCAGGTTCGTCAAACGGAGTCGGGGAAATCAGCCGCGCAGGGGGTCCTCCTTGCCCAGCAGGGCCGCGAGCGCGCGCGCCTCGTCGGCGTCCAGGCCGAGGACCACGCGGGGCCGCCCCCACGGGTGGTCGATCGAATGGGCCACGTAGCTGGCGACGGACTCCGACACCTGCTCGGCGAGGCCGCGGGCGTGCCGCCACTCCGACCACGCGCGTTCCAATTCGCTCGCCGCGCGCTGCGCGCACGACACCAGTTCCGGATCACGCACGACCTGTTCCCCTCTGGGTGAACGGACCCTCTCCCGACCGCCGGCAGGCCCGGCCCGGCGGCCATCTGCGAGGCCGCCCGGGACTGCCCGCCGACGATGAAGTCCCATTAACCACCTGGCCGCGGGTCCCGTCCCGGCGAATGCGGCAGGCTTGGCCTCCCCCATACCCGGCACGCACCGTCCCGGGAAACGATCGACCATCCCCGTACCGCGGCCATAACCGGCGCCGCGGCGGCGACGCAGCCTCCGACGCAGGACGTCACAAACCACGAGAGCACTGCGACGGCGCCGCGATCGTGGGTCACGTGAGCGACGGCCACCAGGACGACGGGCCTCGGGAGCACGGCCGCGCGGAGCGGGGCGGAGCTGCACGGGGGGCGTCGCGAGCCAGGGCGGCGGGCGTCACGACGCGCGGATCACGGCACGCAGCGGGCCGACGGGAGCGAGGGGAGGGCGGGGGACGTCCTGAAGCGGCGCACAGGCGGGGTCACATGGCGGGAGCGGGCCCCGTCGTCGAGCGGACCACCAGATGCGGGACGACCAGCTTCTGCCGCGCGGCGCGGGAGGGGTCGCCGATGCGCGCGGTGAGCATCTCGGCGGCCACCCGGCCCATGTCGCGGCGCGGCTGGTCGACGCTGGTCAGCGAGATGTGCCGGATCGCCGCGAGATGGGTGTTGTCGTAGCCGATGATCGAGAGGTCCGCCGGGACCCGCATGCCGAGCTCGTCGGCGGCCGACAGCGTCCCGGTGGCGACCAGGTCGTTGGGAGCGAAGATCGCGGTCGGCCGGGCGTCGCGGCGCAGCAGGGAGAGCGTGGCCCGGTAGCCGCCGTCCTCGGTGAAGTCGCCGGGCTCGACGACGATCTCGGCGGCCAGGTCGTGCCGCCGCATCGCCTTCTCGTAGCCGGCGCGGCGGTAGCGCGCGGTGGTGGAGCGCGCGCCCTCGATGTGCGCGATCCGGCGGTGACCGTGCTCGACGAGATGGTCGACGGCGAGGCTCGCGCCGAGCTCGTCGTCGTCCACCACGATGTCGACGCCGACCACGTCGCGCTCGCCGACGACCACCACGGGGACGCTGGCGGCGGCCTCCTTGAGCGACTCCGGGACGACGCTGAGCAGCACCAGCCCGTCCACCCGCATCTCCAGGAACGCCTCGACCGCCTCGGCCTCGAACATCGGGTCCCAGCGGCCGCTGCCGACCAGCATTCGCAGCCCCGCGCCGTGCAGGCTCTCCTGGAGCCCGTCGAGGAACTCGGCGAAGAACGGGTTGTGCAGGTCGGCGACGATGGCGCCGATCAGCCGGGTGCGTCCCTCGACCAGGCTGCGCGCCACGGCGTTCGGGCGGTAGCCGAGCTCCCGGGCGGCCTGCAGGACGGCCTGCCTCCGGCGTTCGCTCACGTGCGGTGACCCTCGCATGACCAGCGAGACGAGCGATTTGGACACTCCGGCGCGTTCGGCCACATTGCGGATCGTCGGTTTCGGCGCGGGCACCGCCTTGCCCTCGTCGCGCGGTGCGGGAGAGGGCTCGCTGCGCGGCCGGGGCACCGCGCCCTCTCCCAGCATGTCGTGCGGGGGATTTCCTTCTTCAGCTGACATGGCACTCCGTCCAGGGGAACCAGCAGGACCTGCCGCGGCAGCGCCCCGGTGGGGGGATTCGGCGCGCCGCCCTCCGCTCGGGAGGAGATGCCATGATGCCGCGCCTCACCCCCATAGCGCCGCGACAGCGAGTAACGGGCATCCGACAAAGGTGGTTCGGGCCTGTGGTGTTCTGGATCACAGTCGTGCCGGGGAACGGACACGACCCGGTGGCGGGCCCGCCACCGGCGCGCTCGGTGTGCACCCCTGACCGCGCCCGGCTCGGATACCCTGCCCAGGTGGGAGATCGTGCGGGGGCCGGTGCAAAGGCGCGCAGCCGGCCGAACGGCGGGCGCGGCCGTCGTCGACTCAGCGTGGACGAGCGACGGGACGAACTGATCGAGGCGGCGCTGCAGCTGTTCAGCACGCGCTCGCCCGAGGACGTCTCGATCGACGACGTCGCGGCGAAGGCGGGAGCCTCCCGCGCGCTGGTCTACCACTACTTCGGCGGCAAGAACGAGCTGTACATCGCGGCGCTCGGCAGCGCCGCGAAGCACCTGTCGGTGCTGCTGGAACCTCCCACGGAGGGCAAGCCGCTCGAACGGCTCCGGATCTCGCTGAAGCGCTACTTCGATTTCGTGGAGAGCCACGCGGCCGGTTACACGGCACTGCTGCGCGGCGGGCCGGCCGACCGCTCGGGCGAGGCCGGCGAGATCGTGGACGGGATCCGCCGGCTGCTGCTGGACCGGATCCTGCACTCACTGGACGTCGACGTTCCGCCGCCGATCCTGCGCATCACGCTGCGCTGCTGGATGGCGACCGTGGAGACCGCCGGCCTGGACTGGCTGGAGAACCGCGACGTGTCACGCCCCGACCTGGAGCGGCTGCTGGTCGACCAGCTCGTGGTGATCATGCAGATCTCCGGCAGGCACGACCCGGGCACGGGTGCCCTGTTCGACCGCCTGGCCCACGAAGAGATGAGCCATTAGCCGCGCGGAGACGAACCAGTAACCGTTCGACCTGCGGTTATCGCCACGACGTGCGCGGAATTTCGGACATCCAACTCGGCTGCGTCCACAACCGGACACAACCCCCGGAACGGAACTCCGTTGTTCCGACGACCGCGTGCTCTTCCTTCGGGAGCGAGCGCCGCGGCTCCGGGACCGCGGTCTGCCCCCGGGAGCGGGCGGTCTGGTGCCCGTCCCGGGGACAGTGCGGCTTCGGCGTTCGGGACCGACGGTTCTCGGATGACCGTGGTCCCGTGTCGGCCAGGAGACCACCGAGCGGGTCCCCGCACGTAACTCGGGCGCGAGGTCCGTTCAAGGGCCTCCTGGCCGCCCCCCTCTTGCGCTGTGCGCCCGGAGGGCTCCCCTGGAGCCCTGCCGGTCGGCGTGACTACTCCGAGCGCTGCTGCGGGATTCCCGCGAGCAGCGCCCGCACCTCCGCCTCGCGGTACCGGCGATGCCCGCCGAGCGTGCGGATCGACGTGAGCTTTCCCGCCTTCGCCCAGCGCGTGACGGTCTTGGGGTCGACGCGGAACATCGTCGCCACCTCCGCCGGCGTCAGCAGGGGCTCGGCCTCTGGCGTACGTGCTGACATGTTTGCGGCCTCTCCTCCGTGGACCGATGACAGCGATCCTGCGATTGATCCTCGCGTGGTCACTGATGTCCCCTATGGCCCGAAAGAGCCACTATGACATCACAACGTGTAACCTTGCCACCACTCAGCGCAACAAGCAAGTTCCTGGCGGTAGTTGCGTGCAAACATCCCCGCGAGAGCGGGGTGGTGTGCGTGTCCGGTGGCGGCTGGGTCACGCTGCGTGATTCTAGCGACACGTATAGTCGTATCGCGCGCGGATTCGGGAAATTTGTTTTAGTTCGCGGCCTCCAGCGCCCGCACGGGGCGCCAGCGGGCCAGGAGACGCTTGTACATCGCGACGGTCAGCTCGACCTCACCTCGCTCCATACCGGTGAGGGCCACGGTCATCTCCGCGACCGACTCGTCAGTACGGAGCGTGGTGTCGTCCAGGAGATGGACGAGCCCGCCGTAGTCGAGTTCCACCAGCGCGCGGGGATGGAACTCGCCGAGCCACCGGCCGAGGGTCTCCAGCCGTCCCGCCGACAGGAGGTAGACGTCCTCCGTGCCCTCGCCGAGGTTCTCGCGCACCACCGGGAGCGCGGCCGCCACCCGGCGGCGGGCCTCCCCCATCGAGGTGACGTAGATCAGGGTCCGCGCGGGCGCCGCCGTCGCCGGGCCGTGGGCCGCGAACTCCTCGGCCGTGTCGTCCGCAGGCCGGTGCCCGGCCCCCGGCGTGCCGAGCATCAGGCACCGCTCACCGCGCGCGAACGGCACGAACCAGTCCAGCGGGACGTGCCAGGTGCTCGTCAGGATGTGCGGGCGGAGGGAGCGGCCGGCGTTCTTCCACTGCTCGAAGTCGCTGCGCACCCGCTCGGAGAGGGGCGGCGGGACGAAGGCCGCCGCCACGCCCGCCGCGTGCTCGTCCCTGAAGCGCTCGAAGGCCAGCCAGGACCGCAGCCGCGTCCCCCACGGGCACACGTAGATCATGTCCTCCAGGCGCCGCACGTAGGCGTCCCTGCTCTCCCGTTCCGGGACGACCTCGGGCGGCGAGCCCGTCAGCCTGAGCACGGCCTCCCGGTTCTCCACCCCGAGCGCGTGGATCCGCCTGGGACGGCGCCTGGAGTCGGCGTAGACCGTCCACAGGGTCCGCGCGGGCTCCGGGAAGGCGGTCACCGGTTCATAAACCCGTAGGTACGCCGCGTACGGAAGCACCATCGCATCGTGACATGAGAATCGCATCGTGGCAGGAGATTCGGTCGGGCGTGGCGCCATCGCGCGCCCTAGGCTGATCTTAGAGACAGAGAGGAGGGCACTACCGTGCCTAATGTCTTCGGGGCGCCCCACAAGGGCACCGAACCCCGACACGAGCAGGTCGTCTTCTGCCAGGACGAGGCCAGCGGCCTGCGCGCCATCATCGCCATCTACTCCACCGCGCTCGGCCCGTCCTTGGGAGGCACCCGCTTCTACCCGTACGGCTCCGAGGAAGAGGCCCTCGCCGACGTGCTGAACCTGTCCCGGGGCATGGCGTACAAGAACGCACTGGCCGGGCTCGACCTCGGCGGCGGCAAGGCCGTCATCATCGGCGACCCCGCCACGGACAAGTCCGAGGCGATGCTGCGGGCCTACGGGCGGTTCGTCCAGTCGCTGAACGGCCGGTACTACACGGCGTGCGACGTGGGCACCTACAGCGAGGACATGGACATCGTCGCGCGCGAGTGCCGCTTCGTCACCGGACGGACGGTCGCGCACGGCGGCGCCGGCGACTCGTCCATCCTCACGGCGTTCGGCGTGTTCCAGGGGATGCGGGCCGCGGCCGAAACGGTGTGGGGCCGTCCGACGCTGCGCGGCAGGCGGGTCGGGGTGGAGGGCGTCGGGAAGGTCGGCCACCGCCTGGTGGAGCACCTGCGCGAGGACGGCGCGGACGTCGTGATCTGCGACGTGTCCGAGGCCGCCGTCGACCGCGTCCGGGCGCTGCACCCCGAGGTGGAGGTCGTCTCCGACGCCGACGCCATGGTCCGCACGGAACTCGACGTGTACGCGCCGTGCGCGCTGGGCGGCTCCCTCGACGACGACACCGTGCCCGTGCTGGCCGCCAAGGTCGTCTGCGGCGCCGCCAACAACCAGCTCGCCCACACGGGCGTGGAGAAGCGCCTCGCCGACCGCGGCGTCCTGTACGCGCCCGACTACGTGGTGAACTCCGGCGGTGTGATCCAGGTCGCGGACGAGATCGAGGGCTTCAACTTCGACCGCGCCAAGGCCCGCGCAGCGGGCATCTACGACACCACCCGGAAGATCTTCGCGCTGGCCTCCGACGAGGGCGTCCCGCCGGCGGTGGCCGCCGACCGCCTCGCCGAGCGCCGGATGTCGGAGGTCGGCAGGCTGCGCGGCATCCTTCTCTGAGCTCCCGGAAGGCGCGGCCTCCGCGCTTGCGGAAGGCGCGGCCGGGGGGTGGGATCCCTAGACCTGTTTAGACCGTTGCAAAACCGTTGTGAGGGCCGCTGTGGGGCGGCGTACGACCGTCCCACGGTGGCCTTCCCACGTTGACGTGACCACCGGATACACTGCCGTTATCAGCAAGAGGGGCGCCGCCACGTACCGTCGATGTACCGAGCCAGGCGCAAAACGGGTACGGTTGTACTCGTGACTGACGCATGGCTCATCAGGCACCGGTTCGTGTGGTACACGCGCGCGTTGATGGGCCCACGAAAGCCCTGACCATCGAGGGGGTCGAGCCAATGGGTCGCGGCCGAGCCAAGGCCAAGCAGGTGAAGGTTGCCCGGCAGCTCAAGTACAACACCGGCAACACGGACCTCGACCGCCTTAAGGATGAACTGGGAGTCAGCGACTCCGGCGAAGACTCCTATGACGAGCTCGTCGAGAAGTACGCCGACTACGCCGACGACTACGGCACGGAGACCCGCAAGGACGGCACCTCCGGTTGACCGTTGGACAGCACGCCACCGCCCGCACCGCCGGGCGGTGGCGTTTGTCATGAGCCGGAGCACGCCCGGGGACCGCCGCTCACGCTGAGCGACCCCACGGGCCGCGTCTGGTGTCCGGCATGCCCTTGTTGACCCGAGAGGTCCGAGAGACGCTCAGCGTCCCGTTCAGCCCCGCCCGCGAGGCGGGCAGGGCCGGCGGGTCAGCGGAGGGTCGCGTCGCCGGTGCCTTCGGCGATCTCGCCGAGGGGCCAGGACGGGACGCCGCGGGAGGCCAGCAGGCGGAGCGCCTCGTCGGCGCGGTCCGGGGCGACGATCGCGGCCATGCCGACACCGAGGTTGAACGTCTTGTCCATCTCGGCCTGCGGTACGTCGCCGTGCGCCTGGAGCAGGCGGAAGACGGCCGGGACCTCCCAGGACGAGCGGTCCAGCACGGCGTCCACCCCCGGCGGAAGCGACCGGGCCAGGTTCGCCGCCAGTCCGCCGCCCGTGATGTGCGCGAACGCCCGCACTCCGCCGGCCTCGGCCAGGGCCAGGCAGTCCTTGGCGTAGATGCGCGTCGGGGTGAGGAGTTCCTGGCCCAGCGGACGGTCGAGTTCGGCCGGGCGGGTCTCCAGCGTCAGGTCCGTCGTCGCCAGGATGTGCCGGACGAGCGAGTACCCGTTCGAGTGGATACCGGACGACGCCATCGCGAGCACGACGTCGCCCGCCCTCACCCGCTCCGGCCCCAGGATCCGGTCGGCCTCGACGACGCCCGTCCCGGCGCCCGCCACGTCGAACTCGTCGGCCTCCAGCAGGCCGGGGTGCTCGGCCGTCTCGCCGCCCACGAGGGCGCACCCGGCCAGGGCGCACGCGTCGGCGATCCCGCCGACGATGTCGGCGACGCGCTCCGGAACGACCTTGCCGCAGGCGATGTAGTCGGTCATGAACAGCGGTTCGGCCCCGCACACCGCGAGGTCGTCGATGACCATGCCGACCAGGTCGTGCCCGATCGTGTCGTAGACGCCGAGACGCCGCGCCAGGTCGACCTTGGTACCGACGCCGTCCGTGGACGTCGCGAGCAGAGGTCTGGTGTAGCGCAGCAGTGCCGAGGCGTCGAAGAGCCCCGCGAACCCGCTGACGTCGTCGACGACCTCGGGCCGCCGCGAACGGGCCACCCGGGACTTCATCAGCTCGACGGCGCGCTCGCCCGCCGCGATGTCGACGCCTGCGGCCTCGTAGGAGGTCGTCGGGCGGTCCGTCATCGAGTGGCCTCCAGCAGGTGCTTGCCGCGCGCGTCCTGCTCCACCGGGATGGGGTACTGGCCGTCGAAGCACGCCCGGCACAGGCTGTCCTTGGCGATGTGCGTGGCGGAGATCAGCTCGTCCAGGGAGACGTAGCCGAGCGAGTCGGCGCCGATGGAGTCGCGGATCTCCTCCACCGACAGGTTCCCGGCGATCAGCTCGGCCCGGGTCGCGAAGTCGATGCCGTAGAAGCAGGGCCAGGAGACGGGCGGGCTGGAGATCCGCACGTGCACCTCGGCGGCGCCCGCGTCCCGCAGCATCGACACGATGGCGCGCTGGGTGTTGCCGCGCACGATCGAGTCGTCCACCACGACCAGGCGTTTGCCCTCGATCGCCTCCCGCAGCGGGTTCAGCTTCAGCCGGATGCCGAGCTGGCGGATCGTCTGGGACGGCTGGATGAACGTCCGGCCGACGTAGGAGTTCTTGACCAGGCCCTGGCCGTAGGGAATGCCGGACGCCTCGGCGTAGCCGATCGCGGCCGGCGTGCCCGACTCGGGCGTCGGGATGACCATGTCGGCCTCGACGGGGTGCTCGCGGGCCAGCCGCCGCCCGACCTCGACGCGGGTGGCCTGGACGCTGCGCCCGGCGATCGTCGTGTCGGGCCGCGCCAGGTACACGTACTCGAACAGGCAGCCCTTCGGGCGCGCCTCGGCGAACCGCTCGGACCGCACGCCCTCGCCGTCGAGCGCGATCAGCTCGCCCGGCTCGATCTCCCGGACGAACCGGGCGCCGACGATGTCGAGACCGGCCGTCTCCGAGGCGACCACCCAGCCGCGGTCCTCCAGGGCGCCGAGCACGAGCGGCCGGATGCCCTCGGGGTCGCGGGCCGCGTAGAGCGTCCCCTCGTCCATGAAGACCAGGGAGAACGCGCCGCGCGTCGCCGGGAGGATCTCCCGGGCCGCCTCCAGCGCGCCGCCCTGGCCGCGCGCGGCGAGCAGGGCGGTCAGGACCTCGGTGTCGGTCGTGGCGGTCAGCTCGCCGGGGTCCAGCCGCGCGGCCAGCTCCGGCGTGTTGATGAGGTTGCCGTTGTGGACGAGCGCCAGCCCGCCGTCGTCGGTGGACCGGAACGTCGGCTGCGCGTTCTCCCACGTGGGCGAGCCCGTCGTGGAGTAGCGGCAGTGGCCGACGGCGATGTGGCCGCGCAGGGTGTTCAGCACCGACTCGTCGAAGACCTGGGCGACGAGGCCCATGTCCTTGAACACGACGATGCGCGAGCCGTCGCTGACGGCGATGCCCGCCGACTCCTGCCCGCGGTGCTGGAGCGCGTACAGCCCGTAGTACGTGAGCTTGCTCACTTCGGCCCGGGCCGCCTCCTCGGCGGGAACCCAGACGCCGAAGACCCCGCAGGCGTCCTGCGGAGCACGGTCGGAGGGATCGATGTCGTGGCTCAGACGTCCGTCACGGAGAGGCACGTTCGCCAGTCTAGATGCCCGGTTCACCTGCTCCGATCGGTGGCATCTCCTTAACCGACCTTTACTCCCTGAAACCACGGGGATCACGGGGTGCGGGGAAATCTGGGGACGACACGTGGAGGAACGCATGACGATGCCCGGGTACCGCACCCACTCTCCCCCCGCGCCGCCGTGGCGGAGCACCCTGGCGCGGGCCTCCCAGGTGCTCGGGATCGTCGGCCTGGCCGGGCTCGCGGCGTGCTTCGCGGGGATGATCCCGGCGCTCGTGGGCCTCGTCCTGGGGACGGTCTCCCTCGTGCGCCGCGACCCCGACCGGCGCCCCGCCCTCGTGGGGGTGGTCTGCTCCGCGGTCGCCCTGCTGATCGGCTCCGGGACGCTCTTCTGGCTGCTGAGCAAAGCGGCCCAGTGCGGGGACGCGGCCCGGTACCCGGACGACCTGTCCCGGCGGAGCTGCGTGGAACGCGAGTTCCCGTTCGCCCAGGCGACCCCCTAGTAACCCGGTCCGGCCCGGCCGGATCTAACCGCCCGGCTGGTCGGCCAGGGCGCGGACGGCCTCCTGCCCGAGCGCCGAGGCGTACACGCGCAGATCTTCGATGAGGCCGCCGAAGCCGGGCTTGGCGGGCTCTCTGCCCAGGTAGATGGGCCCGGCCGGGGTGACGACGGGATGTTCCAGCGAGGCGCCGGAGTCCTGCTCCCCGTCGACGTAGAGGGCCATGCCCCGGGTGTCCACGACGAAGGCGATGTGGGCCCATTCGCCCACGGTCAGCCTGGCCTGGCTGTCGATGTAGTCGGGACCTTTGACGGTGAACAACTGGACGCGCAGCCGCATCGCGTCCGGGTAGAGCCACAGGCCGAGGCCGCGCGCGTCGTTCTCGGCGACGGGCTTGTAGAGGAGGCTTCGCCACTCACCGGTGGGCCCCTCGTCGACCCGGACGAAGAACGCCAGGCCGAACCCGAAGATCTGGCTCAGGACGAGTTGCGGCGCCGCGGGGATCACGGCGCGGTCGTGCTCGCCGAGCGCCAGCGCCTCCCCGTCCCGCCCGGGGACGATCCGGGCGGTCTCCGCGAGTTCGGCGGAGGGGGCGGCTCCGGCGGTGTCGGCCGCCCGGCGGCCGTCCACGGTGCCGGCGTCGAACGTCCAGTGCGCGATCAGCACGGGGATCACCTCCGGTAAGGCGCGCGTTACCCGCGCACGCTATGCGCGCCTTCCCCTCCCGTCGAGCCCGTCCCGTCGAGCCCGTCCCGTCGAGGGGAACCTTCAGTCGAGGGGCAGCGGGAGGTGGGCCGTCAGGTCGGCGCGCGGGCCGCTCGCCCGTACCCGTCCGTTCGCCGCGGCGTCTTCCCAGGTGAGGCGGCCGGTGGCCAGCGCGATCCACGTGGCGGCGTCCATCTCCACCACATTCGGTGGCGTACCCCGGGTATGGTGCGGGCCGTCGATGCACTGAACGGCGGCGTGCGGAGGGACCCGGACCTCCACCGAACGGCCGGGGGCGAGCTCGGCCAGCCGGTCGAGCAGGTACCGCACCGCTCCCCTGACCACCGGACGGCTCGCTTCGGCGCCTCCCGCCTCGATGCCGGCGAGGACCGTGTCCAAGGCCGCGCGGCGCAGCGCGGCGGGCTCGTCCGCGCCGGTGTAGGGCGCCAGCCCGAGCGCGGCGCGCTGCTCGTTCAGGACGGTGGAGGAAAGCGGTGTTCGCGGCATCGCCGACGACGCTACCGGGTCGGCCCCGGTACCGCGCAGGCGGTAGAAAGGACCCGGTGCCAGGCATGGGGGTGCAGGGAACGGGGAGGCCGGGGACGCCGTCCCCGGAGGAGACGGAGGTTCGTCAGATGCCCGAGGCGCTGCCCCTGCAGCCGGGCGACCCGACACGGCTCGGCTCGTTCGAGATCACGGGACGGCTCGGCGTGGGCGAGCAGGGCGCCGTCTTCCTCGGCGGGGACCCGTCCGGGCGCCCCGTCGCCGTGAAGGTCCTGCACGTGCGGTTGAGCGGCGAGCCGGTCGCCCGGTCGCGGTTCGCCGACGCGTTCGCCCCGGCCCGGAAGGTCTCCGGCTTCTGCACGGCGGCGATCCTGCACGCCGACGTGGAGGGCGACCGCCCCTACGTGGTGAGCGAGTGGGTCGACGGGCCCTCCCTCCAGCAGCTCGTGGACGAGGAGGGCGTGCGCGGCGCCGTCGTCGTGGAGCGCGTGGCGATCGGCATGGCGATCGCCTTGGCCGCCGTCCATCGCGCGGGCGCCGTCCACCACGATCTGAAGCCCGGGAACGTTCTTCTCGGCCGGGACGGCCCCCGGATGAGCGACTTCGCCATCGCCCACGCCATGGAGGCCGTGAACGTGGCGTTCCGCGGGCACATGACCGAGGACCCCGGCTACAAGTCCCCCGAGCAGTTGAGCGGCATGGGCATCGGCCCGGCCGCCGACGTGTTCGCGTGGGCGTCGACCGTCCTGTTCGCCGCCGCGGGCAAGCCGCCGTTCGGCGAGGGCTCGCCGTCCGGGGTGATGCAGCGGATCGTCTACGACGAGGCCGACCTGTCGGAGCTGCCCGACTCCCTGCGCGAGGTGGTGACGGCCGCCCTGGCCAAGGACCCGGCCGAGCGTCCGATGGCCAGGACGATCCTCGAACGGCTGCTCGGCAGGGGCAGCGCGCTCGCCGAGCGCCTGCCGGCCTCGATGGTCGAGGAGGGCCGCGCCCTCGCGACCGGCGTGATGGTCCGCCACACCCTGTCCCGGGTCACGCAGCCTCCGCGTCCCCCCATGGATGCCCCGGGAAGCCCCATGGGAGCCGCTCCCCCGGCCGGGTTCACGCCGGGCCCCGCCACGCCCCCCGGACCGCCTCCGGGACCGCCTCTGGGGCCGCTTCCGGGGCCGGCCGCGGACTCCGCGTCGCCTTCGGTGCCGCTGCTCGGGAAGCTCTCGCGCTCCCGCCGGGCGCGTCCGGAGCCCGGCCCGCAGCCCGAACCGTCCGCCGCCGACCTCGACCCCGCCGCGTTCGAGGCGACCACGACCTTCAACGCGGTCGGCATGAACCGGCCCGAGCAGCACGCCCACGCGGGCGGGCGCGACCAGGCCGAGCAGACGGCGAGGTTCGACGCCGTCGGGACCGACCGGACGGCCACGTTCGACGCCGTCGACATGACGGCCCCGCCGGACCCCACCGCGCCGAACCCGCTCATCCCAGGGCTGGGACAGGGGCGCGAGGGCGGCGGGCACCGCTCCCCGAACCGCCCCTCGCCCTTCGCGGCCCTCGCGAAGATGCGGCGCCCCGGCAACCACGTCCTCGGCCTGGCGCTGTCGCTGGCCATCGGCGTCAGCGTCGGCATCGCCATCATCGCCCTGGTCCTGTGGCCCCAGTTGAAGGCGGACGACGACGGGTCGCCGCCCGACAGCACCAACACCTCCGACAACCGCCCGGTGACCACGATCCCGGCCTCGTTCGCGGGGACGTGGAAGGGGACGGTGGTCAACACGGGCCGCAACGCGTCCTTCCCGGTGGAGATCACGTTCCAGACCGGCGGGACGACCGGGCGCGCCCTGTACCCGCGGGAGAACTGCAACGGCACCCTCCGGCTCGCCCGGGGCACCGAGAGCGCGCTGAAGATGAACCTGGAGATCGGCAAGCCGTGCACGTCCGGGGTCGTGCAGGTCACCCGGCAGCCGGACGGGACGCTCCAGTACACCTGGACGAGGCCGGGGACGAGCCTCGGCTACGGAGGACGGCTCAGCCGGACCTGACCTGCTTCTGCCAACTCCGGCAATGCGTCCACTTTGTCGCCTCATATCAGGACAGTTCCGCTAAGGTTTCCCCTCGATCGAAACCATCGATCATGAGCGGGACGCCTCCGCGCGCTCCCCGGCAGAAGGAGGAGCCTTGCGGGCTGTCCACCGAAGGCTGCTGCTCGTCGGCTCGGTCGCGGCGTGCCTCGGCGCCGCCGCGGCGTTCCCGGTGCTCGCCGACGACGCGCCGTCCCTGGTGAAGGTGACGGCGGCGGAGGGCACCCCGGTGCCCGGCCGGTACATCGTCACGCTGAAGACCGGCGCGTCCACCGACGCCGCCGCCAAGAACGTCAAGGCGACGGGCGTCCGGCGCTTCGACGGCGTCCTGAACGGCTTCGCCGCGCGGCTGAGCGACGACCAGCTGAACAAGCTGCGCCGCGACGACCGCGTCGCCGCGATCGAGCAGGACCAGATCGTCCGGGCCACCACGACCCAGCGCGCACCGCTGCCCTGGGGACTCGACCGCATCGACCAGCGGTCGGCGAAGCTGTCCAAGACCTACACCTACAAGTCGTCCGGCGCGGGCGTGAACGCCTACATCATCGACACCGGCCTGGACGTCAAGCACAAGGAGTTCGGCGGCCGCGCCTCGATCGCCTGGGCGGCGAGCAGGTTCAACGGCGACGGACGTGACTGCAACGGCCACGGCACCCACGTCGCGGGCATCATCGGCTCCAAGACCTACGGCGCCGCCAAGTCCGTGAAGCTGCGGGCCCTGCGCGTCCTCGACTGCAACGGCGAGGGCTCGATGTCGGACATCGTCGACGCCGCCAACTGGCTGCGCACCCACGCCGCCAAGCCGGCCGTGGCGAACATGTCCCTCGGCGGCCCCAAGTCCACGGCGGTGAACACCGCCGTGATGAACCTGTCCAAGTCCGGGGTGTTCACCTCCGTCTCCGCCGGCAACTCGAACGCCGACGCCTGCAAGGTCTCGCCGGCCGGTGCCGGCTGGGTCATGGCGGTCGGCGCGACCACCAAGAGCGACACGCGCGCCTCGTTCTCCAACTGGGGCAAGTGCGTCGACATCAACGCCCCCGGCTACGGCATCTACTCGACCTGGCCCGGCGGCGGCCACAAGGCGCTCAGCGGAACGTCCATGGCCGCCCCCTATGTCAGCGGTGTCGCCGCCCTCTACCTGTCGACCCACCCGAAGGCCACCTTCCCGACGGTGCAGAAGGTGCTGAACGACAACTCCACCCACACCCTCAAGGGACTGCGTTCGCAGCCCAACAGGCTCCTGTGGAAGGGCAAGCTGTGAGTCCCGTCACGTAGGATGGCCCGGCTCCCAGCAAGGGAGCCGGGCATCTCGCGCCTTCGCCCCGCCCCCTCACCGCAGGGGTTTACCCTTGGCGAGGCAGACGGCTCTTTAACGTTCCTTGACCTTCGGCCATGACGAGAGGAGATCATGTGGAGACCCCCGCCTCCACCCGTCGGCACGCTGACCGCCGCCCTCGCCGGCGACACGCCGCCGCGGCTCTCGTGGCCCTCGCCGCCGCGGTGCCCATGGTCGCCGCCGCCACGCCGTCCGCGGCCGCGCCGGCGTCCCTGCCCCTCGATCCGGGCGACAGCGGCAAGTTCGCGAAGCTGAACCGTCAGATCGAGCAGCTCGACAAGGAGTACGGCGGCGACCTCGCCAAGCTGAAGGACGCCGAGTTCGCCGCGAAGAAGGCGCTGGACAAGTCCAACGACCTGCAGCGCGACCTCCGGGAGGCCCGCGGCGTCGTCGCCCAGCTCGCCGCGTCCCAGTACATGACGAACGGCGAGGACCCCACCGTCACCTTCCTGGCCGACGCGGACCCCTCCGACCTGCTCAGCAACGCCACCCTGGTCAGCCACCTCGCCCAGAACAAGGCGGGCAAGGTCGCCCAGATCCAGAAGCTCGTCAACGACCAGCTGACGGCCCGCAAGCAGGCCCAGCAGAAGATGACGGAGCTGACCAAGGAGATCAAGGACCTGAGACGGCGCAAGTCGCAGATCCAGTCCCTGGTCAAGAAGTACAAGCCCGAGTCCCCGAGCGTCGGCATGGGCGGCGTCACCCCGCGCATGCTCAAGGTGAAGAACACCCTCGACCTGGAGATGGGCCCCTTCCCCACGATCGGCTGCGTCCGGCTCACCGGCGACCCCCAGGACCACGGCTCAGGCCACGCCTGCGACTTCATGGTGACCACGGGCGGCGTCATGGCCTCCGGCAGCGCCAAGTCCCTGGGCGACCGCACCGCCGACTACGCCATAGCCCACGCCAGCGCCCTCGGCATCAAGTACATCATCTGGCGCCAACGCATCTACGACCTCCGCAGCCCCGGCTGGCGCTCCATGGAGAACCGAGGCGGCGTGACCGCCAACCACTACGACCACGTCCACATCTCGGTCTTCTAGCCGCATCCAGCCCGGCCAACGCCGCGACTGAACCGTTGACGACCGGCTGGACGTACACCGGCTCTGCAAGGCTCCGCTGGTAGACGCGTGCGCCTTGGGCGCAGGTCAACGCCATGACCGACGGGAGTGCCATTGCGTGTGCCCGTTCGGTCGGGTGCGCAACGGTCAGCGGCGAGCGAGTTGGCGTTCGCCGCCCGCGCCGGGTCGGTACTCCAGGCCGTAGTGCCGGAAGACGGCTTCCTCGTCCTCGGCGGGCAGGACGTCATCGGTGCCGATCGCCGGGCAGTGCTTGACCAACGACCTGTCGTGGGCGACCCGCACGTAGCCGGGCCCGGCGGTCGCGCCGTCCAGCGGGACGAAGGTCAGCCGGTGGCGGGTGGGCAGGCCGATCCGCACGGTGGCCATGGCGGGTTCGTCGGTGCTGGTGTCGACGTAGACCGACTCCAGCGTGCCGATCTTGCGTCCGCCGGGATCGATGACGGGATGCGTGCGCCATTCCCGGATCTCGGCCAATTGGATCATCATGGCTCCTTTCACTGGGCCCCCTGGGTTCGGGGGCCCCAGTCTTCGTCGTCCAACCCGTCCCAGGTCGGCAGGTCCCTTGCCGGTCCGCGTTGCCGGCGGGTGCCCGTGCCTCGTGGCCGCGCGGCACCGGGCGGTGTGGCGGCGGGTTCGTCCAAGCGGGGTTTGAGTCGCCGGTAGCGTTCCTCGGCTTCCTCGACGCTGAGGTCGAGGACGGCGGCGATCTGTTCGAAGCCCATGCCCGAGGCTTGCGCGGTGTTCAGCAGGCGAGCTTCGGTCTGGTCGATGTTCAGGCGGGCGGTGCTCAGCACCACCAGTGCCGCGGCCACATCCACCGGCTCGGGGCTGTCGCCGGCGCCCCGCAGGGCCTGGTCACCGGCGGCGATGACCGCATCGATCGCCTCGCGGTCGGGCAACGGCCGCTTCCTGGCCTCCCAGAGGAATTCGTCCACGCCGGTCGCGTGCCTGGCGGTCAGATGGGCCCGTGCCTGCTGGACGCTCTGGGGCGCCGGAACGGGCAGGTCGACGAAAGCGACCGCCTGCGAATGGAGGACGGCGTCGTTGTGCGGGGGAATGCGCTGCGGGGCGTGGACGGCCAGGCCCGGGTCGGTGGGAGCGTTGCGGATCGTCGGGCTCCGGAGGATGGCGGCGCGGTCTGCGGCGGTCATGGGGCTCATCTCCGGTTCACTCGCGTCGATCAGGGATCGTGACGTCTCCAGATCCGCAACAGGTGGGAAGAAGTCCAGGGCCGCCCTGCTCGGGGAGGAGCGGGACGACCCTGGAGCAGACCGGCGCAGCCCCCGCAGTGACCGGCCAATCTCAGTCAACTCCTGCGCCCCGATTATGGACACAGGCGATCGGCGCACATGCCATCACTTTTGCTGATGACCGTCGCCCGGGAGGAACAGCACGTTTTTTCCAGTATATCCCTTCAGAAATCATTTCTGGATTATACGGATATTACCGAATATGCGGGTAGACTTAAATTATCCGGCAAGACGACATCCCCGTTCTGAGGTTGATCCGCCGTACCGGCTCACCCCGAGAGGGGAGTCATGCCGATCTCGCACAGTCCGCGGGTCAGCGAACGAACTGGGCGCACCAGCCGAACCGGTCCGGCGCCCGAGCCGACCCCGCCTTGCCCTGGGTTCCCCGAGCCGCGCGAGCCCCGGCTCGCGCCGCGGGTGACGGCGACCCGCACCGGAGTGGTGTGGTCCGGTCTGTGGGCCGTCGCGGTCATCTTCATCGTCTTCATGGTGTTCGTGGTGAGCAACACCGGCGATGTGCGGGTCTCATTCGCCGGTATGAGCGGCGTCCTGCCACTGGCGGTGGTGCTCATGGCGGCCATGGCCGCCGGGACCGCGGTCGCGCTGATCCTGGGCACCGCCCGTCTCACCCAACTGCGCCCGCTGACCCGCAAGCGCCTCCGATGAGAAGCGGCCCGCCGCATCACCCGAACTCCAACGGAAGGCGCCCACCATGTGGACCACCACCGAACGCCGCACAACGATCAGCCTGTCGCCGCCTTCGACTCCACGGCTGCGGCTGCGTCCCGTGGCCCCTCCCGGCTCGGCGCGAACGGTGCTGGACGGTGCCTGGTGGCCCCGGTCGACCGACCCGGTCGCGGAGTTGCCAGGGCTGATCCTGGCCCTGCAGGACCACGGCCCCATCGACGACCACAGGCCCATCACCCATGTCCTGCTCCGGGTGGACGACTGGGACGACCGTCCACGCCGGCTGCGCATCGACGGCCCGGACGACGCGCGGGTGGTGCGGCTCAGCTGGTTCGACTCCCTTCCCCCCGGGCTGCTCACGGCGATCCACGCGGACGGCCGGCGCGTCGATCTGCTCACCGTCCCGGCCTCCACGCCTCGGGCCGAGGCCGAGGCCGCGATGGAACTGGCGTCGCACCCCGCCAACCACCTTCACACCCCCGACCTGCTGGCCACCCTCACCCCACCATCCGGCCGGACGGACCGGGCCGGCATCCGCGACGAGTCGGAGAGCGCCTGGGAGTCCGAGGGCGGGCGCTTGCGAGAAGACCTCGCGGCGCGCTGATGCGGCCCCCGCCCGTCACCAGGACCGGTCCGAGCGCCAGGGCCCTTCCACGATCGGAGATCGTCATGACCGCAGTCACCCCCGCCCCCGCGCCGGCCGCCGGGGGCCTGGTCCGGGCCCCCGACGAGGTGAGCATGCCGACCCGCCGACGTCCTGGGCACACCATCGTCGCGTTGACGGGCGCCTTGGACCGCGCCGCCGCTCCGGCACTGCGCGAGCACCTGATCGGAGTGTTGCGGCACAGCGGCCGACTGCTGATCCTCGACCTGAGTGAGGTCGCGTCCGCCGACGCCGCCGGGCTGGCCGTGCTGGTCGGTGCCCAACGCCGCGCCGCCGGATTCGGCGTCATCGTGCGCCTGACCGCCCCCAACCCGCAGGTCGCCGCGCTCCTGAACGTCACCGGGCTCGGGCGCGCATTCAACGTCCAGCCGATCCGGGACCTCCACGCCGAACTCGCCGCCTGACCGCGATCACACCGGGCAACGGAGGCGACGCGAACAGGCCGCGCCCGAGGTGAGAGCCGGCGCCGCGAAGGCGGCGGAACCGCTGTCGAGAGACGGCGGTTCCCCGGACCTTCGCGGCGCGGCCGCTCAGGGCCTCCCAGCAGGGCAGGCGTGCACCCTGGTCTAGCGTCGGCTCCGTCGCAGCCGCCGGGCGCGGCCGTCGCGGGTGGGACCGTCGGCATCGGGCGGGTCGTCGCCGCGCGGGTCCTGCGGCCCGCGGGCCGCTTCGTCGATGGCGTCTCGGCGGCTGCGGGCGGACCATGTTTTCGGGGGTGACATTCCGCCCATGACCAGCGGAAGCAGCAGCACAGACGCGCCGGCGGCCATCAAGATGGCGCCCACCGTGTGCAGATCGATACCGCGTATGGATCCGGTGACGGCGAAGGTGAGGATCGCACCGATGGTCAGCAGCGCGATGCCGCCGGCTACCGGCATCACACGCCGCCCTTCAGGGAATTCGAGTGAATGATCCAGGCGGTGAGGTCCATGACCTGACTCCTAGACGAGCCATGAATTCGATGACTGCCAGGAGCGGTCTTCCGGACCGGTCGAAGCAGCGGCCCCAATGCGCCGCGGAGAGTACGGCCACCGGGCCGACATGCCCGTTCGTTCTCATCCAACCCCGCCCCACCAGCGGGGGAAACAGCGAATTTCCGAACATTCCTTCTCGCCAGGAGATGACGGGGCTTCGGTCACAGCAGTGGTCTGGTGAGGTGGTCGGCGGAGCCGCCGCGCCACTCGATGAGGAAGAGGCTGGCATCGTCGCTGGTGACCCCGCCTCTTTCCCGCATGAGCGTGTGGGAGAGTTTCCGCACCATCTGCTGCACGGTCGCGCTGGCGGGCCCGACGCGTTCGATGGTGGCGATCAGGCGTTCCTCGCCGAACTGCTCCCCGCCGGTCGTGTGCTCTTCGATGAGGCCGTCGGTATAGGCCAGGACCCGGTCGCCGCGGCGGAGCTGCTCACTGTTGATCTGGGGTGTCGAGCCGCCGAAGCCCACGGGCAGCGTCCCGGGACCCTCCAGCACTCCGATGACCTTGTGATCACGGATCAGCATCGGCGCCGGGTGCCCGGCGTTGACCCATTCCAGGTGGCCCGTTCCGATGTTGAGGCGCATCATCTGCGCGGTGACGAAGTGGTCGGGGCCGAACTGCTGGTCGATGGCGGTGTCCATGAACGAGTACAGCTCGGCGAGGCCGGCGTCGGCGCGTCTGGCGTGCCGGTAGGCGCCCACGGCGACGGTGGCCAGTACGGCGGCGTTCAGGCCGTGGCCCATCGCGTCGATCATGGCCAGGTGCAGAACGTCGTCGTTGAGGGCGTAGTCGAGGCTGTCGCCGGCGACGTCGTAGGCGGGCTCCAGGATCCCGGCGATGGCGACCTGCGGCGTCATCATGGTGAGCGGGGGCAGCAGTGACCACTGGATCTCCGCGGGCACGCTCATCGGCTCGCGTCGCCGGGTCCGGAAGAACTGGTCGGTGTAGCGGTTCTTGGTCACCAGCATGTCGGCGACGAGCCCCGCGAGCCGTCGCAGCAGTCGGCGTTCGTCGTCGTCGACCTCGTCGAGGGTCAGGGACATCACCCCGATCTCGTCGCTGCCGTCCAGCAGGGGCAGGAACATGCGCACACCGTCGGTCTGCGGGTCTTCGACGATGCGCTCCGTCAGGAACGCGCGACCGGCGGCGGAACCCTCCAACGGCAGGGGCTCACCGTGGGTGAGACCCCTGCCCCGCAGCGGCACCAGCGCGAGCTGGGCGTAGTCCTGCAAGTGGATCGAGACGTCCCGGCCGCCGATCGCGCGTATCTCCTCGGCCACCAGCGGTGCGATGAGCTGGGGCGGCATCTCGTGCGCCCGGTCCAGCAACTGGCCGAGCAGCCGCTCGCCGAAGCCTTCGCTGCGATCGACGACGCCCTCGATCCCGGTCCATTCCCCCACAGCCGTTTGTGTTCCCCCATGGCGTACTGCTAACTCTATGTGTCCGAGAATATTCAGATCGCGAACGATCCGGCTTGGCGGGTCGTCGGTCACCGGAAGCCTGGTCGGAGTCAGACCCTGCGTTCGTGGACGTAGCACCATCGCCAGGTGGATCCCGGCCCCATGGCGGCCGCGACCGGATGGTCGGTCTCCTGGTAGTGCGCTTGTGCGTGCCGGTGCGGCGAGTCGTCGGAACAAGCCACCCAGCCGCAGGTCAGGCAGATGCGAAGAGCCGTCCACACGGCTCCGTGCGCCTCGCACGCCGGGCAGCCGCGCGATCGTGGAGCGACGGGCGTCAGCCAGTCCGCGTGCTCGCAGTGGGGTGCCGAGCCGTTCGGGCTGGCGGGCGCAATCGAGGTCATGATGTGGACTCTCATCTCGTGGTTCATCGAGAGCCCCCTTTTCCGAGCACCGCGGCGCGCTGCCATCGGATCAGTACTCGAGTTCTGGACGTGCGGATGCCGACGGCGTGCATGCGATACAGCACCTGCCGAGGCAGGAAGTCAGGCTTGTGGTCCCTGGCGAGAATCGGCGTGCCCTTAGCGCCCACTACCAGTCGACCTCAGTATTCAGCCGACCGTAACGAGCGATCCGAGCAAGCTCGATCAGTGAGGGCGATAACCGCCGGCAGAGGTCGTGACCCGCATGCGCGGGTGGAGGAGACCGTGCGGTCGGCTCCAGCGGAGCGCGGCTCGTTCGCGCACGGCATGAGGGGTGTCCGGCGCCGGGTCGGCGAACTCTCCAGGCGCACGCCGCGATGTAGTCTCTGCGAGAAGGTCTCGCTGTTCGGCCTCAGAAGGCGGGGACGTGGAACTGCGCCAGCTCCGCTATTTCGTGGCCGTTTCCGAGGAACTCAATTTCGGTCGCGCCGCCGCCCGCGAGCACATCGTGCAGTCGGCCCTGAGCCAGCAGGTACAGCGGCTGGAGCGGGAGCTGGGCGTGCGTCTGCTGGAGCGCACCACGCACTATGTCGCGCTGACTCCCGCAGGAGCGGCGTTCCTGGTCGAGGCGCGGCAGATCCTCGCCCACGTGGAGCGCGCCGCCCAGGTCGCCCGTACCTCCCAGGGCATCTTGCCGACGTTGCGGGTGGGCATCATCGACGCCAGTTACGACTCGATGCCGCAGATCCTGCACGAGGCCCAGGCGCTCTACCCCGACCTGGTGATCCACCAGGTGGAGGTCGGCGTCCCCGAGCAGTACCAGCAACTCCTCGACGGGCGCCTGGACGTGGGCATCGGCCGCGCCGCCCTGGCGCCGCAGGGCGTCGCCTCGCACATGTTCCGCCGGGACCGTCTCGGAGTCCTGGTCCCCCGCGGGCACCGGTTCGCCGACCTGGACGCGGTGCCGGTCGAGGCCCTCGTCCGCGAACCGCTCCTGCTCGCCGAGGAGATGAAGGCCCCGGAGTTCAACCAGTTCACCGTCGAGATGTGCAGGGCCGCCGGCTTCACCCCGACGGTGTACCAGGGCACCGTCGACAGCATCCGTGCCGCCTCCGCCCTGGTCGCACAGGGCCGCTGCCTGTACTGCGTACCCTCCTCCTGCATCTCCGCGCTCCCCGGGACGATCTGGCGGCCGCTCAGCGAACCGGCCTCGTTCTACCCCTGGTCCATCCTGTGGCGCGCCGCCGACGACTCCGACCACGTGCGCGCCGTCGTCACCTGCGCCCGGAACATGTCCGAACGACTCGGCTGGCTGCCCGCGGCGGACCGAACGACCAGCTGAACGCCGACCGCCCCAGCCCGCGAACGGCGCCCCGCAGCCCGCCGCAACCACGGTCACGGAGCCGCCCACCCCTGCGACCTGAGGAGGTAGCGGGGCGACCGCGCCGGTCCGCGTGCCGTGGGTGCAGGACAAGCCGCCTTCACCCTGGTCGCAGCGTGCCGTATGGGAGAAAGAAAAGTGCGGCCCCCCCGGTGTCGGGAGGGCCGCTGCTTGTGGGCTCGACGCGGCGAGGCGTCGACCCCGAGAAGTCGGATCAGCCTTCTCGTACGGTCACCACGGCCGTGAACTTCCCGGTGAACTGGTGCATGTACACGTCCGGCTTGACGGTGTAACCGGGCACGATCGTGTACTTGCCGTCCGGCCCGAAGCAGGCGCCGGCCCTCTCCAGAGCGACCTTCTCGATCTCGGCCGCGTCCGTGCAGGTCGTGTTGACGACGAGAGTGCGGGCCGGGTCGATCAGGCGGATCAGCACGAGGAGCCAGTTGGCCAGCTTTTTGCGCACGGTGTACATCAGGTAACTCCCGACATGTTGGGTGGTGCGACCGCGAGGCCGCATCACCGATCTGGTTTGTGTTTCCGGAGAGGACAGTCCAGCCGAACCTGCTTCCGGCAAGCGCGGGGCGGCGGCAGAAGATCAGGCAGGGTGGCCGCCAGCAGGAGCGCAAGGGTTCGCCCCCTGCACGAGACGGTAGGAGCCGTCACGGCCGAGGGCGGCAGAACAGAGCGGCAGCGGCGGGCATCGCCGCTCGGCGCGGTCTCAGGCCTTGAGAACTCGGTCCTCTAGAGTCGGGGGATGGGTGAAAAGCGGGAGCTTCCGCGGTATCGGGTTCTTACCGGGCCTGATGACGAGACGTTCTGCCGGCGGGTCAGTGAAGCGCTCGACTTGGGCTATGAGCTGCATGGTTCCCCGTCGGTCACGTTCAACGGGGATCGCGTCATCGTCGCTCAGGCCCTCACTCGCCGGCCGGGCTAGCGGGTGACATGCGAAGGGCGCCCCCGGCGTGGGGGCGCCCTTCGCTTTGCCTGAGTCAGTCGGCGTAGGTGGGGAGCATGCGTTCGTGGGCCTCGCGAAGCTCGGAGAGGCCGATGCTGAACAGCTCCTGCTGGTCGCCTTCGGGGCCGCGGCCCGTCACGTGCAGGCTGTCGCCGCCTGCCACGCCGATCTGGCTGACCGGGACGCCCGCCGACTCGCACAGGGCCGCGAGGCGGGACTCGGCTCCCGGGCGGACGACGACCATGGCGCGGGCGACCGACTCGCTGAACAGCGAGACGAACGGGTCGCCGTGCAGGGTGATGCGGGCGCCGAGGCCGCCGCGCAGGCACGACTCCACCAGCGTCTGCGACAGGCCGCCGTCGGAGAGGTCGTGCACGGCGTTGACCAGGCCGTCGCGGACGGCCGCGACCATCACCGACGCCAGAGCCGCCTCGGCCTTCAGGTCGACCAGCGGCGGCAGGCCGCCCAGGTGGCCGTAGACGACGTGCGCCCATTCCGAGCCGCCGAACTCCTCGCGGGTCTCGCCGAGGAGGGCGATCGTGGCGCCGTCGGTGGTCAGCGACATGTTCACCCTGCGGCGCACGTCGTCGTGGACGCCGAGGACGCCGATGACCGGGGTCGGGTTGATCGGGGTGGTGCCCGTCTGGTTGTAGAAGCTGACGTTGCCGCCCGTCACCGGAATGCCGAGGTACTGGCAGCCGTCCGCCAGGCCCTCGACCGCCTGCGCGAACTGCCACATGACGCCCGGGTCCTCCGGGGAGCCGAAGTTCAGGCAGTTGGTGACGGCCAGGGGCCGTGCGCCGGTCGCGGCGACGTTGCGGAACGCCTCGGACAGCGCGAGCTGCGCGCCCGCGTACGGGTCGAGCCGGGCGTAGCGGCCGTTGCCGTCCAGGGACAGCGCGATGCCGAGGCCCGACTCGTCGTCGATGCGGACCACGCCGGCGTTCTCGGGCATCGCCATGACGGTGTTGCCCAGGACGTACCGGTCGTACTGGGAGGTCACCCACGTCTTGCCGGCGAGGTTCGGGGACCCGGCCAGCCAGAGGACGGTCCGGCGCAGCTCGTCGCCGTTGGACGGGCGGGTGAGCCGTCCCGGGGTGTCGGACTGCAGGGCGCCGAGGTCGTGCGGGGGCGCCAGCGGACGGTGGTAGACGGGGCCCTCGTCGGCCGCCGTGACCGGCGGGATGTCGACGATCGTCTCGCCCCGCCACGTCATGACCAGCCGGCGCGTGTCGGTGACCGTCCCGATCACGGTGGCCGGGATCTCCCAGCGCGCGCAGATCTCCATGAAGCGCTCGACCTTGGCGGGCTCGACCACCGCCATCATGCGCTCCTGCGACTCGCTCATGAGGATCTCCTCAGGGCGGAGCGTCTGGTCGCGGAGCGGGACGGTGTCGAGGTCGACGTGCATGCCGCCGGTGCCGGCCGCGGCCAGCTCCGTCGTCGCGCACGACACCCCGGCGGCGCCGAGGTCCTGGATGCCGACCACGAGGTCCTCGTGGAACAGCTCCAGGCAGCACTCGATGAGCAGCTTCTCCATGAACGGGTCGCCCACCTGGACCGACGGCCGCTTCTGGTGCGACTCCTCGTCGAAGGTGGCCGAGGCGAGCACGGACGCGCCGCCGATGCCGTCCGGGCCGGTCAGGGCGCCGAACAGGATCACCTGGTTGCCGGGGCCGGGGGCCACCGCGCGCTTGATGTCGTCGTGCTTCATCACGCCGACGCACAGGGCGTTCACGAGCGGGTTCTGCTCGTAGCAGGCGTCGAAGACCGTCTCGCCGCCGATGTTGGGCAGGCCGAGGGAGTTGCCGTAACCGCCCACGCCGGCGACGACGCCGGGCAGGACGCGCTGGGTGTCGGCGGCGTCGGCCGGGCCGAAGCGCAGCGAGTCCATGACGGCGATGGGACGCGCCCCCATCGACATGATGTCGCGGACGATCCCGCCGACGCCGGTCGCGGCGCCCTGGTACGGCTCGACGTAGGACGGGTGGTTGTGCGACTCCACCTTGAAGGTGACCGCCCAGCCCTGGCCGATGTCGACGACGCCGGCGTTCTCCCCCATGCCGACGAGGAGCTTGTCGGTCTTCGGGGCCTTGTCGCCGAACTGGCGCAGGTGCACCTTGGAGCTCTTGTAGGAGCAGTGCTCGCTCCACATGACCGAGTAGATCGCCAGCTCGGCCGAGGTGGGCCGGCGTCCGAGGATGTTGCGGACGCGCTGGTACTCCTCCTCGTTCATCCCGAGCTCGGCGTACGGCTGCGGACGCTCGGGGGACGCGGCGGCGACGGCGACCGTGTCCGTGCCCTGGTCGTAGAGCGCGGACGCCTCGATGGCGGGCTGCGGACCGGTGCCGCGCCCGAGGGCGGGCTGCGGCCCCGTTCCCCGTCCTACGGCGGGCTGGGGGCCCGTCCCGGAGCCGATGGCAGGCTGTGGGCCCGTGCCGCGCCCGACGGCGGGCTGGGGGCCGGTGCCCGAACCGACCGCGGGCAGCGGACCCGTTCCCGGGCCGACCCTGGGCAGCGGACCCGTTCCGGGGCCGACCCTGGGCAGCGGGCCCGTCCCTGGGCGGACGGCGGGCAGGGGCCCTGTGCCGAGGCCGACCGCGGGCTGGGGACCCGTGCCCCGTCCGATGGCGGGCATCGGGCCGGTGCCCGGGCGCACGGCGGGCTGCGGGCCCGTGCCGCGGCCGATGGCGGGCTGGGGGCCGGTACCGGTGCCCACGGCGGGCTGAGGGCCCGTCCCAGGGCCTACGGGGGGCTGCGGGCCGGTGCCGGGGCCCTGCGACAGCGGGCCCGTGTTCAGGTCGATGAGAGGCTGCGGGCCGGTGCCCGGGCGAACGGTCGGCTGCGGGCCGGTGCCGAACGCGGGCTGGGGACCCGTGCCGTGGCCTACGGGGGGCTGCGGGCCCGTGCCGGTGCCCACGGCGGGCTGCGGGCCGGTGCCGTGACCGACCGGCGGCTGCGGGCCGGTGCCATGACCGACCGTGGGCTGCGGGCCGGTGCCCGTGCCGCGGGTGGGCGGCGGCGGCGCGGCGAAGGGGCTCAGGTCGGGCACGGTGAGCGACGGGTCCGCGACGGTGGACGTGGGGTCGCCGCTAGAGCGCTCCTCTTCCAGGGCGCGCGCGAACTCCTGGTCGGACACCCCCTGGGACGCCGCAGGGCCCGGGGCGGGCTCCGCGTCGTTCAGCACCGGGATGGGCCCGGTGAAGGGCCCGGGAGCCGGTTCGGGGGCCGGGTCCTGGGAGCCGGGCTGGGAGGACGGCTGGTCCTCTTCGAGGATGGCCTTGAAACCCTGCGTCACAGCAGGGTTGATGGGCTGGAGCTCCGGGTCGTCCGCGTCGGACTTGAGCTCGCCGAGCCACTCCATCGAGGGCTCGTCCTCGTCTCGCATAGCCCTTCCGGAAGCGTGGGGCCGTTGCTCACTCATGCGTTGACCAGTCTCTTGACGATCGAGGTGAAGAAGCCGAGGCCGTCGGTGGACGGCCCGGTCAGCGACTCGACGGCGTGCTCGGGATGGGGCATGAGCCCGACCACGTTGCCGGCCTCGTTGCAGATCCCGGCGATGTCGTCCTGGGAGCCGTTCGGGTTCAGGTCGAGGTAGCGGGCGACGATGCGGCCGGAGTCGGCCAGTTCGATCAGCGTCTCCCGGTCGGCGGTGTAGCGGCCGTCCCGGTTCTTCACCGGGATCACCAGTTCCTGGCCCTCGTGGTACTCGGACGTCCAGGCGGTGTCACCGTTCTCGACGCGCAGCCGCTGGTCGCGGCAGACGAAGTGCAGCCCCGCGTTCGGGAGCAGCGCGCCGGGCAGCAGATGCGACTCGCACAGCACCTGGAACCCGTTGCAGATGCCGAGGACCGGCAGGCCGTCGCCGGCGGCGGCCACGACCTCGGACATCAGCGGCGCGAACCGGGCGATCGCCCCGGCCCGCAGGTAGTCCCCGTAGGAGAACCCGCCGGGCAGGACGACGGCGTCGACCCCCCGCAGGTCGCGGTCGCCGTGCCAGAGGGCGATCGGCTCCGCGCCGGCAAGCCGCACCGCGCGTGCGGCGTCCTTGTCGTCAAGGGAACCTGGGAAGGTGATGATCCCAACCCGGGCAGCGTCCATCTGTTCTGTTCCTCCGAAATGAGGTGCGGCCGAGACGATCGGGATCTCCTCCGCCGATCAACCCCGATGCGCGTCGCATTCCCCCGCGCGCAGGTCCCAATCTACCCGGCGTTGGGAATGAGGTTGCTTTCTAGGCGCCGTACCAGCGCCCCGTCCCTCCAGGTCAGGCGCTTTCGCAGGTGAACGACGGTACCCCGGTCGGGCGCGGAGTCGATGTCCAGGTCGTCCACCAGCGCGCGCATGAGCCTGATCCCGCGCCCCGACTCGCTCAGCGGCTCGGGTTCCGGCGGGGCGGACCGGAGCCCGCGGCCCCAGTCCACGATCTTGAACAGGCAGGTGCCGTCGTCCACGTGCCCGGTCACCTCGTAGTCGCCGTTCGCGCGGGCGTGCTCGATCACGTTCGTGCAGGCCTCGGAGATCGCGACCAGCAGGTCGTCGACGCAGTCCTCCGCGACGCCGAGCCCTCGCAGGGCGTCGCCCGTCACCCGCCGGACCACCGGGATGCTCAGCGCGTCGCGCGGCAGCGCGAGCGAGAACCGCATATCCACCCGGACACCTCGTGTCATGCTCCGGGCGTCCCGACCGTGCCCCCGGTCCCGGAGCGTGCTCGACGACTCAACGCAGCTAACACTTCCCCGGAGGAATCTTCCGTAACCGCCACAGTCGCGGTCCCGCCATTTGGAACGGGCCATGTCGCGGCCGGAAACCGAGCGCCGTTCTACCGCCGGTGCGGGCGGCGGGCCGGTATCGGCCACGCCCCCGGACGGTTACAGAACGTGAACCTCGTAGTTCTCGATGACCGGGTTCGCCAGCAGCGTCTCGGCGATCTTGCCGACCTTCTCCAGGGCCGCCTCGTCGGCGTCCCCCTCCAGCTCCACCTCGAACCGCTTGCCCTGCCGGACGGCCACGACCCCGTCGAACCCCATCTGCGGCAGCTTGCGGGCGATCGCCTGCCCCTGCGGGTCGAGGATCTCCGGCTTGAGCATGACGTCCACGACGACACGCGCCACGGTCGCCCCCTCACTGATCTGCGCTTTTGCTTACGATCCTGAAGCGTACGGCACCATGGCCCATCACGAGCCATCAGCACCCCCGGAGCCTGCCGATGAACATCGAGGACCTCACGCCCGTGGAGCGCCGCCTGTGGGAGGCGTTCCCCAAGGGCGAATCCATCGACCTGTCGTCCGGCGACCAGGCGATGGACGACATCACACGCTCCGACCGGTGGGGACGTGACCGGATGGTCAGGGCGGAGGTCCTCGTCGCGCTGCTCGTCGGCGCGGTGGAGGCCGAGCCCGGCCAGGTCGCCGCCGTGCGGCTCGGCGGCGCCCGCATCACCGGCTCGCTGAACCTCGGGCACGCCGAGGTCCACGTCCCGCTCGCGCTCACCGGCTGCGACTTCGACGAGGCGCCGCACCTGTACTGGGCGAGCATGAACAGCGTCCACCTGATGCGCTGCCGGCTGCCCGGCCTGATCGCCTCCGGCACGCGGGTGGACGGCCACCTGTGGCTGGAGGGCAGCCGCATCAACGGCGGCCTGTGGCTGGACGGTGCGAACATCACCGGCATCCTCAACATGTCGGGCGTGCACCTGTCCAACCCGGGCGGGGACGCGATGCTCGCCGACCGCCTCTCGGTCGAGGCGAACGTCTACTGCGATCAGGGGTTCGCCGCCAACGGCGAGGTCCGGCTGCCGGGGGCCCGCGTCGGCGGCCAGCTGATCTTCCGGGGCGCGCGGCTGTACAACCCGTCCGGCGCCGCCCTGTACGCCAGCCGCCTGGACGTGGCCGCGAACGTGTTCTGCGACGGCGGGTTCAGCGCCGAGGGGGAGGTCCGGCTGCGCGGCGCCCGCGTCGGCGGTTACCTGTCGTTCGTCGGCGCCCGCCTGTCCGCCCCCAAGCGGACCGCCCTGAACGCCGACGACCTGTCCGTCGAGACCGACATCTACTGCTCGGACGGGTTCACCGCCGTCGGCGCCGTCAGCTTCTCCGGAGCCCGCGTCACCGGGCAGCTCAGCCTGCGCGACGCCCGCCTGCTCCACGACGAGGGGACGGCACTCGGCCTGCAGCGCCTCCAGGCCGAGGAGCTGCTGATGCGCACCGCCGAGCCGATCAAGGGGACCGCCGACCTGTCCTACGCGCGCATCAACCTGCTGCGCGACGACGCCGCGTCCTGGCCGGAGCGCCTCCAGCTCGACGGCCTCCAGTACGAGACCCTCGAACCGCCGCTCACCGCCCGCGAGCGGCTGGCGTGGCTGCGCCGCGACACCGACGGCTACGCCCCGCAGCCCTACGAGCGGCTCGCGCAGACCTACCGCTCCCTCGGGCTGGACGCCGACGGCCGCTCCGTCCTGCTCGCCAAGGCACGGGACCGGCGCAGGACGCAGGGCGTCCCCCGGAAGATCGTCGGCTGGTTCCAGGACGGGCTGGTCGGCTACGGCTACCGCCCGTTCCGCGCCGCGAGCTGGCTGATCGGCCTGCTCGCCTTCGGGACGATCGTCTTCTCGATCCACCGGCCCGACGTCCTGGACGAGGGCCACAAGCCGCATTTCAACGCGTTCTTCTACACGCTCGACCTCCTCCTGCCGATCGGCAGCCTCGGCCAGGAGATGGAGTTCGCGCCCAAGGGCGTCTACCAGTGGATCGCCAACTTCATCGTCGCCGCGGGCCTGCTCCTCGGCCTGACGGTCGCGGCCGGGGCCACCCGCGCGCTCTCCCGGGAGTAGCGGGCGTCGGGGGCCGACGCCGGGAACGGCGGACGAAACGTGCGTCACGTCCGGGTCGCGGGGTAGGGCCGGGGGTAGGACCCCCGGTGGTGGGACTCGCATCGCGGTGGCGGGGGCTTGCATCGCAGGGTGTGATGTCTGCCACGATGGCCTTGCGGCTTTTGTCCCTTACCGGGGACGGGGCCGTTGGCATCGGCCGGCTACGCGGCGACCCCGCGTGACGGCCCCGAACGAGGAGTGTCATCGATGACGATCGACTCCGTGCGCGGCGCGCCCGACACCCCGAAGGTCGCCGAGCCCGAACTCGTCCAGCTGCTCACCCCCGAGGGCGAGCGGGTCGAGCATCCGGACTACCCCCTGGACCTCGGCGCCGAGGACGTGCGCGGCCTCTACCGCGACCTGGTGATCGTGCGGCGGATCGACCAGGAGGCCGTGGCGCTCACCCGGCAGGGCGAGCTCGGCCTCTGGGCGTCGCTGCTCGGGCAGGAGGCGGCGCAGATCGGCTCCGGGCGGGCGGCGTCCGCCAACGACATGGTCTTCCCGACGTACCGCGAGCACGGCGTCGCCTGGTGCCGGGACGTGGAGCCGCTGAAGCTGCTCGGCATGTTCCGGGGCATCAACCACGGCGGGTGGGACCCGAAGGAGCACGGCTTCCACCTGTACACCGTCGTGATCGGCAGCCAGACGCTGCACGCGACCGGGTACGCGATGGGCATCCAGCGGGACGGAGTGCTCGGGACCCCGTCGGCGGGCGCCACGATCGCCTACTTCGGGGACGGGGCGACGTCCCAGGGCGACGTGAACGAATCCTTCGTGTTCGCCTCGGTCTTCAACGCGCCGATCGTGTTCTTCTGCCAGAACAACCAGTGGGCCATCTCCGAGCCCCTCGAACGGCAGTCCAGGATCCCCCTCTACAAGCGTGCGCAGGGTTTCGGTTTCCCGGGCATCCGCGTGGACGGCAACGACGTGTTCGCTTGCCTGGCCGTCACCAGGAAGGCCCTGGAGAACGCCAGGACGGGTCAGGGCCCCACTCTCGTGGAGGCGTACACGTACCGGATGGGCGCCCACACCACGACCGACGACCCCACGCGCTACCGGCTCAAGGCCGAGGAGGAGGCGTGGAAGCTCAAGGACCCGATCGAGCGCGTCAAGGCGTATCTGGTGCGCGGCGACCTGGCGGACGCCGGGTTCTTCCAGAAGGTGGAGGACGAGGCCAAGCAGATCACCAGGGAGCTGCGTGAGGCGTGCCTGGCGCTGCCCGACCCGGAGCCGCTGTCGATGTTCGACCACGTGTACGGGGACGAGCACCCGCTGATGACCGAGGAGCAGGAGCAGTTCGCCGCCTACCTGGCGTCGTTCGAGGAGGAGGCGAAGTGAGCACCCTGACCCTCGGCAAGGCCCTCAACGAGGGCCTGCGCAAGGCCATGGAGGACGATCCGAAGGTCCTGGTGATGGGCGAGGACGTCGGCAAGCTCGGCGGCGTCTTCCGCATCACCGACGGCCTCCAGAAGGACTTCGGCGAGGAGCGGGTCATCGACACCCCGCTGGCGGAGTCCGGCATCGTCGGGACGGCGATCGGGCTGGCGCTGCGCGGCTACCGTCCCGTGGTGGAGATCCAGTTCGACGGGTTCGTGTTCCCCGCCGCCGACCAGATCATCACGCAGCTGGCGAAGATGCGGATGCGCTCGCTCGGCGCGCTGGAGCTGCCGGTCGTCGTCCGGATCCCGTGCGGCGGCGGCATCGGCGCGGTGGAGCACCACTCCGAGTCGCCCGAGGCGTACTTCACGCACACCGCCGGCCTGCGCGTGGTGGCGTGCTCGAACCCGCTGGACGCCTACTCGATGATCCAGCAGTCGATCGCCTCCCCCGACCCGGTGATCTTCTTCGAGCCCAAGCGCCGCTACTGGGACAAGGCGGAGGTCGACACCGACTCGGACGCGACCGGCTGGACACCGCTGCACCGGGCCGCGGTCGTGCGGCCGGGCGAGCACGCGACGCTGCTGGCCTACGGGCCGGCGGTGAAGACGTGCCTGGAGGCCGCCGGGGCCGCCGCCGAGGAGGGGCGGGAGCTGGAGGTCATCGACCTGCGCTCGCTGAACCCGCTCGACATCGGCACGGTGACCGACTCGGTGAACCGGACGGGACGCTGCGTCGTCGTCCACGAGGCCCCGGTCTTCAACGGGTACGGCGCCGAGCTGGCCGCCCGGATCACCGAGAAGTGCTTCTACCGGCTGGAGTCGCCGGTGCTACGCGTCGGTGGGTTCTCCACCCCGTACCCGCCGTCCCGCATCGAGGACCATTACCTGCCCGACCTCGACCGCATCCTGGACGCGGTCGACCGGACCTTCGCGTGGTGACGCCGGTGAGCCAGCCCAAACTGTTCAAACTGCCGGATGTGGGCGAGGGCCTGACGGAGGCCGAGATCGTCAAGTGGCACGTCCAGCCCGGCGACACCGTCGAGGTGAACCAGACCATCGTCGAGATCGAGACGGCGAAGGCGATCGTGGAGCTGCCCTGCCCGTTCGAGGGCGTGGTGACCGAACTGATGGTCACCGAGGGGCAGACCGTGGACGTCGGGGTCCCGATCATCGCGGTGGACGCCGGCGGCGAGGGCGGCGTGGCGACACCGGTGTCCGAGCCCCCGGCGCAGGCGGCCGCGCTCCGCGAGGAGGGCGTCCCGACCGTCAACGAGCCGGGCATGGTGTCGCCGCAGGAGCCGCCGAAGCGCACGCCCGTCCTGGTCGGCTACGGCGTGAAGGAGGGGACGACCAGGCGCCGTCCCCGCAGGCCGGCCAACGGCGCGGCGCCCGCGGCTCCGGCCGTGCCCGCACCCGCGCCCGTCCCGCAGGCGCCCGCGGCCCGCCCGAGCCCTGCCGGGAACGGGCTGCCGCTGGCCAAGCCGCCCGTCCGCAAGATGGCCAGGGATCTCGGGGTGGACCTGGCGTCCATCACGGGGTCGGGTCCGCAGGGATCGATCACGCGCGAGGACGTCCTCGCCGCGCAGTCCGGGGCCCCGTCGCACGCTCACACGGCTCCCGCCGCGGCGGTCCAGGCGGGCCCGCGCGAGGAGCGGATCCCCGTCAAGGGCGTCCGCAAGGCGACCGCGGCGGCGATGTCCGGGTCGGCGTTCACCGCACCGCACGTCACCGAGTTCCTCCAGGTGGACGTGACACCGGCGATGGAGACCGTCAAGCGGCTCCGTGAGCTGCCCGAGTTCGCGGACGTGAAGGTGTCGCCGCTGCTGCTGGTGGCGCGCGCGCTGCTCACCGCGGTAGCGCGCAACCCGATGGTGAACTCCACGTGGGCGGACGGCCCGGACGGCGCAGAGATCGTCGTCAAGCGCTACGTGAACCTGGGGATCGCGGCGGCCACCGACCGCGGCCTCATCGTCCCCAAGGTCAAGGACGCGCACGAGCTCGACCTGCCGGGCCTCGCTCGCGCTCTGAACGAGCTGGCGGCGAAGGCCCGCGCGGGCAAGGCGTCCCCCGCCGACCTGTCCGACGGAACGATCACGATCACGAACGTCGGCGTGTTCGGGGTGGACTCCGGGACCCCGATCCTCACCCCGGGCGAGGCCGCGATCCTGGCGTTCGGCCAGATCCGGGACATGCCGTGGGTCCACGAGGGCGAGCTCGCGATCCGCAAGGTGACCACCCTGGCGCTCTCGTTCGACCACCGCATCGTGGACGGCGAGCTGGGCTCCCGCGTCCTGCGCGACGTCGGGGACATGCTGGAAGACCCGATCCGCATGCTCGCCTGGAGCCGCTGACGGTTCCGTGGGGGCCGGCCCAGAGCCGGCCCCCACGCTCAGGAGACGGGAACCTTCTCGACCTTGCCGAACGGTCCGGCGTCAAAGGTCACGTACGTGACGTCGCCGGGCGGGGCGGGAAGGTAGACGAAGCCTCGAACGGGCTCGCTGACCGCGGTACGGAACACTGCCCGTCCAGCGTCGACGTAGTTGGTCGGACGGCCTGGCGTGGGAGGGCCGACACGAACGGCGCGGTAGACGTCCTTCTGGCCCGGCACCTGGATCGAGAACGCCCCGAACACGCCGCCCGGGTAGCTCGGGTTCGGATAGGACGCGTCCGGCGGCGTGGTCCCGGGGCCCTCGTTCACGATGTCGAACACGGCGACGATGTAGGCACCGTCCCGGTAGAAGGGCTTGACCTCAAGGCGCCTCTTGGCGGCGCCAAAGGGAGCCGTGCGTGACGCGACCTTCTGACCGTCCTGCGCCCGGAAAGAGGCCGGCCGGCCGGAGCCCGGCGCGGTCGACTTGAGCTGGTAGGTGATGTCGACACCGTCACCGTCCTGCTTGCCGTTGGCCGTGTAGGTGAATCCGGCGCCGAGCTTGGTCTTCACCTCGCTCAGGACGGCCTGGGCCCGCTCCCCGGACAGTTTCGCGTCGCCGGCATGTCCCTCGAACGTCAGCGCACCCGCCGCCTTCGTCTTGATCTGCTGAGCGACCTCGTCGAGGACGGCCTTTCCCTGGCTCGACAGTTTGCCCGAATTACTTTCGAACAGGCCGTCGCTGCGCAGGCTGACCGTAACGCTCGATCCGCCGGACGAGACGGTCCGCTTCTCCCCCTCGACGATGTCGTACAGGTCGACGGGGTTCCCACCCGGCACGGTCGTCGAGGGCGAACCCGACGGGGAGGTCGTGATCGGGGACGGGGCACCCGCCAGGAACGGCTCGGCTCCGACCTCCGGCTCGGCCCCGACCGAAGGGGTAGACGACGCCGAGGGGGACGACGGGACCGACCCGCCAGGCGGCGCGGACGAGAGGGACGGTGTCGCCGTCGCGGACGGCGTGCCAGACGCGGCGACCACCGGGATCCCGGTGAACTCTCCGCCCGTGCCGGGTGTGATCGCGGTGACCTTCTGAACGGTCGCCGGAATCAGCGGGTAGTCGGCCGTCATCTCCCGGGTCGTGCCGGGCGCGAAGCCGGAGCCGCTGGTGGTGCCCGTCGGCTTGTAGAGCCGGCGCCCGGCCGTGTCCAGCAGCGCGACCTCGAACGGCACCGACTTCACCGACGAGTCCAGCGACGTCACGCTGTAGCGCAGCACCGACTTGGCGGCCTGCCGCTCGACGCCCCTGATGGCCACGCGCGCATGCAGCCCGTCCGCACCGCCGAACCACCCCTCCTTGGCGAACGCTCCCGGAGGCTCCACGGTGGGACGGGCCCCACCCGCACGGACCGTCGGAGGAGCGACCTTCTCAGCCCGGTCGGCATCGGCACATCCGGCGACGACCAGCAGTCCAGCAACAGAGACGGCGAGGGGCAGCGCACGCATCGTTCATCCGGTCGAGAGGAGACGGGCGAGGGACCCGGGCAACAGTAGTCAACCGCGACACCCCCCGCCATAACCCCCGCAAGGCCCACCATCCCGCGCCATCTCGCACAGAAGCCGAGTCGGGGGAGCCGCTCGTCCAGCCGGTACACGGCACCGCCGAGGAGCCCGAGTCGGTTGCAGAGGTTCGGGACGATCTCGGGTCCGAACGGCGGGAGTCTCGGCACACCCGGGCAACCGGAACTCGCTAGAATAAGGCAGTTTTTTCACCCGGATACCGGTTCAGTCGACGCTTCCAGTGCCAAGTGGGGAGTGGTCGCGGCAGCGACTGTCGCATACCCGGTCGAGCAGCAGGCGATCCACCCAGCGAAATGAAGAGGCGAGACGATGCCGGTGACCGACCACCAGATAGCCACCCTGCGAGCTCAACTCACCGGACGAATCGACGAGCACCGGCGACTGCTCTCCCAGATGGACATCGCCACGGCCAACCAGTACCTGTCACTGGCGACCGCCGCCTTCTTCGAGGCGGCGCTGCGGCGCTTCGTCCGCGATGGATCACCTGTGGACGACGCCGAGATCATCGAGTTCGTCACATCGGTGCGGCTCCGACTCGGCGACCCCGATGACCTGGACGCCCAGACGGCCGAGACACTCATCAAGATCGCGGTCGAGAAGTTGCCCGTAGAAGCCCAGAACGGTATCAGCGCTGACGCCGCCAATGGCACGAGGATCATACTTCTGTCAGGTATGGTCGGCGATTTGGACCTTACCCCTGACCAGCTTGAGGAATTCCTGAACGCGGCTCGACGCATGACGGACACGGCATTCGCGTGACGGCTTGTCCAAAGCCGTGAGAACGGCCGCCAGACCGGCACGGCGGCCGGTGTCCTGGCTCGGACACCGGCCGCATGGGCCTATTCCTTGATCTCGTAGCGCAGGAGCAGGATGCCGTTGTCGAAGGGGGCGGCCTCGATCAGGTTCAGGTCTTGGCGATCCTCGAAAAGGCGCGTTCCCCTGCCCCGTGATGCCGGGCAGACCATCATCCGGACTTCGTCGACGACGCCGGCGGCCAGCAGGGAGCGCATGAGGCTCAAGCTCCCCCACAGCCAGATGTCCTTGCCGCTCTGCTCCTTGAGTTCCCGGACGGTGGCGGCCGGGTCGCGCGTCACGGTCGCGGCGGGGAAGCCGCCCCAGGGGGCGTCATCCAGCTTCGAGGAGGCGACGAACTTGGCGAGGTTGTTGAGCTTCTCGCCGTACTCGCCCTGCTCGGAGGCGTTCGGCCAGTAGTCCTTGGTCTGCGCGTAGGTGTTCGCACCGAGGATCATCGTGTCGACCGAGTCGATGAACCCCATCACGGCGGCCTTGAACGCGGGATCGGACTTGTCGGAGAAGGGCTCCACCGCCACGTAGCTGAGCCCGCCGTCCTCCTCCGCGGCGATGTTGTCGACGGTGACCCACTGCTGGACTATGAGCTTTCGCATGGTGCCGGATCTCCTTCGTCACGCGGCCGGTCGTGGCCGCTGGTGACCCTGGGACGGAGCCGGCACCACGTTCTCGACATCCTCCACGGGTCGTGTCCGAAAATATTTCAGCGGCGGCGTCCAGGCAGCACTGTGGCCCTGCCCGGGCGGGCAGGGCCACAGTGGCGAGGGCTAGAAGAAGTCTTCGGGGAGGTCCATCACGTCCAGGGTGGTGGACTCGGTGATGGCGCGGTCGGCGGCCAGGCGGGGCAGGACGGTCTGGCAGAAGAACTGCGCGGCCGCGACCTTGCCGGTGTAGAACGCCTGGTCGGAGTCGGACACGTCGCCGCCGAGCGCGTTCAGCGCCACCTCGGCCTGGCGGCACAGCAGCCAGCCGACGATCAGGTCGCCGAGGGCGAGCAGCAGGCGCGAGGAGTTGAGCCCGATCTTGTAGAGCTCCTTCGGGTTCTCCATCGAGCCGAGCGCCCAGCCGACCATCGGGTCGATGATGCCCTGCACGTCGTCGAGGGCGCGGCCGAGGAGCGCGCGCTCGTTCTTGAGCCGGCCGTTGCCGGCCTCGGAGCCGGCGAACTCCCGGATCTCCCCGACGAGCACCTTGAGCGCCTCGCCGCTATCCCGCAGGATCTTGCGGAAGAACAGGTCCTGGCCCTGGATCGCGGTGGTGCCCTCGTACAGGGTGTCGATCTTGGAGTCGCGGATGTACTGCTCGATCGGGTACTCCTGCAGGAACCCGGACCCGCCGAGCGTCTGCAGCGACTCCGCGCCGAGCAGCGCGTACGCCCGCTCGGAGCCGAAGCCCTTCACGATCGGCAGCAGGAGGTCGTTCACCTTCTCGGCGGTCTCGTCCTTGCGGCCCTCGAACTCGGCGAGCTGCACGGCGTCCTGGTAGGACGCGGTGAGCAGCACGAGCGCGCGCATGCCCTCGGCGTAGGCCTTCTGCGTCATGAGGCTGCGCCGGACGTCCGGGTGGTGGGTGATCGTCACCCGCGGAGCGGACTTGTCCGTCATCTGCGTCATGTCCGCACCCTGGACGCGCTCCTTCGCGTACTCCAGCGCGTTGAGGTAACCGGTCGACAGGGTGGCGATGGCCTTGGTGCCGACCATCATCCGCGCGTACTCGATGACGAGGAACATCTGCCGGATGCCCTGGTGGACGTCGCCGACCAGGTAGCCGATCGCCGGGTGCTTCTCGCCGAGGGTGAGCTCGCAGGTCGTGGAGACCTTGAGGCCCATCTTCTTCTCGACGTTGGTCACGTAGGCGCCGTTGCGCTCGCCGAGCTCACCGGTCTCCACGTCCACCAGGTACTTCGGGACGAGGAACATCGACAGGCCCTTGGTGCCCGGGCCGGCGCCCTCGGGGCGGGCCAGCACCAGGTGGAAGATGTTCTCGGACATGTCGTGCTCGGCCGAGGTGATGAAGCGCTTGACGCCCTCGATGTGCCAGGTGCCGTCCGGCTGCTGGACGGCCTTGGCGCGCCCGGCGCCGACGTCGGAGCCGGCGTCCGGCTCGGTCAGCACCATCGTGGCGCCCCACTGCCGCTCCAGGGCCAGCTCGGCGAACTTCTTCTGCTCGGGCGTGCCGATGTGCCAGAGGATCTGCGCGAAACCGGGGCCGGAGGCGAACATGTAGACGGCCGGGTTGGCGCCCAGCACCTGCTCCGCCACGGCCCAGGTCAGCGAGCGCGGGGCGCCGCTGCCGCCGAACTCGGGGGCGAGGTCGAGGCGGTACCACTCGGAGTCCATCCACGCCTTGAACGACTTCTTGAAACCCTCGGGCATCGTGACCGTGCCCGTGGCGGGGTCGAACGCCGGCGGGTTGCGGTCCGCGTCCTCGAAGGAGGCGGCGAGCGGGCCCTCGGCCAGCCGGTTCACCTCGTCGAGGATGCTGCGCACGGTGTCCTCGTCCAGTTCGGCGTACGGGCCGCTGCCGAGGAGGTCCTGGCGCCTGAACACCTCGAAGAGGTTGAACTCCAGGTCCCGGAGGTTGCTCTTGTAGTGCCCCATTCGAGACTCCGTCTGGTTCCGGCGGTGACCGGAGGCCCCGCTACGTACTGGTCAGTAACTCAACATCATGCTACCCGCTGGTAACCACTGACAACCACCCCAATCGTGCGGTTTCCGGGGAGGCAGGCCACATCGATACCACGTCCGGCAACTCCGCGTGACCCACGTCACGAAGAGCCCCTGAGCCGCACCCTCCTACGCCCCGCGCGCGAGGGGTGGCAAGATCAGGCGGGCGCGAATTCACCGCGGTGCACGAGGAGGTGCGCAATGAGGCAGGAGGAGGAGGCCGCCCCGAGGCTGACCGTCATCGGGACCGGCTACCTCGGTGCCACGCACGCGATCTGCATGGCCGTGCTGGGGTACGAGGTCCTCGGCGTGGACGTCGACCGGCGCAAGATCGAGCGGCTGGCGTCGGGCGAGGTCCCGATCTTCGAACCCGGGCTGCCGGAGCTGCTCACCAAGGCGCTCGACTCGGGCCGGCTCCGGTTCACCACCTCCTTCGCGGAGGCCGGAGAGTTCGGGGACGTCCACTTCGTGTGCGTGGGGACGCCCCAGCAGGCCGGTTCGGACGCCGCCGACCTGACCTACGTCGACGCGGCCGTCCGCTCCCTGGCGCCGCATCTGCGCCGCAGGTCGCTGGTCGTCGGCAAGTCCACCGTGCCGGTCGGGACGGCCGCGCGCCTCACCGGCCTCGTGCAGGAGCTGGCGCCCGCGGGGACCGACGTCGAGCTGGCCTGGAACCCCGAGTTCCTCCGCGAGGGCTTCGCCGTGGACGACACGCTGCGCCCCGACCGGCTGGTGTTCGGCGTCACGTCCGACTGGGCGCACGAGCGGCTGCGGGCGGCGTTCAGGCCCGTCCTCGACCTCGGCACCCCCGTGATCCGCACGGACCTCGCGACCGCCGAGCTGGTCAAGGTCGCGGCGAACTCCTTCCTCGCCACGAAGATCTCCTACATCAACGCGATGGCCGAGGTCTGCGAGGCGGTCGGCGCCGACGTCAAGGACCTCGCCGACTCGCTGGCGCTGGACGACCGCATCGGCGGCAAGTTCCTGCGGCCGGGCCTGGGGTTCGGCGGGGGCTGCCTGCCCAAGGACATCCGGGCGTTCGCGCACCGCGCGGAGGAGATCGGCGTCGGCCAGGCCGTGTCGTTCCTGCGCGAGGTGGACGACATCAACCGGCGTCGCCGGGCCCGCACCGTCGACCTCGTCCGGGATCTGCTCGGCGGCGACCTCGCCGGCAAGCGCGTCGCCGCGTGGGGCGCCGCGTTCAAGCCCAACTCCGACGACATCCGGGACGCGCCCGCGCTGGACGTGGCGCGCACCATCCACGGTCTCGGCGGGGACGTGCGCGTCTACGATCCGGTGGCCCTCGACAACGCCCGCAGTGCGTTCCCCGAGCTGACCTACGGCGAGAGCGCGTTCGACGTGGCGCGGGAGGCCGACGTCGTCGTCCTGCTGACCGAGTGGTCGGACTTCCGGGAGGTCGAGCCGGAGGCGCTGGCCGGGGTGGTCCGGCACAAACGGGTCGTGGACGGGCGCCACGCGCTCGACGCCGCCCGCTGGCGCGCGGCGGGCTGGGAGTACCGAGCCCTGGGCCGCTCCTGAAAAAGGTGTCCCCGCGCCGAGCGGCGCGGGGACGGGTGAGGCGGGAGCCGGCTCGCTACCGCCCGGGTGTCACTGGCTTCCGCCGGTGAGGCGGCGAGCCTCGGCCGTGGTCTCGGTCGCCTTGTCGTGCGCCTCGTCCATGGCCGTCTTGTTCTCCGGGGTCGGGTCCTTCAGGTACGCCTGACCGGCCTGGTACAGGTCGGTCTGCGCGGCGTCCATGTTCTGCCCGGCCTCGTGAGCCTCGGGGTTCTGGGCGCTTTCGTTTGCCACGGGTCTCTCCGTTGTGAGTGCGTCACCGCGGCTACCGCGGCGGAGCTCCGCATCCGATCGTCCGCGCAGGCCTCACCTGCGCGGGCCCCAGAGGATGAGGAGGCTCATGGAGAGCCGTCCGGCAAGCCCACGGACCCGCAACAGGCGGCCGGGGCAAGCGCTCATCGGCGATGCGTGCGGGGCCGCACCATTTCCGGCGCGGGGAACATCGCCCGTTCCCGGGCCGTTGGGGGAGGTGAGGGCCACGCTCAGAACGGGGCTTCTCCCGGACGAGGTGCGCCGTACCCGGAACGCGAAGACGGCGCGTGACAGTACTCGTCTCGTTCTCCGGGAGCGCCACCATGGCCTGGATCCTCGTCATCGTCGCCGGCCTCTTCGAGGTCGCTATGGCCCTGTGCCTGAAGGCCAGCAAGGGCTTCACCCAGCCGTTGGAGTCGGCGGGATTCCTCGTGTTCGCCGTAGCGTCCTTCGGCCTGCTCACCGTCGCCCTCAAGCACCTGGAGGTCGGCACCGCCTACGCCGTCTGGGTCGGCATTGGGGCCGTCGGGACGGCGACCCTCGGCATGCTCGTCATGGGCGACGAGGTCTCCGCGACCCGCATCGTCGCGCTCGCCCTCATCGTCCTCGGGGTCGTCGGGCTGAACCTCGCCGGAGGCGGCCACTGACCGGCAGGACGGAAGAGCAGCACGAACGGCCAGGAACGGCCACCGCCATCGCAGGTAGGCCAGGTTCCCGGAACGTAATCTCCCGTAACAGCGTCTATGGGACGAGAGCGCGGGGAGTCGCTCGAACACGGGAGGACGGACCTTGGTCTTCAAGAAGCTGCGTCAGGCGATGGGCATCGGCGGCCCCTCGATCGAGACGGTTCTGCACGACCCGAACACGACGCCCGGCGGCGTCGTCACCGGCGAGATCGCCATCATCGGAGGCCAGTTCAACTCCGACATCACGTCGGTGAATCTCGCCCTGCGCACCAAGGTCGAGGTCGAGTCGGGCGACAACGAGTACAGCTCCAACCTGGAGTACGCCAAGTTGCCGGTCGCGGGCGGGTTCAGCCTGCAGGAGGGCGCGCGGCACAGCATCCCGTTCCAGTTCCCGATCCCGTGGGAGGCGCCGCTCACCCACATGTACGGGCGGCAGCTGCACGGCACGACGGTCGGGATCGCGACGGAGCTTGAGGTGGCGGGCGCGGTCGACCCGGGCGACCTCGACCCGATCGCCGTCCACCCGCTGCCCGCGCAGGAGCGCCTCCTCGTGGCGTTCTCCAACCTCGGCTTCCAGTTCCGCAACGCCGACTGCGAGAAGGGCCGCATCTGGGGCGTCCACCAGGAGCTGCCCTTCTACCAGGAGATCGAGTTCTATCCGCCGGGGCAGTACGCGCGCGGCATCAAGCAGCTCGAAGTGACGTTCGTGTCCTACCCGCAGTCGATGGAGGTCGTGCTGGAGCTCGACAAGCGCGGCGGGGTGTTCACCGAGGGACATGACGCGTTCAGCCGGTTCACGGTCGACTACGCGACCGTCGAGCACACCAACTGGGAGCAGCAGCTCGACGGCTTCCTGCGGGACGCCGGGCGCCGGCGGGGCTTCTTCTGATCGCCGTCCAGCCGTCCGGCCGCTCATCGGAGATCCCCTTCGCGATGTTGATCGCGAAGGGGATCTCCGCGTAGAAAGAGGTCCCGTGCCCCTGCCCCCCGGACTGAGCGACGCGGAACGGCGCCTGTGGACGGCGTTCCCCAACGGCTCGGCCGTCGTCCTCGGCGACGACCGCCCCGCCGGCCCCCTGCCCGACCGCATCGTCCGCGCCGAGATCATCACCCGGCTGCTGCTCGGCGAGTGCGAGCCCCGTCCCGGCGCGGTCGCGGCCGTCCGGCTCCGCGGCGCCTACGTCACCGGGCGGCTGGACGTCGCGGGCGGCCGCGTCGAGGCCGAGCTGCTGCTGGAGGACTGCCGGCTCGTCGAGGAGCCGGTGTTCGCCAACGCCGAGACGCGCCAGCTCCGGTTCTCCGACTGCCGGATGCCCGGCTTCGACGGCGGCGGCCTGCGCGCGGACGGCTTCCTCAGCCTGTCCGGCTCCGAGATCGAGGGGGAGGTCCGGCTGCCGCGGGCGCAGATCCTCGGCGGCCTGCGGATGAACGGGACGCGGGTCACCGCGTCCGCGCCGGAGAAGTGGGCGGTCTCCGGCGGCGCCCTCGTCGTGGACGCCGGGGCGTTCATCAGGGACGCCGAGATCACCGGCGGGATGCGGTTCGTGGGCGCGCGGATGAACGGCGGGCTGTTCATGGAGCGCACGACGCTCACCAACCCGGGCCGCATCGCCCTGGACGCGCAGAACATGGTCGTCGAGGACACCGCCGAGCTGAGCCACGGGTTCAGCACGCTCGGCACCATCCGCCTGCGCAGCGCCCGCATCAACGGCGTCCTGTCGTTCTCCCGCAGCCGCCTGGACTCCTCCGACCCGGCCCGGATGGCGCTGCACGCCAGCCACATGCAGGCCGACGAGCTGCTGCTGTGGCCGGCGGAACGGATCAAGGGCCGGGTGTCGCTGTCGTACTCCAGGATCGACCTGGTCATGGACCATCCGGACATCTGGCCGGACGAGCTGTACCTGAACGGCATGACGTACCAGACGCTGCGCGGCGCCGAGTTCAAGGACCGGCTCAGCTGGGTGTCGCGGGACGCGGAGTTCCACCTCCAGCCGTACGAGCAGCTCGCCAGCTGGTACCACAGCATCGGCCACGACGATCTGGCCCGGAAGGTCCAGCTCGCCAAGCTGCGGGCGCGCCGCCGCGGGCTGCATCCGGTCCCCGGGGCGTGGAACCACGTGCTCGACTGGACGGTGGGGTTCGGCTACCGGCCCTGGCTGGCGTTCGCGTGGTTCGCCGCACTGCTGGCCGTCGGGACGACGGTGTTCTCGATCGAGCATCCCCGCGCGGTCAAGCCGCCGGACGAGCTGCCCTCCTTCCACGCTCTGATCTACACCCTGGACCTGCTGATCCCGCTCGACACGTTCGGGCAGCAGCTGTCCTACGACGCGGTGAACTGGTCCCGCTGGGTGGCGTACGCGCTGGTCGCGACGGGGTGGGTGCTGGTGACGGCGCTGATCGCCGGGGCGACGCGGGTGCTGCGCCCGAACTGAGCCGCGGACCGTCCCGGGGCGGAACCGAACCAGGGCACCGCCCCGGGCGTCCATCCGGGGTAGGAATCCACGAGAATGGGACGCCATGGGCACGTATCTGATCACGGGCGCGACGGGCGGCATCGGCACGGCGGTGGCGGAGCTGCTGCGCGAGCGCGGGCACGACCTCCTTCTCACCGGCCGCTCCGCCGAGCGCCTGGACAAACTCGCCGCGACGCTGCGCGGAGGCGCGCACGCGGCCACGCAGGTCATCAACCGGGGAGCGGTCGCCTCGCCGCCGCGCGCGGCGTCCATCGGCACGATCGCACTCGACCTGACCGAGCCGCGGCGCATCGAGGCGCGGCTCGCGGCGGCCGGGATCCCCGCCCGGCTGGACGGCGTCGTCCACGCGGCGGGGATGGTGCATCTGGGGACGGTCGCCGGCACCGAGGCCGACGAATGGCTGGAGCACCTGTCGGTCAACCTGGTGTCGGCGGCGGAGCTGACGAGGCTGCTGCTGCCCGCGCTGCGCGCCGCCGAGGGGCACGTGGTGTTCGTCAACTCCACCGCCGGGCTGCGCGCCAACCCCGAATGGTCGGCGTACGCGGCGAGCAAGTTCGGCCTGCGCGCGCTGGCCGACTCGCTGCGCGCGGAGGAGCCGTCCCTGCGCGTCACGACCGTCTACCCGGGGCGGACGGCCACGGAGATGCAGCGCAGCGTGCGCGCCCAGGAGGGCCACCCCTACGCCGAGGACGACTTCGCGGCTCCCGCCACCGTCGCGCGCGTGCTGGTCGCCGCGCTGGAGACGCCCCGGGACGCGGTCGTCTCGGACGTCACCGTCAGGCCGAACCCTTCGCGGAGCTGACGGCCGCGTCGCCGCGCCACGGCGACGCGGCCGCCCCTCACGCGTCAGGACCGACGGGGCCGAGGCCGTACCGCCCCGTCGCCGCCGCGCCGATCAGGCGGGACCGGTCGCCCGTCGCCGTGCCGCGAGCGCCATCCCGCCGCCGGCGAGGACGGTGGCCAGCCCCGCCGCGGCGAGCGCGGAGTCCATGCCGGCGAACGTGCCAGTGGACGTGCCGCCGGCGCCCGTCTCCACGCCGCCGGTGGGGATGACGCGGATCCTGTGCAGGTACTTGACGTCGATGAACCCGTGCCGGAGCTGGACCGGGACGTTGCCGCGAATCTCGGTGAACCCTTCCTTCTTGCAGTCGGCCCACGGCTTCTGCTGGTACTTCAGGACGCCCACGATCTTCGCGTGCACGCTCGGCAGCTCGTGGACGTTGAGTCCGTCCCGGGCCGTGACGGAGTATTCGCAGAGCTGCGTATCCGCCCGCGCCTCCGCCGCCCCCGACCCCATCACGACGAACGCCCCCGCGGCCGCCCCGGCGGCCGCTACGGCCATCGCTCTTCGCACGCTCATCCTTCTCCCCCTGCTCGTTCCCCCTGGTGGGCGAGCTCGCCCGCCTCGGGGTGACCGATACCCGGCGAAAATCAAGAAGAGCCATGGCAACGACAAAACAATGGAGTCACCAGATTGACATCCATTCTCCGCAAAAGGGATTTTTAGCGACATACCCGGGATGGCGATCGGGCGGCGCTCAGGGCCCTGCTCGCGGAGAGCCTCCGCTCCCGCTTCGCCTGCACGCGGCGGGCGGCCGGCGTCAGCCGGATGCTCCCCGGGGGGCCTCGATCTTGCCGCGGCGCAGGAACCACGAGGCGAGGACGCCGCCGAGCAGGCCGAAGAGGTGGCCCTGCCAGGAGACGGTGGGATCGCTCGGGAGGACGCCGAGCAGCATCGTCCCGTAGACGGCGACGACGGCGACCGCGATGGCGATGTCGGGCAGCCGCCGCTCGAAGATCCCGCGTCCCACCAGGTAGCCGAAGAACCCGAAGATCAGGATGCTGGACCCGAGGGTGTTGGCGGGACTGAGGAACCACACCCCGAGCCCGCCGACCACGATGATGATCAGACTGGCGGCGAGGAACTTGGCGATGCCCCGCGCCGCCGCGGCGAACCCGAGGATCAGGAACGGGACCGTGTTGGCCGTCAGGTGCCCGAAGCCGGCGTGCATGAACGGCGCCGTGAAGATGTCCGGCAGGTCGTTCACGTCGCGCGGCTGGATCCCGAACCGGTCGAGCCAGCCGTTCGTCGTGTAGTCGAACGCCTCCAGCACCCACATCACGATGGTCACCGTGAGGATCAGCACCGCCGACCCCAGGGCGCGGACACCGTGCTTCGCCAGGCCCTCGGAACGTTGCCGGTCGGGGGTAAAGCTCATGTCAGCCACCGTAAAGTCTGTGCGTCCCTGACTCCCCCAACGCACCGGACGGTCGAAAGGTGCCGGTGGCCTTCCTGCGGGGCGGCCCCTTCGTCCGGGTGCCGCCCGAGCGGCCCGCTAGGCGGCCGACGCGTGCTCCGACTCGGAGGCGTCGCCGCGCACCACGATCACCGGCAGCGGCCGCCGCGCCGGGGCGTCGGCCGTCCGGCGCAGGTAGCGCCGCTCCTCGGGGGTCGTCCCGCCCCAGACGCCGTCGGGCTCGCCCACCCGCAGCGCCCACGCGAGGCAGTCGGCGCGCACGGGGCAGTGCGAACAGATCTCCTTGGCCGCGTCCTCCTGGGCCTGGAGCACGGGCGCGGAGTAGCCGATCGGGAAGAACAGGTCGGGATCCGCGCCGCGGCAGATGGCGTGGTCGGTCCAGTGTTCCTCGTTCTCGGTGTTGTGCATTGACTGGGTGTGGTGCATTGACCCTGTGTTGTGCATTGCCTTCTCCCTGCGCGGCGATGAGACCGCCGTCCGAGCCGGGGGGTCTCCACTCAGCGTAGTACTACACATCGTAGTACTACAAGACATGAGCGAACGCTGCAACTTAGCGCCCCGATAACCTTGGAGGTGTGCAGAGTGATCAAGAAGTGACCTTCCGCGAGGCGACGGTCGACGATCTGCCCGAGATCGTCCGGCTTCTCGCCGACGATCCCCTGGGATCCACCCGCGAAACACCGGGTGAGGAGATACCGGAGGCCTACTTCCGAGCGTTCGCCGCGATCGAGAAGGACCCCAACAACACACTGGTCGTGGCCGAGATCGCCGGCGCGGTCGCCGGCACGCTCCAGCTCACCTTCATCCCCGGCCTCACCTACACCGGCGGCGAGCGCGCCCAGATCGAGGGCGTCCGCGTGGCCGCCGAGCAGCGCGGCGCCGGGCTCGGCCAAGTCATGATCACCTGGGCCATCGACCGGGCGCGCGCCCGCGGCTGCCGCGTCGTCCAGCTCACCACCGACCGCCAGCGCCCCGACGCGATCCGCTTCTACCAGAAGATCGGCTTCCGCCCGTCCCACATGGGGATGAAGTACCACCTCGCCTGAGCCCGCCAGGCGAGACCGCGTCACGGGACGAGGGCGTCCCGCCACCGGGCCGTGTCGGTGTACTGGTGCAGCCAGGAGATCCTGCCCTCCGTGACCCGCCAGAGATGCGCGAACTCCGCCTCGTACGAACGGCCGGTCGCCCTGGCCGTCCCCCGGTAGCGCCCGGTCACCACGACAAGGCCGTCACCGGTCTCATGCCAGGTCTCGGCGTAGGGGGCCGTGTCGAATTCGGTGAAGACCGCTCCCCACACCCGCACGAGGGTCTCCTCGGGGCCGCGGAAGGCGCCGCCCGCGCCGCACGGCAGCCCGGGCGCCGTGTGCGCCTCGAACTCCGGGTGGAGGAGCGCGAGGATCGCCGCCCCGTCGGCCGCCTGGGTCGCGGTGTAGAAACCCCGAACGATCTCGGACGCCGTCATGGCCGCTCCTTTTTAGAGGCTATGTTCTAGAATGTCCTCACTACTATCATCGGAGGGCGCGCATGGGAAGACCGGCCAAGTTCGGCGAGGACCGGATCCTCGACGCGGCGCTGGCGGTGACGGCCGAGGGCGGGCCGTCCGCCGCGACGATCGCCGCCATCGCCGAGCGCCTCGGCGCCCCGTCCGGCTCGCTGTACCACCGCTTCGGGTCGCGCGACCTGCTGCTCGCCACCCTGTGGACCCGCTGCGTCCGCCGCTTCCAGGAGGGCTTCGTGGCGGCCCTGGACGCGGGCGACGCCGTGGCGGCCGCCCTGCACACGCCTCGCTGGTGCCGCGGGCACCCCGCCGAGGCGGCCGTCCTGCTCCTGCACCGCCGCCGAGACCTCGCCACCGCCTGGCCCGCCGAACTGGCCGGCCCCCTCGACGCCCTGAACGCCCGGACGGCGGACGCGCTGACCGCGTTCGCCCGGCGCCGCGGCGTCGACCGCGAGCGCGTGGTCTTCGCCACGGTCGACGTCCCCTACGGCGCCGTCCACCGCCACCTGCTCGACCGCCGGGCCCCGCCGCCGGAGGTCGACGAGCTGATCATCACGGCCTGCCGCGCGGTCCTGGTTCCGTAGCCGCCGGGGAAGGATTCTGTTGGTGTTCACCTTGGCGTGGAATGCTGGCTACCTGGGTGTGTTTCCCGATTGTCACCCATCCTGAGGAGCAGCGCGTGGCCGAGCGGCATCTGGAGATCGAGCAGAAGTACGACGCCTCGGCCGGGTTCGTCCTGCCGGATCTGGACGGGCTCACCGGCGTGGCGTCGGTCGGGGAGCCGGAGGTCCGGGAGCTGCACGCCACCTATTTCGACACCGCGGACCTGCGCCTGGCGGCCAACAAGATCACGCTGCGGCGGCGCCGGGGCGGGCCCGACGCGGGCTGGCACCTGAAGATGCCGGCCGGGCAGGACGAGAAGCACGAGTTCCGGGCACCCCTCGGGCGGCCCCTCCTCGTCCCGGCGCGCCTGTCCGCGCTGGTCGCGGCGCACACCCGCGGGGCGGAGCTGCGACCCGTCGCGACCCTGGAGACCCGCCGGACGGTCGTGCGCCTGCTCGGCGCGGACGGCGAGGCCCTCGCGGAGGTCGCCGACGACCTGGTGACCGGGCGCGGGCGCGAGGCCGAGCCCGAGCGGTGGCGGGAGATCGAGGTCGAGCTCGGCACGGGCACGCCGGAGCTGCTGAAGGCCGCGGGCAAGCGCCTGCGCAAGTCCGGCGCGAAGAAGGCCAAGTCGGCGTCCAAACTGGCGAGGCTGCTCGGGGACGGCGTCGCGCCGTCGGAGGCCGCGCGGCAGCGGGCCGAGGCCCGGTCGCGGATCACGGCGGCGACCAGCAACGGAAAGGCCCCTGCGATCACGACCGGCGAGGTCGTGCTGGCCTACCTCGCCGAGCAGGTCGAGGCGATCCTGCGGTTCGACCCCGGGGCGCGGCTGGGCGAGGACGACGCCGTCCACCGCATGCGGGTGGCCGTGCGCCGGACGAGGAGCGTCCTGCGCAGCTACCGGCCCGTCCTGGACGCGGAGCGGACCGCGCCGCTCGGGCCCGAGCTGCGGTGGGTGGCGCAGACCCTCGGAGAGGTCCGCGACCTGGAGGTGCTCCGGATACGGTTCGCGGAGGCGCCGCGCTTCCTCCTGGACGACCTGGAGCGGCACGAGCGGGCCGCGTACCGGCACCTGAACTCGGCGCTGCGGGACGCGCGGTACTTCGCGCTGCTCGACGGCCTCGACGGGCTGGTCGCCGACCCGCCGCTGGCGGCCGTGGCCGGCAGGAAGGCCCGCAAGGAGCTGCCCGCGCTCGTCACCCGGGCCTGGGAGCGGATGGCCGGGGACTACGCGTCGATCAAGACCTCCGCCGACCCCGACCTCGCACGCCACGAGACGCGGAAGGCGGCCAAGCGCGCGCGGTACGCGGCCGAGCTGGCGGTCCCCGTGCTGGGCGCGGCGGCCAAGCGGGTGGTGAAGGACACCAAGCGCATCCAGGAGGTCCTCGGCGCCCACCAGGACGCCGTGATCGCGATGGAGCACCTCGAACGGGCCGCCGCCCGCGCCCGCACGACCGCGGACGCCTTCGCGGTCGGCGTCCTCTACGGCAGGGAGCAGGCGGAGGCGGAGAAGGCCCGCGACCTCCTGACGACCACCTGGTCACGGACGCTGGGCCCGTCGTTCTAGACCCGCGTGAGTCCCGGGTCCGGGCCTGCGCCGGACCAAAGGCCGCGCGGATCCGGGCCGCACAGGTTCAGCGACGCGGGCGTGCCTAGGACTCCGCCGTCCGGGGGGTGTGGCGTTCCAGGGCGGCCAGCGTGCCGTCGGCCAGGTGAACGGTCCAGAACTCGGCCTTGTCGAGGGTCGTGTCGTCCGGGACCTTCTCGCCCAGCTTCCGGCAGAGGCCGGCGATGAGCTCGGAGACGATCTCGCCGTGCGTGCTCACCAGCGCGGGCGTGCCCGCCATGGACAGCAGCCGCTCCACGGCCTGGTCGGGGTTGGTCTCGCCGACCGTGAACGCCGCTTCCGTCTCTACGGGCACGCGGACGCGCCGCGCGTAGGGCAGGACGGTCTCCAGGCAGCGCGCGGTCGCCGAACTCACAGTCCGCAGGGGCCCGTAGGAGAGCAGCAGCGCGGCGAGGTCCGCCGCCTCGGCGCGGCCGGCCTCGTCCAGCGGGCGCAGCTCGTCGGCCTCCCGCCACGCCCTCTTCTCCCCCGCCTGCGCGTGCCGCAGGATCACCAGCGGCGCGGTGTGGAGCGGCCCCCGCAGGAACTCGCGGAGCAGGTCGGCGTCGTGCCGGTAGCTGAGCCGGGCCTCGGCCTCCTCCGCCGGCAGCCACACCAGCTCGTCCACCTCCTCGTTGGGGGTGAACGCGCTCACGGCGACCGGGCGGGCGGCCCAGTACTCGACCCGCTTGGTCCGGGTACCGATCGGATAGGAGACGGTCGGCAGCCGCCGCCCGAGGCGGGGGACGACGCCGGTCTCCTCCTCGATCTCGCGGACGGCGGCGCGCAGCACGTGCTCGCCCGGGTCGACCTTGCCCTTGGGGAGCGACCAGTCGTCGTGGCGGGGGCGGTGGATCAGCGCGAACTCGGGGCCGTCCCGCCACAGCAGCGCCCCGGCGGCCCTGATGACGTCAGGCATCGATCGTCCTCCACCGGCGGCTCTTCACCAGGTGGGTCTGGATGTCCTGGAGGATCTCGCCGGGACGGGCCCGGCTGCGCGTCCAGGTGCCCTCCGAGTCCAGCGCCCAGGCGTGGGTGTCCTCCTCCATGGCCCGGTCCATCAGGGCGAGCAGGTCGTCGCGCTGGGGCCGGTCGTTGACGGTGACGAGGGCCTCGACGCGGCGGTCCAGGTTGCGGTGCATCAGGTCGGCGCTGCCGAGCCACACCTCCGGCTCGCCGCCGTTCTCGAACGCGAACACGCGGGAGTGCTCCAGGAACCGGCCGAGGACGCTGCGCACCCGGATCATGTCGGACAGGCCGGGCACGCCGGGACGCAGGGCGCAGATCCCGCGAACCCAGACGTCCACCGGTACCCCGGCCCGGGACGCCCGGTAGAGCGCGTCGATGATCACCTCGTCCACCAGGGCGTTGCACTTGATCCGGACGCGGGCGGGGTGCCCGGCCCGCCGGTTGTCGATCTCGTGCTCGATCCGCTGGACGAGCCCGGAGCGCAGGCTGTTCGGCGCGACGAGCAGCCGGTGGTAGGAGCTCTGCCGCGAGTAGCCGGTGAGGTGGTTGAACAGGGCGCTGACGTCCTCGCCGACCTCGGGGTCGGCGGTGAGCAGCCCGAAGTCCTCGTACAGGCGGGCGGTCTTCGGGTGGTAGTTGCCGGTGCCGATGTGGCAGTAGCGGCGCAGCTGGCCCTCGGACTCCTGCCGGACGATCAGCGCGAGCTTGCAGTGCGTCTTCAGCCCGACGAACCCGTAGACGACGTGGCAGCCGGCGGTCTCCAGCTTGCGCGCCCAGGCGATGTTGGCGCGCTCGTCGAACCGGGCCTTCAGCTCGACGACGACCACGACCTGCTTGCCGGCCTCGGCGGCGCTCATCAGCGCGTCCACGATCGGGGAGTCGCCGCTCGTCCGGTACAGCGTCTGCTTGATCGCCAGGACGCGCGGGTCGGTCGCGGCGTCCTCGATCAGCCGCTGCACGGTCGTGGTGAACGAGTCGTAGGGGTGGTGGACGAGGACGTCGCGCTCACGGATCGCGCTGAAGATGCTCGCGTCCTCGGGCAGCGCCTCCTTCGACGGGACGAAAGGGGGGTACCTCAGCTCCGGGCGGTCCAGGTCGGCGATGGCGGCGAGGCCGCCGAGGTCCAGCGGCCCGACGACGCGGTAGATCTGGCCCTCGTCCACCCCCAGCTCGGAGGTGAGCAGGTCCAGGACCCCCTCGGAGATCGACTCCTCGACCTCCAGCCGGACGACGGGGCCGAACCGGCGGCGCAGCAGCTCGCGTTCGAGCGCCTGCAGCAGGCCCTCGCTGATGTCGTCGTCGATCTCCAGGTCCTGGTTGCGGGTGACCCGGAACGCGTGGTGCTCGACGACCTCCATCCCGACGAACAGCTGCCCGAGGTGCGCGGCGATGACGTCCTCCAGCGGCGTGAACCGGTCGGGGGACGCCTCGAAGAAGCGCGGCAGCAGGGGCGGCACCTTCACCCGGGCGAACATCGTGGCGTCGGTCTCCGGGTCGCGGACGATCACCGCGAGGTTCAGCGACAGGCCCGAGATGTAGGGGAACGGGTGCGCGGAGTCGACGACGAGCGGGGTGAGCACGGGGTAGATCCGGTCGCGGAAGAGCCGCCGCAGCCGCTCCTGCTCGGTCTCGGCCAGCTCGTCCCAGCGCAGGAGGTCGATGCCCTCGTCTTCGAGCGCGGGCAGGATCTCCTTGCGGAAGCACGACGCGTGCCGCTGCATCAGCTCGTGCGCGACCGCGCCGGTGCGCGCCAGCACCTCGCGGGGCTGGCGGCCGCTCGCGGACTGGACGGCCAGGCCGGTCGCCATCCGGCGGGCGAGCCCGGCGACGCGGACCATGAAGAACTCGTCCAGGTTGCTGGAGAAGATGGACAGGAAGCGGACGCGTTCGAGCAGCGGCAGGCCCGGATCCTCGGCGAGCTCCAGGACGCGCTGGTTGAACCTCAGCCAGCTCTCCTCCCGGTCGAGGAAGCGGTCGTCGGGCAGCGCCTCGGTTTGTGGGGGGACATGTCCTGGGTTGACGGTCATGCCAGAATTTTCCCTGACTTAGGTTAACGAAAGTCGAACTTGCGGGTTCCATCGATGTATCTGATACGTCGATCATTCCCGCGGTTCACGCAGATCACTCCGTCCTTCCCTCCCCGCCGGGCGTGGCCGGGTGGTTGCAACGACCTGGCCACCGGGAGACCTTCACTGCGCGCCCCCGCGTGGGTAGAACGAAGACCGTGACTCCTCACGAGGCTTCGCCGCCCACGGTGTTCTGGCCGCGCTGCACCGCCGTCGACGGCTGCACCGGCCGGGCCGTGGTCGACCTGGGCGGCTGCCCCGCCCACCTGCGCCCCCGCGAGTTCGAGCGGTTCATGGGCTCGCTGCGCCCCGGCGCCGATCTCGACCTGCGCGGCGTCACCGTCCCGCCGTGGCTGCTGGACGGGGTGCTGGACGCCGCCACCGGGCCCGACGGGCGGCCCCACCTCGGCCGGACCCGGTTCGACGGGGCGGTGCTGCCCCCGGACGCGGGACTGCGCGGCTTCTGCGTCGAGGGCGACAGTTCGTTCGACGGCGCCCGCTTCCTCGGCGGCGCGTCGTTCTACGACGCGCGGTTCTTCGGCAACGTGTCGTTCCGGGGGGCGCGCTTCGGGCGCAACGTGTCCTTCCACGAGGCCCGGTTCCACCGGCACGCCTCCTTCGAGGAGGCCGTGTTCACCGGCGACGCCCTCTTCGGCGCGACGCGGTGGCACGCCGACGCCGCCTTCCGCGGCGCCGTGTTCATGGGCGCGGCCTGCTTCGACCGCGCGCGGTTCGGGCGGGACGCGGCGATGCAGGGGGCGTGCTTCCGCGGCGACGTGTCGTTCAAACGCGTCCAGGTGACGCGGCACGCCCGGTTCGAGCGGGCGCGGTTCCGGCACGGCGCCTGGCTCGGCCCGCTGGCGGCGGGCGGCCGGATCGCGCTGTCGGACGCGTCCGTGCACGGCGGGCTGCGGGTGCACGCGGCGGCGCGCCAGGTCATCGCCCGCGGCGCGATCGTCCACGGGGAGGCCGACTTCCGGCTCCGGCACGCCGAACTCGACCTGGAGGACGCGGTGTTCGGGGGCCCGGCCGCCGTCCGGGCGCTGGCCCACCCGATCCAGGGGCTCGCCGAGCCCGCCGGGACCGGCCCGTCCGGCGTCCGGCTGCTCTCGCTGCGCCGCGCCGACGCGACCCGGCTGCTGCTCGCCGACGTCGACCTCAGCGGCTGCGGCTTCCTCGGGCTGCGGCGCCCGGACGCCCTGCGGATCACGGGCGACTGCGCGTTCGCGACCGCGCCCGGACGGCGCAGGCCGCGGCCGTTGCGCCGCCGCGACCGTGCCGTCCTCGCCGAGGACCTCGCCGACGGCGCCGGCCACGACGACCGGCTGCACACCCTGTACCTGGCGCTGGCACGCGCCACGGCCGACTCCGACCACGACCGCCTCGCCCGCGACTTCCGTTACAGCGCGCTGGAGATGCGGCGGCACGGCGAGCGCGACCCGTGGCGCCGCGCCGGCCTGCACCTTCTGTGGATCACCTGCGGATACGGGCTGCGGGCCGGACGCGCCGTGGCCTGGCTCGCCGTCATCATCGCGCTGCTGTGCTGCGGCGCGTCATTGGTCCGCCACGACGACCGAACGCGCCACGACAACCGCATGGGGAGCGTCCGCGCCGCCCACCCGGGCGCCCGTAGCACATAGGCGCCCGGAAGCCCGCTAAAGGCGGGGGGTTGTTTTGTCAGACCCACGCGTAATGATTCTTGTTATGAGCAGAGACACCCATCCGGGGGTGCAGTGCCCGCACTGCCAATCGCATCTCGCGCTCGTCCCCGTGACTGGAAACCCCGTGTCCGGAAACTCCGCCGCCGCACCCGTCCCCGTCCTGCCGATCGTGGCGAAGGAGGAATGGCAGCCTCCGCCCGTCGCCGAGGTGCTCGCCGTTTACGCCGGCCGCGCCAAGGACACCGTGACCGCGGCGCGCGGCGCCGCCAAGGTCCGCGAAAGCCTGAACCGCGCCAAGGCGGCCGCCGCGGGCCGCAAAGCCGCACAGAAAACCGCGCGCCGCACTCCCAGAAGCGCCTGATCACAACCCGGCCACTAACGCCGGGAAGGGACGGCACCGCGCCGGCACCGTCCCTTCCGCAATGACGTCAGCGCGGCTTGGAATCGGTCCATTCGGCGCCGACCAGGGCGGTGGAGTTCATCGTCCGCCCCACCGGGACGCTCGCCCCGGCCGCCGGCGCCACCATGACGTTCCTGCTGGCCAGCGCGGTGCCCGACGCCAGATCAATGATCATTTCTTCCCGGATCACGCCCTGCGGCGTCTTCTCGTCCACCGCGATGGCGTTCCCCGTCCGCCCCTGCGAATCGGTGACCTTCCCGAGCGACCGCACTGCCGGGAGCCCCGCCAGCATCCGGAACGCGGCCGCCCGCACCCCCGGCTTCACCGGCATGTCCATCACCAGTCCGCGCGCCACGGTGTAGAGCCACCGGTCCGACGCCATCGGCCGGTTCGACTCGGTGTCGTGGCCCTTGTACCAGCGCAGCAGTTCGGCCTTGAGCCGCTTCGGGTCGGACGGCAGCGACCGCAGATCCTTCATGGTCACGTTCCGGCCCAGCCAGAACACCTTGTCGCCGTCGACCAGCGCGGAGCCGTTGAAACTGCGCGGACCGGGCGCCGTCTTCACCGTGAACCCCTTCAGGCGGCCCTTGCCGCCCGGCACCACGGGAATTTCGATCTTGAATGTGCCGGGCGACCCGGCACGCCGCCACGCTTCCTCGTCCTCCTTCGTCGCGGGCTTGGCCCCCAGTTCCTGCCCCGCGGCCCACGCCTTGCCGCCGGGCCTGCTCGGCGTCCAGCTCTCCGCCCTGCTCCTGACCGTGACGGCGTAGCGGCCGCCGCCCTTCCCGACCGTGTACGTGGAGGACGAGACCGTCACCTGGTGCCAGAAGGCCCGCATCGTCTCGGTCTGCCCGTCCGCCTTCTCGGCCGCCGCGAGCAGGACGGTCCGCGCGTCGAGAACCCGCTCGCCGCCTCCGCCCTGCCTGCCCGGCTCCGTCCCGTCCCCGCCGGGGGCGACGAAGACCGCCGCCGCGGCGACCGCACCCGCCGCGGCCACCCCGGCCAGCCCCAGCCCCCAGGCCGGCCGCACCCGCCGCCGCACGGGCGCGGCGCTCCCGGCCTCCGAACGCGGCGCCGCCATGGCCCGCGCCAGCTCGTCCCGCCGCACGCCCTCGTCCACCGGCGCCCCCGGGCCCATCTCCTCAGGCCTGGCATCCCGCAACACCCGCATCACATCCTTCATGCCGTCTCCTCCTTGATGAACCCGATCTGCGAACGTCCTCCCTGCGCCGCCGCGCCACCCGGCCCCGGTCTCGTGTCGGCCCGGGTGGGCGGGTGGGGCGGGTCCGGTCGGGCGCGTGCCGTCCGGGCGTCGGACTGCTCGTCCTCGGCCGCGCGGACCAGGCGGCGGCGCGCGCGGTGCAGGCGCACCCGCAGCGCCGCCGGCGAGCAGCCGACGACCCGGGCGGCCTCGCGCGGGGTCAGGCCCTGCCAGGCGATGAGGATCAGGATCTCCCTGTCCCCCTCGGGCAGCGCCGCCATCGCGCGCAGCACCGCGAGCCGCTCCGCCACGTCCTCGGCGACGTCGCCGGTCTGGCGCGGCGCCCACCGGCCGAGTTCGGCCGCGAACGACTCGCGGCGCACCCGCGCGCGGTGCCCGTCGCGCAGCACGTTCCGGGCGACGCCGAGCAGCCACGGCAGCGCCGGGTCCGGGACGTCGGCGAGGCGCCGCCACGCCACGGCGAAGGTCTCGCTCACCACCTCGTCCGCGACCTGGCCGCCGGCGCGGGCGGCGGCGTAGGCCCACACGCGCTGGCGGCACTCGTCGTAGATCGCGGTGAAGCGCTGTTCATCGGGGGCCTCGTCTGCCACCGCGTGCTCCTCCGTCCGTCCGTTCAGGTCATGTCACGAGGTAGTGGCGCGGGGGGCGGCATCGTTACCGGAAGGCGAGCAGGTTCCGCCGGGAGAGCGCCGTTTAGCCGCTCCGCGTGCCCCCAGGGCGCCCGATACCTCTAACATTTGCTCGATGACAAGGGCCTCCCACCTGACGTCGGCCCGGCCACGCCGGACAGAAGGAGCTGAGACATGGCCGCGATGCCCAGTCGCGGTGCGGAGCGGCTTCTCGGTGTCGCCGGTTCCCCGCACCTCCTTCTCGTCGAGGACGATCCCGGCGACGCGTTCCTGTTCGAGGAGCTGCTGACCGAGGCGCAGCCCGGCCTGCGGATCACCGTCGCGGCCACGCTCACCGAGGCCCTCGCCGCGCTGCGGTCCGACATCCAGTGCGTCATCGTCGACCTGTCCCTCCCGGACGCGCAGGGCCTCGACGCCCTCCACCAGGTGCGCGAGCACGCCCCGACCACCGCCGTCCTCGTGCTGACCGGCCTCGCCGACGCCCACGTCGGCGTCGCGGCCGTCGCCGCCGGCGCCCAGGACTACCTCGTCAAGCAGGACGCCGACGGCGCGCTGCTCACCCGGGCGATCAGCTACGCGATCGAGCGCAAGCGCGCCGACGAGTCCGAGCGGCAACTCGTCGAGGCGCGGGCCCTCAGCAGGGAGAACGCCCGGCTGGAACGCGGCCTGCTGCCCGTGCCGATCCTGCACGACCGGGCGCTGCGGCACCACACCCGCTACCGGCCTGGACGTGACCGCGCGCTGCTCGGCGGCGACTTCCACGACACCGTGGAGACCGCCGACGGCGCGGTGCACGCCGTGATCGGCGACGTGAGCGGGCACGGAGCGGACGAGGCGTCCCTCGGCGTCCGGCTCCGCATGGCATGGCGGACGCTCGTCCTCGCCGGGCACACGGGCTCGCGCCTCCTCGACACCCTCGACGCCGTACTGCAGCACGAGCGGTGGAGCGACGAGATCTTCACGACCGTCTGCATGGTGACGATCGCGCCCGACCGGCGCACCGCCCGGGTGCACCGGGCCGGGCATCCGTGCCCGCTGTTCTTCTCCCCGGGCGGCGTGGAGCCCCTCCCGGACGAGCCCCGGGGCCCGGCGCTCGGGCTGCTCCCGGGCGCCCGATGGCCCGCCGCCGACCTGGAGCTCGGCGACGAGTGGGGGCTGCTGCTCTACACCGACGGGCTGATCGAGGGGTCCGCCGGCGAGGACGGCGGGCACCTCGACGTGGACGGCCTGCTGCGACTCGCCCAGGCCGCGCACGAGGAGGGGAGGCACGGCGACGTGCTCGTCGACGGGCTCATCACGGAGGCCGAACGGCTGAACGGGGACGTCCTGGCCGACGACCTCGCTCTGCTGATGCTGAGCCGCGGGGACGACCGGTGACCGCCGCCACGCCCGCCGAGACCGGCGAGGAGCCGCGGGCCGCCGGACCGGGCGCCGTGCTGCCCGGCGCGCAGATCCCCGAGGGTCGGGGGATGGGCCGGGTCCGGCTCGTCCAGATCTACCGGATCGGCTCCGCCGTCCTCGGCGCCCTTCTGCTGGCCACGTTCGTGCAGGCCGGGATGGCGCTGTACGGCAACGAGCAGGCCCGCGACGTCCTGATCGAGCGCGTCGACCCGGCGACGCTGGAGCAGTTCCGGCTCTCCACCGCCGTGACCGGCCAGGACACCGCCATCCGCGCGTACGCCGAGGAGGGCGGGCGCGAGCACGTCGAGCAGTACCGGGCCGCCGTGCGCCAGGAGGCGGCGTCCGCCGCCCGCATGCGCCGCCTCCTCGCCGGGGTGCCCGGGCACGAGGAGGTCGACCGGCTCCTCGCCAGGGCGACCGCCGACTCGCGCGCCTGGCGGGCGGGGTTCGCCGACCGGGTCGCGGCCGGGCCCGGCGGTCAGGGCATCGACCGCGGTGAGAGCCGGCTGGCGAGCCGGCTGCTCGTGCAGGCGCGCGGCGACATGACGCCGCTCCAGACCGGCATCACCGCGCTGCACGACCGGGCCGCCGCGAAGCTGAACTCCCGCGCGAGGACCGCCCAGTGGTCCACGTTCGCCGCGCTCGCCATGGTCGTCGCCGCCGCGCTGCTGCTCGCCCTGCTGTTCCGCCGGACCGTGCTGACGCCGGTGTCGACCCTGACCGGACGCGTCCGCGCCGTCTCCGAGGGCGACTTCGGGCACCGCCTCGACGTCCCCGGCCCGGCGGAGATCAACGAGCTGGCGGCGATCATCGACGCGATGCGCGCCCGGATCATCGAGGAGTGGCGCACCAGCGAGGACAAGTCCCGCCGGCTCGACGAGCAGACCGAGGAGCTGCGCCGCTCCAACGGCGAACTGGAGCAGTTCGCCTACGTCGCGAGCCACGACCTGCAGGAACCGCTGCGCAAGGTCGCCAGCTTCTGCCAGATGCTCGAACGCCGGTACGGGGACCAGCTCGACGAGCGCGGGCGGCAGTACATCGCGTTCGCCGTGGACGGCGCCAAGCGCATGCAGGCCCTGATCAACGACCTGCTGAGCTTCTCCCGCGTCGGCCGGCTGTCGCGCCCCGAGGACTCCGTCGACCTGGACGAGGTCGTCCGGCAGGCGCTGGACAACCTCTCCACGCTGCGCGAGGAGACCGGCGCCGAGGTGGACGTGGCGGAGCTGCCCGACGTGCCCGGCGACCGCACCCAGCTGGTCCAGCTGTTCCAGAACCTCGTCGGCAACGCGATCAAGTTCCGCCGGGAGGGCGTGCCGCCGCGCGTCACCATCGACGTCCGCCGCACCGGGGACGAGTGGGAGTTCGGCTGCGCCGACAACGGCATCGGCATCGACCCCCGCTACGCCGACCGGATCTTCCTCATCTTCCAGCGGCTGCACTCGCGCGAGGAGTACACCGGCACGGGGATCGGCCTGGCGCTGTGCAAGAAGATCGTCGAGTACCACGGCGGCCGCATCTGGCTCGCCGCCGACGAGCACGCCGAGCCGGACACGGTCACGCCCGGGACCACGTTCCGGTGGACGCTGCCGGCACAGCCGTCGACCGGCACTGAAGAAGGTGCCGGAGAGGGCACCGGAGATCCGGACGACTGAGCACCCCGGGTGAGCTGGTCCGGAGCCCGGCGAGGGCCTCCTGATCCCCGTCCCCCACCACCGCGCCCGTGTCCCCCGACCCGGGCGAGGACGGACCGTTCGGCTTCGGCGTTCGCCGGATCGACGGCTGCGTCGGCAGGATCGTCAGGCGTCCTCACCGGCCGCGTCGGCCTTGCCGGCGTCCGGGTCCCGTCCCGTCCAGTCGACGCACACGACCACGGCGTCGTCGGCCGGCTCGGTGCCCTCGTGAAATTCGACGTAGTGGCGGACCATGGTGCGGACGGCCTCGGGCGGATCCTGCAGCCGGGTGGCGCGCATCGCCTGGGGCAGCCCGGCGTCCCCGTACATGACCCCGGCGGGCGACCGGGCGGCGTGCACCCCGTCGCTGACGATGACCAGGCGGTCGCCTGGCTCGACGGCGAACTCCTGGGGCACGTAGCGGGTGTCGCCGAACATCCCGAGCGGCATCTGCGCCACGAAACCGATCTGCTCCGTCGCGCCGCCCCGCATCCGGCTGATCCTCGGTGAGCCCGCGTCGATGGCCCGGACCCGCCCGTCGGCGAGGTCGAACTCCAGCAGCAGCGCGTCCACGAGCCGCTCGCCCCGGTGCCGTCCGAACACCGCCTCGTCGGCGAGCTCGGCCTGCTCGACGATGTCGCCGCCGGACCGGCGCGCGTTGCGCAGGGCACTGATCGCCAGATGGGTGAGCTCCGCCGACTCGGTGCCCGACCCCATCCCGTTGCTGACGGTCAGCGTGAACCGCTCGCCGGACGTGGCCCAGTCGAACGCGTCGCCCCACACCGCGTACGCGGGCTCCAGCTGGCCCGCGAAACCGAGCTCGGACGCCTGGTAGGCGGGCGCGGGCAGCAGATCCCACTGCATCTCGGCGGCCAGGGTCAGCCGCGTCCGCCGTCGCAGGCGCCGGTACCGGTCGGTGGCCTGGTCGGCGATCTTGAGGGCGCGGGCGAGCACGCCCGCGAAGTCGTCCAGCCAGGGCGGCCCGCCGTCCGGAAGCCGCACCGACAGGATCCCGATCCGCTCCCCCTTCACGGTCAGCGGCAGGTGGGTGAGCCCTTCCCCGTCCTCCCGGACGATCCGCTGCGACGCGAACGCCCGGCCGGGCGGGGTGTTGTCCACGGGGACGTCGTCACCGGCGGCGAGCGTCCGGACGAGGTACGCCTGCCGGTAGTCGATCATCAGGACCTCGGTGTCCGCACCGCCGGCGTGCCGGCCGAGGACGGCGGCCGCGACGGCGATCACCTCGTTCGGCGGGGCCGCCCAGATCGCCTTCCTGGCGGCCTCGAACGGCCCGTTCTCCCCGGGTGCACCGTGCATCTCGATCCTCGCCTCGTCGCGCACGGTCCCGGCGGCCGGCGGACCCGCAGGTCCCGGGATGCCGTGGGCGACGTCGTGTGTAACAGTGGAGGGCATGGTGGCCACGTCGGGTGAGGACGCCGCGGAATCCGCGGCTGCGCTCGATGATGCGGCCGCCACCCTGTTGAACGTGTGGTCGCGCGCCCACAATGCCCCGGATGTCCCTATTCCGTCCACGCAACTGCGTGCGCTGTTCGTCCTGGAGCGGGGGCCCGTCAACATCAGCAGCCTGGCGGGCGAACTCGGCGCGCTGGTCTCGTCGGCGAGCCGGCTGTGCGACCGGCTGGAGGCCGCCGGGCTGCTGACGCGCGACCCGGGGCGCGACCGGCGCCAGGTCACCGTCCGGCTGAGCACCGACGGTCAGGCGCTCCTCGACCGGCTCCGGCTGCGGCGGCGCGAGGACCTCACCCGCGTGCTGGCCGAGATGCCGGCCGCCGCGCAGGCCGCGCTGCTGTGGGGGCTCGCCGAGTTCCACGAGGCGGCCACCCGTCCCGGCGACGACGGCGGTTCCCTCTCCATGCTCGCGTGAACCGTCCATTGAATCCGTTTTCCCCGAAAAGTCGTGACGCTCCGCAAAGTGTCTTCTAAATAGAGAATTATCTACATTTACGACGGCGGCCTCCGGAGCGTTTTCGCCATTCTCGATACGGCCGCCCTCACCACTACTAACATCCCCGCTCATGGCGACCATACGTGCCCCTCGGCATTCCCTGCGTGCCGCCACCGCGGGCGGGATCACCGCTGCCCTGCTCCTTTCCGCCGCCGGCTGCGGCGGCTCCTCCTCCGGGCACGGCGCGGCGTCGGCCGGAACCAGGGGCGGGGCCAAGGGCGGAAACGCCGCGGCCGCCAAGGTCCCCGAGGCCACGACCTTCACGACCGTCACCGGCGCCCCGGCGGACACCACGCCCGACGGCGCCACCGACGGCCTCGTCGTGCACCCGACCAGCCCGGCGCCGGTGTTCGACCGTCCGGCCGGCCACCGCTTCGCCACCCTTCCGACCACCGAACTCGACGGCCCCACGTGGGTGCCCGTCGTGGAGACCTCCGGCGACTGGCGGAGAGTGCTCCTGCCGAGCCGTCCCAACGGGGCGACCGGGTGGGTTCCCGGCACCGCGCTGAAGACCGCGCGCACGCCCTACACCGTCCGCGTCGACCTCACCCGCAGGCGGCTCGTCCTGGAGAGGTCCGCGCGCCCGGTGGGGCGCTGGCCGGTCGCGGTCGGCGACGTCCGGACCCCGACGCCGACCGGCCGGACGTTCGTCATGGCGACGCTCGCCCCGGCCAAGAAGACGCCCAGTCCCATCGTCCTGCCGCTCGGTACCCACTCGGCGACCCTCGACACCTTCGGCGGCGGTCCCGGCACCGTCGCACTCCACGGCTGGCCCGACACCTCGGTGTTCGGCCAGGCCGTCACGCACGGCTGCGTGCGCGTGCCCGCGGACGCGCTGAAGGCGCTGTCCCGGGTGCCGCTCGGTTCCCTGGTGTTCATCTCGGCCTGACCGGCCGGCACCACTCCCAGCTCACACCAGAATCGGAGTACGTTCATGCGTCACATCCATGCCGCCAGACGTTTCGCCACGGCCGGGCTGCTGGCCACCGGCCTCGCCGCGGCCGCCGCCCCGGCGCCGGCGTTCGCCGCCGCCCCCGGCAGCGAGGGCTCGGCGTACGGGCTGACCGTGACCGGGCCGCTCGCCGTCCCGCCGGTGCCCGCCGTCTCCTCCAGCACCGGCCGGGTCAGCAAGAGCCTGCTCCGCGAGGACCGCACCAAGCTGGTCAAGGCGTCCGCGCTGGACGTCGACGCCTCCGCCGCCCGCGCCCGCTCGGCCGTCGCGCACCTGTCCGTCCCGTCCGCCAAACTGCTGGCCGACGCGGTCACCGCCAAGTGCACCGCCGGGAAGGGCGGCGCCCACCTCGCCCGCGCCACGCTCGCCGGTAAGCGTCTGGACTCCACCCCGCCGCCGAACACCACCGTCCCCGTCGACGTGGACGGCCTCGGCCGGACGGCCCTGGTCCTCAACAAGCAGCAGCGCATGGCCGACGGCCGCCTCGCCGTCACCGCCATGGAACTGGCCCTGCCCGGCAAGAAGGGCGCCATCCGGGTCGCGTCCGCCACCTGCGGCAAGGCCGCCGGCCCCGCGCACGGCCCCGCCGAGGCGCCCGCGCCGACCCCGGTCGAGCACGACCTGCCGGTCACCGGCTGACCGCTCCCGAGAGCCGCGGCCCGGCGGGCACCCGCCCGCCGGGCCGTTCCATGCCGTCAGCTCGCCAGCGACTTCTCGAAGTGCACGATCGACCCGTTCCGGTGAGCGCGCCCGGCGATCTGAACCCCCTCCGTGAAAGCCCGCATCAGCCGAAGCCCCCGCCCGTGCTCGGCCAGCGGCGGCGCCTCCACGCGCTCCCACGCCGCGGCCCCGTCCGCCCCGTCCACCGTGCCCCCGTCGATGACGTCCACGACGCACCGCGCGCCGTCCATCCGCGCCCGGACCTCGTACTCCATTCCGGCCGCGGCATGCTGAATGACGTTCGCGCACGCCTCGCCCAGGGCGAGCGCGATATCGGCACGGATCTCGGAACCCACTCCGAGCCCGCGGAGAGAGGCGTCGAGCGTGTGCCGCACCAGCGGAGCGCTCTCTGCGTTCCTCGGCAGGGTCATTTCAAGAACGACCTCCATGCCAATCGCCTCCGTTCCCTCTAGCACACAGATTTCCCAGCGCTAACCGAGAGAAACTTTTTTGTGCTTATTGCAGCGCTCTCCTCCGGCCGGCGCATGGGTTGTCGCGGGGCCCGGTCACCGGGGTGGAGACATCACCGTGGAGGGTGCGCCCCTCCTCACTGGGGCTTACTCGTCCATGTCGCCCGCCAGGTGGCGGGCGGCCGCGGCCTGGTTCTCGTCCAGGCCCTGGTAGTCGCTGCGGCGGTTCTGTTCGGCCTGGTCGTCTATCCACTTGCCGTGCGCTTCCCAGGCGGCCTGCTTGCTGACGCCCATCGCGCCCCCGATCTGGGCCCAGGAGGCGCCCGCGCGGCGGGCCGAGCGGACGGCGAGCTGCCGTCCGTAGACCGCCTTCCTCGCGATCACCTCCCCCAGCGCGAGGAGTTCGAGGACCTCCTCGCGCCGGAGCGGCGGTTCCCCGACGGCGTCCCGGACCCACAACTCGTCGTACCGGGCCGCCGCAGTCGTCAGCGTGACGTCTCGCTCGATCCCATCTGGAGTGACCATGATGCGAGTGTGTTCGTCAAGTGGTCCTGACGTCAAGCATCCTTGACTACTTTTCCAGGGCGCGTGCCTGCTCCACCCATCCGGTGAACAGGTCGGCGTCGACGTCGTCCAGGTCGCGCAGCTTCACACCGGCCATCTGCCTGGACATGGACTCCAGGCGGTCGGAGCCGCCCTCGATCAACTGGCCCTTCCAGAAGCCGAACGTCACATGCTTGGGGTACGCCTTGAGGAAGCAGACCGGCTTCTGTCCCGGCTTGTCCCCGATGCTCCAGGTCGGCTGGCCGTGCCACAGCGCGGGCTCGATCTCGGGCATCGCCTCACCGACCACCGCGAGCGCCTTCTCCAGGACGTCCCGCAGCCCCTCCGGCACGTCCGCCACGTACTGCTGAACATTCGCGTGCTTACCCATGTCGATCCCCTCTCGTCACGAACGCGTCGCTCGGCGGACGGGCGGATCGACAATCGGGAGAGATTTCTTGCCTGTGGCGTGGGTCACTTGACCCTGCGGAGGCGCCGGGCAGACTGGGGCCGTGGTCAAGTCGCTGCGTCCCCAGAACTACAACGAGGTCCTGTACGTCGGGCACTTCTTCCGCAAGGGCGTGCCCGTGCTCATGGACCTGACGGACCTTCCGGACGGCGACGCCAAACGCCTCGTCGACTTCGCCACCGGCCTGGTCTTCGGCCGCGGCGGCGCCCTCGACCGCGTCGACCGAAAACTCTTCCTCCTCCAGCCGTGAGAGCCGGATGCGCGCGGGGGGCGGTCGATCCGCCCGCGTCGAGGTGGCGGTCGGCGTGATGGCGGTTCATGTGCGCGAATTCCGTTCCGCGCTTCCCTGATTCTGTCGGGCGACGACACTATTCTGCCCCGCATGCCCCAGAACGAGGATCTTCTCGTCATTCCTGATGATTGGCGTGCCGCACTCCATCCACGTCGCGGTGGGACGCACGGACCTTCGCTCGAACTCGACACCGGCGCCGTCCACGCCGTCCAGCAGTGGGTGAAGGAGACGCGCGACGAGATCGACCATCTGCTCGACGACCCGCAGAGCCTCCGAGACCTGGTCGGTCCCGCCCGCGCGCACCTGCGGGGCGAGGCGAACCCTCAGGGCGCCGCCGTGATCGCGGCCGGCCTCGCCGCGGAGTGGCCGTTCAGGGACGACTACGCCTACGGCGAGGAGCCGTTCGCCACCTTCGCGGACGCGTGGATCGCCGAGCACGGCCTGGTGTTCGCCGCCGCGGCCACGGTCGAACTCAGCGGCGTCTTCGTCGACGGCTACGCCTGGGAGGAGCGGGAGGACGGGCGCCATTTCCGGCTCCGCCGTCTGGACAAGCAGGACCCCGGTTACAACCGCGGTCTGGATTGCCTCGAACTGGTCGCGGCTCGGGTTCGCGGCTTCCTCGCGGCCGCCGACGAGTCGGAGTACCGGCAGGCGGTCGACGCGCTGGGCGAGCGCCGCCGTGACGGCATGCGGCGCCTGGCCGCCGCGTACCTGGTGCCGACGCAGACCGCGTGGGTCGACGAACTCTGCGCCTCCCTGCCCCGGTTGCAGCCGCATACCTGGATGATGGTGCTGCGCACGATGGGGTCGGCCGACCATCTCGCCACACTGCTCACCGGGGAGAGCGGGTGGTACTGGCTCAACGGCAGACCGGGCGTGCTCCCCACGGCCGTCGAGGGCGTCGGTCCCGCGCTGGCCCCGACGCTGGCCACCGTCGCCGAGGAGGAGACCGAGACCGGCCGCGACCCCTACGAGTTGCTGCGGGCACTCGGTGTGCTGGCCACGGACGAGGCATTCCGGCTTCTGGTGGACCGCCTCGACCGGCCGCACGCGCACAAGGCCGTGATCGAGACGGCGCGCCACTTTCCCCGGCGGGCGCTGCGGCTGCTCGGCGAGGCGGCCGCGTCGGGGCCGTCGCCGATCTCCTCCTACGCCGTCCGGCTGCTACGCGACCATGTGGCGGCCGGCCCCGGCCTCGTCGCCGCTGTTCTGCCGCGGCTGTCCGCGCCGGCCCGCGCGGTCGTCGAGTCGATCGACGAGTCGGCCGCCCGCTGGGCGCCGGAGGCCGCGGCGGAGTCCCTGCCGAGGCTGCTGGTCGAACCACCGTGGACACGGGAGCGTCCCCAGTTCAAGCGGGTGGCCGTCAGGGGCCTCGAACCGCTGACCGCCGGGAAGCCGGAGTCGGAGGGGCGGGCGGAGATCCGTGCCCTCATTCCCGCCGCGCTGGGAAAGACCGGGCCGCAGCGTTTCAAGGCGGAGGCGGCTCTTCGGCGCATCGCCGGGGCCGAAGGCGACGAAGGAATCCTCGAAGTGGCCGGTGAGTACGGCGCCAAGGCCGCGAAGGCCGCCAAGGCGCTGCTCGCCGCCGACCCCTTGGACGACCTTCCGGCGGAGATGCCGCGGCGGCCGGTCTGGCAGGATCCGTACCTCCTCCCCCAAGTGCTCCTTCGGGAGAACGGCCGGGCTCTTCCCGCCCACGCGGTCGACCACATCGTCACCATGCTCTCCATCTCCAAGCCGGACAAGCCGTACGCGGGCATCGACGTCGTCAGGGAGATCTGCACCCCCGCCTCCCTCGCCGCACTCGCCTGGCGGCTGTTCGAGTTGTCGGGCCTGCGCGAGCAGAGTTACGCCGCAGATGACTGCTCCTGGGTGCTGACGGCCCTGGGGCTGTTCGGCGACGACGAGACGGTGCGCAGGTTCACGCCGGTGATCCAGGCCTGGCCGGGCGACGGCGGCCACAGCAAGGCGGTCAAGGGCCTGGACGTCCTGCTCGCGATCGGCGGCGACGTGGCCCTGATGCACCTCCACGACACGGCCACCAAGGTCAGGTACAAGGGCCTCAGAGGGAAGGCGCAGGAGCGGATCGACGTCCTGGCCGAGGATCTCGGGTTGAGCCCCGATCAGCTCGGCGACCGGCTCGTTCCCGACTTCGGGCTGGACGAGCGGGGGGAGATGTTCCTCGACTACGGCCCGCGCGGCTTCACCGCGGGCTTCGACGAGCGGCTCCGACCCTACGTCGTCGACGACACCGGTCAGCGTCGCGCCGCCCTGCCCAAGCCGGGGGTCCGCGACCACCAGGAGCTGGCCCCGGCCGCCCACCGGCAGTTCGCCGCCCTGAAGAAGGACGTCCGGACCGTGGCGGACGAGCGGCTCCGGCGCTTCGAGCGAGCCATGATCGTGCAGCACCGGTGGAGCGTCCAGGAGTTCCGGACCCTCATCGTCGATCATCCACTGGTGCGCCACATCGCCCGGCGGCTGGTGTGGATCACTGAGGAGGGCCGCGCGTTCCGTCTCGCCGAGGACAGGTCGTTCGCCGACCTCCAGGACGACGAGCTGACTCTGGCCGAGACGGCCCGGGTGGGGGTGGCCCACCCGCTCCACCTGTCCCGCGACCTGGAGGCGTGGGCCGAGGTGTTCGACGCCTACGAGATCAACCAGCCCTTCCCGCAACTGGGCCGTCCCACGTACGCGCTGACCGAGGAGGAGCGCGCGGGCACCGAACTGGGACGCTTCCACGACGTCACGGTGCCGGTCGGCAGGCTGGTCGGCATGGAGAGGCGCGGATGGCGGCGGGGCAGCGCCGAGGACAACGGCATCCAGGTCAGCGTCCTCCGGGAGCTGCCCGGCGGCCGAGCCCTCGTCATCAGCGTCGATCCGGGCATCGTCGTCGGTGACATCGGCCACTGGCCCGAACAGCGAATCGACCGCGTCCGGCTCGACCAGGGCGCCGACCTCGGTCGGCGGGCCGGGCCCCGGCCCCTGCGGTTCTCCGAACTGGACGCGATCACCGCCTCCGAAGTCCTCGCCGACCTCGCCGAACTGACGGCCACCTGATCGCCGGTACGGCCTGGACCCGCCCGATCGGGCGACCGGACGTGGGCGGGGTGAGGCCGGTTCTTCCTAGCCGAATTGTTTGAGGATGCGTTTGGCGGTGCTCTGGATGTGGACTTCGTCCGGGCCGTCGTAGATGCGGGCCTCGCGGGCGTGGCGGTACATGCGGGAGAGGGGGGTGTCGTCGGTGAGGCCGGCGGCGCCGTGGGTCTGGATGGCGCGGTCGATGACGTTGTGCAGCATGCGGGCGCCGACGACCTTGATGGCGCCGATCTCGATGCGGGCCTGGTCGCCCGCGTCGATCTGCTCGGCGGCCTGGAGGGTGAGCATGCGGGCGGACTGGATCTCGGTGTAGGAGTCGAAGACGTGCTGCTGCATCAGCTGCTTCGCCGAGAGGGGCTCGCCGAACGCGACGCGGGAGCCCAGGCGTGCGCACATCAGCTCGAAGGCGCGCTGGGCCTGGCCCAGCCAGCGCATGCAGTGGAAGATGCGGCCGGGCCCGAGGCGCTCCTGCGCGATGACGAAGCCGTGGCCGCGCGGGCCGAGGAGGTTGTCCGCGGGGACCCGGACGTCGTTGTAGGCGACCTCGTAGTGGCCGCCGTTCAGGCCGAGGACGGGCGTCTCCCGGACGATCTCGTAGCCGGGCGTGTCCGTCGGGACGATGATCATGCTGAACGAGCGGTGCGGGGACGCGCCCTCGGGCTCCGTCCGGCACATGACCGTGGTGTAGGCGGCCTCGCCGGCGCCGGTGGTGAACCACTTGCGGCCGCTGATGACCCAGTGGTCGCCGTCCAGGACGGCCTTCGTCTGGAGCTGGGTGGGGTCGGAGCCGGCGTGGGCGGGCTCGGTCATCGCGAAGCTGGGGGAGACCTCGCCGGCGACCATCGGGGCGAGGTAGCGGTCGCGCCACCGGGGGCTCGCGTACTTGTGCAGCATGAGCGAGTCCTGGAGGGTGAACGTGCCGAGGGCGAGCTGCCCCCACTCGCTGCGTCCCTGCACCTCGTTGATGTAGACGTAGTCGAGGAACGGCATGCCGCCGCCGCCCAGCTCGGCGGGGTGGCCGAGCGCCCAGAGTCCCTCGTCCTTCGCCTCCTGGCGCAGTTTCAGCAGTTTCTCGCGGTCGCCCGCGTTCAGGGCGGGCTCGGCCGGTTCGACGCGTTCGGTCATGAAGGCGTGGACGGCGTCGCGGACGTCCCGGACACGATCGGGCACGGGGAACAGCATCAGCCCTCCCCGGTGAGGTCGGCGGAGATGTCGCGATCGCCGTACCCCTCGGGCGCCGCGACCTCGACGATCGGTTCGGGACGGTCGTCGAACTCCAGCCGCAGGGCCCGGGACATCGTCGCGTGCATGTCGTACATGCAGGTGATGTAGGTGAGCTGGAGGATCTCCTTGTCGGGGAGGTGCTTCCGCAGCACCTCGAAGACGGCGTCGGGGACGCGGCCGCCGTCCAGGACGAGGCAGTCGGTGTAGGCGAGGACGGCGCGTTCGAGGGGCGCGTAGCAGTCGGCCGTCTGCCAGTGCGGGATGGACTCGATCTTCTCTTCGGGCATGCCGAGGGCCCGCATCTGCTTGCAGTGCTGGGAGAAGACGAACTGGCTGCCGCGCGCCCACCCGGCCCGGCACTGGCCGAGCTCGCGCAGGACCGGGTCGAGGTCGGCGCCCCGGTACAGGGCGAAGCCTCGGACGGCGTGCCGGAACACGTCCGGGGACTGGGCGAACACCGTCCACCAGTCGCCCGGCGAGCCGGTCGCGGTGCCGTGGTCGACGGCCGGGTCGCGGTCGGGCGCGAAGAGGTGGTCGTAGAAGAAGAGGATCTGCTCGTCGGTGACCTCGGCGCGGGGGACCTCACGCAGTCGCGGCATGCCTGTCCTTCCCGGCGGTCCGGTCGGCGGCGGTCTTCGGTTCGTGGGAGACGTCGGAGGCGTCGAACGTGCGCGTCCAGCAGGCGAATTCGAGGAGGATCCCGTCCGGGTCCTGGAAGTAGAACGACCGGACGAAGACGCCGTCGTGCACCTCGCCGGAGACGCCCAGCGGGCTGTCGTCGTGGTTGAGGACGGGGCTGACGGTGACGCCCTTGTCCTTGAGCCGCCGCCGGTACTCGTCGAACTTGTCGGTCGGGACGTGGAACGCGACGTGGTTCATCGATCCGACGGCGCTGAGCAGTTCGCCCTGCTCGGGCCGCCCCTTGGGAGCGGAGACCCCGGGGACGCCGTCCGGCGCGTCCGGGAACCAGAAGAACGCGACGCAGTCGCCGCCGCCGCAGTCGAAGAAGAAGTGCTGCCCCATGCCGCCCGGCAGGTCGATGGTCTTGATCAGGGGCATGCCGAGGACGCCGGAGTAGAAGTCGACCGTGCGTCTCATGTCCGACGACACCAGCGCCAGATGGTTGATGCCGCCGAGCTCGAACTCGGTGTTCATGGAACCTCCTTGCGGCGGGAGTGCGCCACGGAAGTTGACTTGACAGTCATATCAACTTGCCTGATGCTCGAATATCGTTCCCGGGTTGTCAACCCCCGGCGGGAGGAACCACGGCGATGCGCAGCGGCGACGATCCCGGCGGCCGGCCGCTCACCGAGCGCGGCGCCCGGACGAGGGAGCGCCTGCTCACCGCCGCCCGCGAGGTGTTCGAGGAGCGCGGCTTCCTGGAGACCCGGGTCGCGCACATCACCCGGCACGCGGGCGTCGCCTACGGCTCCTTCTACACCTACTTCCCCACCAAGGAAGCGGTGTTCCTGGAGGTCGCCGACCGGCTGTTCGAGGAGATGACCGACCACGCGCTGGTGCCGTCCGCGGGGCCGGGCCCCGCCGACCGCGTCCGCCGCGCCAACCGCGCCTACTACGAGGCCTACCTGCGCAACGCCCGAATGATGGCGATCATCGAGCAGGTCGCCACGTTCAACGAGGAGTTCCAGGAGCTGCGGCGCAAGCATCGGGCCTCCTCGGTGGGACGGTCCGCGCGGGTGATCGCGCGCTGGCAGCGGGAGGGGCTCGTCCCGTCCGACCTCGACGCGGAGACGGCGGCGGGCGCCCTCGCCACAATGGTCGACCACTCCCTGTACCTGTGGATCGTCCAGGGCAGCGATCCGCAGGGCGCCGAACGCCTCCTGGAGACCCTGGACACCCTCAGCGTCCGCGCCCTCGGCCTGCCCGACTAGGAGAGCCATGGAACCGACCCGCGACCTCGCCGCCGCGCTGGCGGACCGGCTCGGCGCCCGGGTCACCGGGCTGCGGCGGCTGTCCGGCGGCGCCAGCCGGGAGACCTGGTCCTTCGACGCGGACGGCCGTCCCCTCGTCCTGCGCCGCGACCCGCCCGGCTCCCTCGATCCCACCGCGATGGGCCGCGAGGCCGGCCTGCTCGCCTCCGCCGCGGCGGCCGGCGTCCCGGTCCCCGGTCTGGCCGATCACGGCGACGACCTGGACGGCGCCCCCTACATGATCATGGAACGGCTGACCGGGGAGACGATCCCGCGGCGGCTGCTGCGCGACGAGCGCTTCGCGGGCGTCCGTCCTGGCCTGGCGCGTGAGCTGGGCGGCATCCTGGCCCGGCTGCACACGATGTCGCCCGTTCCGGGGCTGCCCGGCGACGACGCCCTGGCCGCGCTCACCGAGCACTACGCGGCGTTCGAGGCCCGTCCGGCCGTGGAACTGGCGCTGCGCTGGCTGGACGGGCATCGCCCGGCGCCCGGGGCCCGGACGGTCGTCCACGGCGACTTCCGCAACGGCAACCTGATGATCTCCCCCGGCGGTGTGACCGGCGTCCTGGACTGGGAGCTCACCCACCTCGGCGACCCGGTCGAAGACCTCGGCTGGCTCTGCGTGAAGGCGTGGCGGTTCGGCTCCCCGCACCCCGTCGGCGGCTTCGGTACGCGTGAGGACCTCCTCGCCGGCTATGCCGCCGCCGGGGGCACGCCGCCCACGCTCGAAGAGCTGCACTGGTGGGAGGTCTACGGCACCCTCCGCTGGACGATCCTGTGCCGCCACCAGGCCGAGCGTTTCCTCAGCGGTTCCGACCCTTCGATCGAGTACGCCGTCCTGGGCCGGAAGGTCTGCGAACAGGAACACGATCTGCTCCTGGCCCTGGGATTGACGGAGCCGGCGACCATGCGGGATCCGCTGGAAGATGCGGTCACGCCGGACAACGCCCCGCACGACCGGCCGGACGCGCACGCTCTCATCGACGCCGTGGGTGCGTTCCTCGCGGAGGCCGAACAGCCCGACGACCGCCTCCGCTTCCATGCCCGCGTCGCCGCGTCCGCCCTCCGTATGGCCCGCAGGGAACTCCTTCTAGGCGACGCCCACGGAACCGCCCACCAGAACCGGCTGAAGCCCCTGGGATGCGCGACCGACGCCGATCTGGCGGAGGCCGTCCGCACGGGTGCCCTCGACGACCGGATGGACGAGGTCGTGGCCGCGGTACGAGCCTCGGTGACCGACAGACTGACGGTCGCGAACCCCCGCCACCTCTCCCTCCCCGGCGGCTGACGCCGCCTGGCGGGAATCGCCGGACCCGCTCACGGGGCCTCGACGGCAGAGATCACGTACCTCGTCACCTCGGCGTCACGGATGCGCGCCGCCTGCTCGGGCCCGGGGCCGTCGCCGCGGAAGCGTTCGACGTCCTCGCCGGACTCCCAGCGCTCGTACACGTTGATCCGGTCCGGTTCCAGCATGTCGGCGGACAGCGCGAAATCGAGGCAGCCCGGCGCGGACCGCGCCGTTTCGACGACCTTCCGGCAGCCGGCCAGATAGGCGTCCCGGGCCTCGGCGTCCACGTACAGCCTTCCCGCAATGATGATCATTTGGGCCTCGTCGTCCACTCGGTGCCGGCGGCCGGGTCATGCGCGAGCGTCCTCGGCATCCCCTGCCGCACCCTGGTCACCAGTACGGACACGACCGGCGCGAAGAAGTCATCGCCGGTGCGGCGACTTTCCGCGGCCGGGGCCTGTGCCCCGAGCGGCCTGGGAACGGCGGCGAGCCACCGGCCCGGGAGGACCGGTGGCTCGCGCTCAGGGCGACGCGGACCCGTTCAGCAGTACTTCGAGGAACCCGTCCGACCCCACGAGCACTTGTCCGCCACCCGGCCATCGGCGTACAGGAGGTACGCGGTGTCACCGGTGTTGTTCCACACGTACCACTTCCGGCCCCAGTAGCGGTGCGACGCGCTGTTGGAGCCCCTGCCGGTGTGAAGGTAAACCGACTTGCGGCCCTTCAAGGTGAAGGAACCGAAGGTGTACGTGTACCCGGTCTTGTCGCGGACCTTGACCCCCTTCAAGCTCCTGGACGACTTCGACGTGTTGAACAGCTGCACCCATTCGCCGTTCAGCGACGCGTTCGACCCCTTGTCGCTCCCGGGCGAGTCGTAGTACACCCGGTAGATCTGAACGGCGCTCGCGGCCTCCGCCGGCGTCGCCACCAGCACCCCGCCCGCCACCGCGACGGCGGCGGCCCCCGTAACGAGAAGCTTCCTCACCCCTGGGCACCCCTTCGATCGACGAATCCCTAGATGTACCGGTATTCGCCGACCCGTAGGGGGTTATGGCCGTGTCCGGGCCGGAGGCCAACCGCAGGCCCCGACCGCGCGTCCCACTTACCGCGTTGTCCCAGGTAGTCCGGGGAAACACGGGGTTCTCAGACCTCCTCGGGATCGCGGCCGACCGCGTGCCGCCCGCCGTCCACGGGGACCACGGCGCCGTTGACGAAGCTCGCCTCGTCCGAGAGCAGATAGGCGACGGCGGCGGCCACCTCGTCCGGCCGCCCGACCCGCCCGACCGGGTGGAGCAGCCGCATCTCGTTCTCGATGCGCGCGGCCTCCCCGGGCTCCTGCCGCCGGAGGAAGTCCTCGTACCGCGCGGTGGTGATCGACCCGAGCGCGACGACGTTCGTCCGGATACCGTGCGGCCCGTAGTCGACGGCCAGTGCGCGGCTCAGCCCCTCCACCGCCGCCTTCGCCGTGGCATAGGGCAGCGAACCGCGCACCGGCCGCTGCGCCTGATGCGACGACACGTTGACGATGGCGCCGCCCGCCCCCGCGTCCAGAAAGCGCCGGACGGCGGTCACCGACCCCACCACCGCCGGGTCGAAGTTCAGCGCCACGAGTCCGAGCAACTCCTGCGGGGACGGATCGACGACGTCCCGGAACACCGCCGCGTTGTTGACCCACCCGGCGAGCGTCCCCGCGTCCTGCGCCGCGTCGGCGGCCCGCTCCGCGACCTTCTCGTCCGCCGCGCTCCCCACGACCGCCGTCACGTCCGCCCGCTCCCGAGCCCAGTCGACCGCCGCCGCGTCCACCTCGATGACGACGACATGCCCGCCGTCCGCCGCCAGCCGCTCCACGATCGCCCGCCCGACGCCGCGCCCGCCACCGGTCACCACATAAGCCCGACCCACGCCGCCCCCTCCCCTGGACCCATATCCATGATCGCCCGCCCCCGGCGCGACGACCACACCCGGCGTCCGGCTCCCGGGCGCCCTGGGCGGCGGCGTCGGCGCGGCCACTTCGGACGTTTCCGCTGATGCGGCCCGCGACCCGCACTCTCCGCGATAGGTTCGCTACGTTCCGGAATGGATCGCGACAAACCGGAGGGGCCATGCACGCCCGGGACTCACTGGACCCGTCACGCTCGATGTGGCATTTCATCGCGGTTCATCTGCGCCGCCACCGCGAGGCGAACGGCATGTCGGGGCAGGCCCTCGGCGACGTCCTCGACTGCGACCGCTCGACCGTCTCCCGGTACGAGTCCGCGACGCTTCACCTGAAGCCGTCCCACGCCGAGACCGTCGACCGCCTCTGGAACACCGGTGGGATGTTCACGAACCTGGTCGGCTTCGCCGGCGCGGCGGACGAGGGCGACTGGCTCTCGTCCCTCGCCGGGTTCGAGCGGCGCGCGTCCCGGATCCGCATGTGGGAGCCCACGGTGATCCCCGGCCTGCTCCAGACCCCGGACTACGCCAGGGCGGCGCTCACGGCCGGGCCGGCGAACGATCTGGACGCCGACCTGGAACGACGGATGGCACGCAGGTCCGCCGTCTTCGACCGGGAGTCGCCTCCCCGGATGACCGCGTTCGTGAGCTGGGCCGCCCTGGCGCAACTGGTCGGCTCGCGCGAGATCATGCGCGACCAGATCACCCACCTCCTGGCGCTCGGCGAGCTGCCGCAGGTCAGCATCCGCGTGGTCGAGAACCAGGCGGGAGCCCACCCGGGCCTCGACGGACCGATCACGGTCCTCACGGTGGACGACCGCGATCTCGCCTATGACGAGGCGACGACGCGGGGGCGGTTCCTGATGGATCCGCTCACCGTCCAGGAAGTGGTCGTGAAGTACGACTCGATCAGTGACATCGCCACTCCGATCGGCCCTTCCAGGCTCCTTCTGGAAGCCGAATCGGAACGATGGGCATGACCTCCTGGCGCAGGTCGAGCCGCAGCGGCACCAGCGGGCAGTCCAACTGTGTCGAGGTCGGCCGGCTGACCGGCGATATCGTGATCCGCGACAGCAAGAACCCGGCCGGCCCCCGGTTCAGGCTCTCGGCGGACGACTTCCGCCGGCTCGCCGCCGATATCAGGCACGGAACCTACGACGCGCCCTGATGCGCCGTTTCTCTATTCGGCCGCCATGGCGGTTCTCGTTCGGCCCGCCATAAGCCGCACGGAGCAATATTCATGAACACATGGCGCAAGTCAAGCCGCAGCGGTACTGGAAAACAGTTCGGCGGTGCTGAGATCGCACGGCTCCCGCAGCCATCGTGTTCGTGACCGTGGGGCCCGCCCGCTCGACAGTTCGCACCATTGGTGAGGGATTTTCGGCACCCGGCCGCCCGAATCAAGGGCGTAGCCCGCAACCTGCACCGACTCGCGTCGTCGCCCAGAAAAGGTCCCGCTGGCGGGACCTTTTTCGGATGTGCCTTAAACCGCGCCACGGCAGTATCCCGGATCGAATGGCACAAGTCGAGTCGCGGCGGGACCGGCGGGACCGGCGACGCCGTCCACCTGTGGCCGCCCATAAGAGCATTTCGAAAGACGCGCCCATCTGCGATACGTGTTGAGATGAGGAAGGTCTCCGTCATCTCATGGAAGGTGATCGCCGGTGGCGAACGTACTGGAAGAACGCGGCGGGCTGCGGTCGGTGGTGCATTTGCTCAACACGCGTCACCACCGCGCGGCCCTGAACATCTACGCATTCATCGTCATCGCCCACTGGGCCGAGCACATCGTCCAGGCCATCCAGATCTGGGTGCTCGGCTGGCCGGTCCCCGAGGCGCGCGGAGTGCTGGGCGTGCCGTTCCCGTGGCTGGTCACCTCGGAGTGGATGCACTACGGCTACGCGCTGATCATGCTGATCGGGCTCTTCCTGCTGCTGCCCGGGTTCACCGGACGGGCCCGCACCTGGTGGGCGGTCTCCCTCGGCATCCAGGTCTGGCACCACTTCGAGCACCTGCTGCTGCTGGTGCAGGCGATGTCCGACTCCAACATCGCGGGACGTCCCGCGCCCACGAGCATCATCCAGCTGCTGGTGCCGCGCGTGGAGCTGCACCTGTTCTACAACACGCTCGTCACCATCCCCATGGTGGTGGCGATGTACCTGCACAACAGGCCGAACGCGGCCGAGCGCGAAGCCATGCGCTGCTCGTGCGCCGCACCGCTCCGGCGCAGGCCCGTCCCCGAAGCGGCGTGACGGCCGGTGACGCTCGAAAGGCCGCGGACCGCGCAGCCCCGGCGCCCGCGGGGCGTCTCGCCGTTCGGAGTGCTCATGGCGGTGTTCGGGCTGGGTCTGATGCTCCTGGTGATCCCCAACGCCGGGCCCGTGCTGCGCGCGTCGCAGACCGGGAAGGGAACGCCCGGCGTCTTCACCGCGCGCGAGCGGAGCTGCATCCGGCATCCCGGTCATGAGGCGTGCACGCTGCGCGGGGCCTTCCGCTCCGACGACGGCTCGGTGGAACGTCCCAGCGTGGCCCTGTACGGCAGCGGCAAGGGCCTGCGCGAGGGGGGCGGCGCCCGCGCCCGGGACGTCGGCCGCTCGGGGACCGTGTACCTGCGGGACGCGTCCCACGAGTGGATCATGAATGTGCTGCTGCTGGCGGCCGGCGGCCTGCTGATCTTCGTGGGCCTGCGCCGGCTGCCGGCACGCCGCGGGCGGGAGGCTGGATCACCGGTGGCGGACGAGTGAGCGGAGGGCGGCCTCTCGCGGCAGGCGACCGGCGCCGGGCGTCAGGCGGGTGAGGACTCGCAGAGTTCGACGATCCGCTCGCAGGCTTCGGTGATGTCGGTGATCGGGAGGCCGCCCGACTCTCCGGAACCGGTGCGCCAGCGGAACCTGGCCGCCTCGCACCAGACGGTCAGGCCGCGGCCGTCGGTGAGGGCGGTCCCGCCCGTGCCCTCCTCGGCCTCGAAATGGCCGAGGCCGCGCTGGACGAGCATGGCCTGGAGGTCCTTGGTCGCGTAGGGGCCCTCGACCCTCCACACGTGGCGGCGGCGGACGGTGTGCGGGAGCGGCAGGGCGAACCAGGTCGCCTTGCCGCGGGCCGCCGGCGTCCGCAGCCGCGACCGGGACGGGTGGTGGCCCCAACGGCCCTGCGTCAGGAGCTCGACGATCGTCAGGCCGCGGCCGTGGTCGGACCGGCCGGGGGCGGTGCCGCGGGGACACCAGTCCCTGCGCGTGTCGAAGGCCTTGACGACCAGTTCGTCGCGGCCGTGGCCGTCGCCGCGCTGGTAGACCCAGAGTTCGGCGCCCGAGGGGCCGTCGGGGGACGGCGCGTGTTGCAGGACGTTGGTGGCGAGCTCGCTGACCATGAGCTTGATGTCGTGGACGTCCTGGACGGACAGGCCGAGCGCCGGGAGCAGGGCCGTGACATGGGAGCGGGCGACACGGGCGATGGAGTCGTCCGCGGGCAGGGGCAGCGCCGCGCAGCCGCCGTCCTCCAGCCTCCAGGGGATCTCGCACATCGTCGCGGTCTTCGTCATGGCGCCCACCCTCGGGGTTGCGGAGAGATCGCATTCAGACAATCGCGACATGTGCCTTTTTCTTCGCGAGTCGCTATGTGTGAATCACAGATCTAGCGTCGCACACCTTCCGCCGCCCGGCCCGCGTCATGAAAAGAAAGTTGCATCTACGAGTGAGACGTTCACTCAGACGCCCAAATGTCCCTATACCACGCTTCACTCTCGCGTCCCCTGCGCGTACCGGCGGTACCGGGACGCGCCACCCCGTGCGCTGTAGCGTGGTCGGCGCCTGAGAGAGGGCAACGCACATGAAAGATCCCCCAGGGATGCAGCCCTGGGGGATCCGTGTGCGGCCCGGTCTCAGCGGTCGTACCGGCCCGCCCGCACATCGTCGAGGAACGCGGCGAACACGGACCGGGAGACGACGTGCGCCCCGGCCTCCGGTGTCCTGCTGTCGCGCAGCGCCGCGGCCGTGTCGAGATCGGCGACCTCGACACAGCCCCCGTTGCTGCTGGCGCTGGCGGTCGCCTTGACCCACCGTGCCTGGGAGAGGTCCATGTCGGTGCTACTCCAGAGTTGAGATCACTTTCCTCAGATGCTCCGCGGTGTCGGCGGGACTGAGCGCCGCCTGGCGGATCTGCTCGAAGATCTCGTCATAGGCCTCCACGTCGTCGGGGATGTCGATCTCCTGGACGTCCGCGTCGTTCTCCAGGAAGACCATGGGCGGCTCGCCGCCGGGGAACCGGAAGATGTTGACCAGCGTGGACATGCCCGGGTGCATCCCGTCGGCGAGGCGCAGCAGTCTCAGCTCCACGTTCGGACGCTCGGACATGGCGAGCAGGTGGGCGAACTGGGTGCGCCGATCGCCCGGATCGCCCCACTCGTACAGCAGGGACGCCTCGGTGATGACCGCGGTCAGCTCCGGCGCCGTCCCGTCCCCGCGGTCGAGGATCTGCTGCCGCCGCAGCCGCGCCCGCATCGCGCGCTCCCGCCACTCCGGCGTCCTCGTCCCGACCGACAGCAGCGCCTGCATGTACGGCAGGGTCTGCAAAAGCCCCGGCAGGACCAGCGGCATGACCACCCGGATGCTCGACGCGTCGCTCTCGAAGCCCGGGAACTCGTTGCCGAACACCTCGGGGTAGTCACGCCACCAGGCCCGCCGCCGGGCGCGGCCCGCCAGTTCCTCCAGCTCGCCGAGATCGCTGCCCTCGTAGATGCGCGCGAGGTCGCGGATATCGCTGAGCTCGGGCCGCACCCAGTTGTTGGCCTCGAACCGGCCGACCTTCCCCCGTCCCCAGTTCAGCCGGTCGCAGACCTGGTTGGCCGTGTATCCGGCCTCGACGCGCAGCTCCTTCAAGCGGCGTGCCAGCCCCCGCTTGGCGATGGTGGCCCCGTAAGCGTCGCTCACCGGCGCCACCTCCCTCGACCTACGGCCGGCATCAGCATACGCCTTCCGAATTTGTGAATCACAGATTTGGCCGGTTCAGGAAGCGGCGTGGTCGAACTCTCCCTTCCGTACCCCGTCGAGGAAGCAGGCCCACTCGTTCTCGTCGAACACCGAGATCAGTTCCCCGGTCGTGCGCAGCAGGGTCCACTCGCCGGCGAAGGCGACCTCGATGCCGCCCTCGTCGGTCTGCGTGCGCCGCCACTCCAGGACGCCGGGGTCGAGGCCCAGTTCCTCGACGGACGGCTTCCTCACCCTTCCCTCCTCGCCACCGCGCAGTAGGCCCACCGCGAGCCGTCACTGTCGGCCGCCTCCGGATCCTCCGCGCCCCATTCACCGATGTAGCAGACCTTCGCCGCCGACCCCTCCCACGGCGGGACGATCTCCATTCCGGTGAAGAAACGCTCGATCTCCGTGCGCGACCGCGGATGAACGCTCGCGGTGGACTTGGCGTACACCTCCCTGAGCGTGCCGACCGCCCGGTCGGCCTGCCTGTCGCCGGTGCCGGCCGACAGCACCAGGTAGCTGCCGGGCGCGAGCCGGTCCATGTACTCCCGGACGATGCCCCACGGGTCGTCCTCGTCCGGGATGAAGTGGACCAGCGCCACGACCAGCAGCGCGACGGGCCTGGTCAGGTCGATCATCTTGCCGGTGACCTCGTGTCCGAGCAGCCCGTCGGGGTCGCGGAAGTCGGCCGTGATGAACGCCGTCCCCGTGGACCCCGCCAGCAGCTTCTCGGCGTGGGCCCGCACCATCGGGTCGTTGTCGGCGTACAGGACCCTCGCGTCGGAGGCGACCGCCTGGGCCGCGTCGTGCGTGTTGTTCATCGTCGGCAGGCCCGCGCCGATGTCGATGAACTGCCGGATCCCGCGCAGGGCGAGCCATCGCACCGAGCGCTGCAGGAAGCCGCGGTTCGCCCAGGCCGTGTCCCCGGCCTCCGGCATGTCCACCAGGACCTTCTCCGCCGCCGCGCGGTCGACCTCGAAATTGTCGGTGCCACCCAGGTAGTAGTCGTACATCCGGGCGGGGGTCGGGACCGTGGTGTCCACTCCGGGTGGAGCCTGCTCGGTCTCGCTCACCCATCGCTCCCTTGCCACAACTTGTGATGCACGAATTATGAAGCAAGGGTCGCCCCTCCCGCGCCACTTCCGCAAGGGTCCTCCGGATTCCGCTCGGCCCGCGCCCGTGGGGTTCGCGCCCCCTTCGGAGGGCATGACCGACCCCAAGGGGGAAAGGCGTGAAAACCGAATCGGATCTCGTGCTGCGCCACCTCTCGTTGCAGTTCATCGGCAACACGACGACGCGCTGCCGCACTGCGGTCCGTACACCCCGCTGACCGACGACTCCACCGCCGCGCCTGGGGAGACCCACGCCCTCCGTCACCCGCGAGGCCCGGCTTATCTGCTGTGAGCTGGGTAAATACACCAGAGAACCTACGGTTGGACAGAACATGTTCGAGATCGAGGACATCCGTCAATGGCGCGGCCGGGACGTGATCGACCCGTCCGGGAGCAAGATCGGGCCGCTGGAGGCCGTCTACGTCGACACGCTCACCGACCAGCCCTCGTTCGCCACGGTCAGGGTCGGCATGCCGACCCGGCAGCGCCTGGTCTTCGTGCCGCTGGCCGGATGCACCCTGGGCCCCGCCCACCTCCGCGTCGCGCACGACAAGAAACAGGTCAAGGGCGCTCCGGGGATCGACACCAACGGTGAGCTGTTCGCCGAGGCCGAACCGGAGGTCTTCGCCTACTACAAGCTCCCCTACCGGGCGGCCCCCGACGAGCGGCTCCTCGCCCGGCGCTGACGTCCCGCCCGGCGCTAGCGGCCGTCGAGCAGGGGGCGGCGGGGGTCCCACACCGTCCCGTCGCGCTGGTCGCGGCGGCGCCGGGCGATGCCCGCCAGCGCCTCCAGCACGACGCGGTTGGCCAGGGCCGAGGTGATGTCGGCATGGTCGTAGGGCGGGGAGACCTCCACGACGTCGACGCCGGCGACCGGCAGCTCGTAGGTGACGCGCCGGACCGCGTCCAGGAGTTCTCGCCCGGTCAGCCCGCCGGGCTCGGGCGTGCCGGTGCCCGGGGCATGCCCCGGATCGCACACGTCGATGTCGACCGACAGGAACACCCCGTCGCACCCGTCGGTGGCGATCTCGAACGCCTCCGTCAGGCACTCGTCCAGGCCGCGGGCGACGATCTCGGACATCTCGTAGGAGCGCATGCCCTGCGCGGCCATCCACTCCAGCGTCTCGGGTCCGGGCCAGTACCCGCGCAGGCCCAGCTGCAGGAACCGGTCGCCGCGCACCGCCCCGGACTCGATCAGCCGCCGCATCGGCTGCCCGTGCCCGACCAGCGAACCGAAGTTCACGTTCCCCGTGTCGGCGTGCGCGTCGAAGTGGACCATCGAGACCCGTCCGGCGCCCAGGTGGTCGGCCACCCCTGCGGCATCGGGCCACGCGATCGTGTGATCGCCGCCCAGCATGAGGGGGATCGTCCCGGTACGGGCGACCGCGTACACCGCCTCCTGCAGTGATCGGACGGAACGCTCGGCGTCCCCGGAGTACATCTCGACGTCGCCGGCGTCGTAGACCGTGAGGTCACCGTGGAGTCCGTCCACCCGCAGGGCCAGGGACGGGCGCGAGCCGTTGTGGGGCAGGTAGCAGGACTGCCGGATGTACTGCGGCCCGAACCGGGTCCCCGGCCGGTGGGACGTGCCGCCGTCGAACGGGGCCCCGATGATGACCACGTCGGCGTCCTCATACGTGGACGGGTCCGACCAGGTGCAGCGCGGCACCCCCAGGAACGTGAGGTCGGGACCGAACTGTGGACCGTACCTTTCCGGCATTGGCCACCTCCACCGTCTCCCTTCCCCCACCGGGCTCGTCCGATGTGCGAACGGCCCCGTCCCGAACGGATCTCGGGACGGGGCCGTGCCGTCGGGCGAGTGTCAGCCGCCGACGCCGGAGGCCTCCGCGGCCGCGATGATCGTCGTCGCGTCCTCGGGCAGCAGATGACCGGCGCTCACCGACGCCTGCGCGGCCGCCCGGACCTTGCCGACATAGTCGGCATGCGTCGGGTACAGCGCGCTGAGCACCGGCTCCGCCGTCCACGGAAGGGACGGATCGGACGGGTCGCCCGCGTCATGCCGGTCCCAGGGATCGGCGCCGCCGTTCCACGGGTCCCGGGCGCCGTACAGGCCGCAGAAGACGCCGCTGCCCGCGGTGTCGCGCATCCCGGTGAGGGTCCGGGTCGGCACCGCGACGTCCGGCAACCGGACTCCCCCGGCCGCCAGCCCGGTGCGCGGGTCGCGCAGGACCGTGTCGAGCGGCGCCCCGCTCGCCGGCCGCGCCCCGCCGCGCGCCCACGCGTCCAGACGGCGCAGCGCCGCGTTCATCGAGTAGTGCCCGGGCCCGTCGTTGAACGGGGCCGACCCGGCCGCGCAGTCGGGCGCCGGCGCGGCCGACCCCGCCGACTTCTTCAGCGTCGGGCCGCCCAGGTCATAGGCCCACTGGTCGCCGTGCGAGGTGCCGGCCAGCTCCCAGTGCACGACCCGGTCGGTGTCCGGCTGCCGCGCGGCCGACGCCAGCGGGACGTCGGTCTCGGTCAGCACCACGAAGGTCGGCACGGTCAGGTCCGTCCGGATCCGGGACGGGTTCGGCATCCACAGGGTGTCGGCCAGCTCGCCGCTGATCGGGGCCCCGACCGCGCTGTTGCTGTGGATCATGAAGCCGTCGTAGACCCGCGCGACCGGCTGGACGGCGTTGGCGTAGGTGGTCATGAGCCCGGCGGACTGCGACTCCCCGTCCGCCAGCAGCGTCCTCACCGCCAGCCCGCCGAGCGGGTCGGGCCCGTCCGGGCTGCGCAGCGCCTGCCCGGCCTGGGAGAAGATGTCGTAGGAGAAGGCGTCTCCCGGGTGGACGAGGCCGCCGTACCGGGCCGGGTCCCACCCCTTGAGCCCCCGGATCTCCCCGAGCCCCCCGTTGACGCCGACCGACTGCGCCGAGACGCCGACCCACGCGTACCCCTTGCGCAGCAGCTCGTCCCGAGCGAACCAGTAGTCCGGGGACAGCTCCATCTGTCCGCTGACGTTGAGCCACTCGACCACGACGGTCCCGTTGAACTTCGCCGGATCGGAGGGGCGCCGCACCAGGAGCCTGGTCTTGTAGGGGGCTTGCCCGGACGCCCGGACGTCCCACCGGCCGTTCGACGTCCACAAGCCGGACTTGGCGTACGAGGTGGCGGTGCCGGTGATGAAGTACTCGCTCTCGGTGTACCCGAACGACCCGAGATCCTCGGCCGCCGCCAGGAACGGGAAGCCGTGGCCGCCCGGCGGCGGGACGGTGACCACGGGGCCGGGGGCCGCGGCCAGGGCGGGCGGCGACGCGGACAGCAGGGCGGCGAAGAGCCCCGCCCCCGTCGCCGCGGCGGCGACCCGCCGCCAGGGAACCCGCAGGGAGAAACGCACGGTGACCTCCACGATGTCAGGGGGCCACAGTGTGCGCCGCCCGCGCCGTCCTCCACATCGCGCGAATCACCAGTCATGGAAACGGCGCCGCCCCGTCCGGAACATGGACGGGGCGGCGCCGTTCTCTGGTTTACCAGCGGTACCAGCGACCGCGCTTGCCGGACGGGCCGGCGCTGCGGAGCACGAAGCCCAGCAGCCACAGGATCAGGACGATCGCCGCCACGACCCACAGGATCTTGAGAGTGAAGCCGACGCCGAACAGGATCAGCGCCAGCAGAAGCACCAGGATCATCAGCCAAGGCATTGGGGGTCCTCCTCGGTGGTCTGCCTTATGTTTCATTCGGGCCGTTTTGTCCCCGGCAAATGAAGCTTGATGCACGACAAAGGTCTCATTTCGGACACGCAGCGGAATGGTCCGGGAGGCGGCACCGAGCAACCCGCCCACATCCGACCACCGCGCCCATGACACGTGGCCGGCTCAGAACTCGGTGAGGGGTTCCGCCTCGTAGGCCCGGTGGAGCAGGTCCAGGAAGCGGGGGGCTTCGGGCACGGGGGTCGGGCCGATCCGGTGGACCGCGACTCCCGGGGTCCAGGAGTTCATGACCACGGCGCCGGCCAGGTCGGGAAGGTCGGCGGGGGCGATCTGCCGGACGCGCTGGGGGACGCCGAGGCGGTCCAGTTGCCGGCGGACGATGCCCATCGTGGTCCCGACCAGCATCTCGGCGTCGGGCCACACCACGGTGTCGCCGTCCCAGAAGGCCAGGTTCCAGATCGTCGCCTCGCTGAGGCGCCCCCGGCGGTCGACGAAGGCGGCGTCGTCGAAGCCGTCCTGGACGGCCCGACGCATGAGGTAGGTCTTGGCCACCTCTCCGACATGCTTCAGGGCGGGCAGGAACCGGTCGTACTCGACCGTCGCCAGCGTCAGCGGTCCCGCCGGACCGGACGCGGGCGGCCCCGTCCGGACCAGGACGTCGGGCTCCGCGTGATCCCCATCCGCGCTGAACTCCCCCGACGACGAGTACATGGTGGCCGTCAGCGAGACGTCCGCGGGTCCCGCTTCCAGCGCCGCCCGCAGATAGGACCGCACCCGCTCGTCCGGCAAGGCCCTGCCGAACAGCTCCATCGAGGCGGACCCCAGCCGTTGCAGATGAAGGTCGAGGCCCCGAACCTTGCCGCCACGCACCTGCATGGCGGTGAAATGGGCATAGCCGGCGAAGGCGAGCGGCGCGAGCTCGTCGATGGACGCGGCGTGGCCGTTGCGTTGGACGACAGGAGTGGGCATGGTGCTTCTCTCCAGCGGTGCGGAACGATCGCTTGCACGTCGACGTTAGGCATTCACACTGGTGAGAAGGTCAATCCAGGGCGGTGACATGCTGATCGGGGAGTTGTCCCGGCGTACGGGGGTCAGCTCGCGGCTTCTGCGGTACTACGAGGAGCAGGGCCTGCTCCAGGCCGAGCGCGGCCCGAACGGCTACCGCCACTACGGCGACGACTCCGTGCTCACCGTGCGGAAGATCCGTGTGCTGCTGGACGCGGGTCTTTCCTCCGAGGTGATCCGTCAGGTGCTCCCCTGCACCCGCAGCGACCAGCCGGATTTCGACTGGTGCGCGGACATCCGCGATCTCCTGGACCGAGAGATCGCGGCGCTCGACGCACGTATCGAGGGCCTCCAACGCAACCACGATGCCCTCAACGGCTTCCTCGCCCGCCGTTCACCAGACGACTAGCCACCGGCCCGCGATCGATGACCGAGGCGTTCGCGCCCCGGCATGTGAGGGGGCCGGGCCTGGTCCAGCGCGGGCCAAGACCACGCCCGGCCGTCCCCCGAGCGGTCCGCTCCTGCGGTTACCACGGGCCCCTGCGAGCCACGCGTGACCTGGGGGGCGGCGCTATGAGGCTGGGGTTCGGGTAAGGAGGTGGCGGGTCCTTCGGTGGGCGCCCTCGTTGGCCATGTCGGACTGGGCGCCTGGTGGGGGCACCCGGACTTCGATGCGTCCGTTCTGGATCCGCGCCTCGTAGCACGGTTGCGGCGCGCTGGCCGGGCCGCGCTCGATGCCGCCGTCGTCGAGGCGGAACGTGCTGCCGTGCCACGGGCAGGTGACGCAGCCGTTCTCGATCGTCCCCTCGCCCAGCGGACCGCCCATGTGGGTGCAGGTGGCGGCGATGGCGTGCAGCTTCGTGGCCGTCCGGTAGAGCAGGATCCGCACGCCGTCCGCGTCCGCCGTGCGGTGCTCGCCCTCGGCCAGTTCGGACGCCGCCAGTACCGGAGTCCAGTCGTCCGGGCCCTGCTGCCACGCGGTGCGGTTGACGTTGAGGCCCCTGGTGAAGGTCAGGTGGCCGCCGAGGTAGGCGCTGACCCCCATCGCCGTGAAGCCGGCGAACCGCAGGGCCTTGGCCTTGCGGGTGCGCGTGAAGAGGGACGCCGCGTACAGCGCCAGCGCCGCGGTGTTGATGCCCGCGTGGACGAGCCCCACCCTGCGCTCAGCCCCCAGCGTGTCGCACCAGTCGTTCAACCCGGTGAGGGCGGTGGGCACGGCGGCGGCCACTCCGGCCGCCGTCAGCAGGTCGGCGACGGGTTCGGCCTCGGATCCTCCGGCGAGGTCCAGCAGCCCGGCCATGCTCCACGCGCCGATCGCGGCGTCGGTGAGCGCCGGATGCAGCGGGTGCCCCAGCTTGGTCCCGCTGAGGAGATCGCGGACGATGCGCGGCCGGACCGCCCATTGGACCGCGGAACTGACCGGTGCGGCGACCTTGTCCAAGCCCTCCGCGTTCTCCAGCCGGTGGACCGCTCTGTGCGGCATGCTCATAACGCCCTCCCCCAGACACGACTACACGTTCGCTCCCTATCCCCCGAACACCCCCTGAAACCGTTCACCCCTCACCTCGCTCCAGCCACGGACGACATCGGGAGCCTCCGGACGTCCCTGCGCAGCGTCTCGGTCCGGCTCACGGCGTCCTCGGGGAACGCCGCCCCCGCATGTCCACTATGCTGGACGCCGACCGCTTCGCGGTCGTCCGGAGCGGGTGACGCGGAGGCTGGATGATGTTGCGCTTCGAGCTCGACGACCTGGCCCGGCCAGAGGTGCACCGGCTGCTGGAGGAGCACCTGGCCGACATGCACGCGACCTCGCCGCCCGAATCGATCCATGCGCTGGACCTGAAGGGGCTGCGCGGCCCGGCGGTCGCGTTCTGGTCCGTCTGGGACGGGCCGGAGCTGCGCGGATGCGGCGCGCTCAAGGACCTCGGCGGCGGCGATGCCGAGCTCAAGTCCATGCGGACGGCGCGAGCCGCGCGGGGGGCGGGGATCGGATCGGCCATGCTCCGGCACCTGCTGACCGTCGCCGCCGAGCGCGGTCACCGGCGGGTCCTGCTGGAGACCGGAAGCCAGGAGTTCTTCGCGCCGGCCCGGCGGCTCTACGCGCGGCACGGATTCACCCCGTGCGCACCGTTCGCCGACTACGTGCACGACCCCAACAGCGTCTTCATGGAGCTGCGGCTCGACGCCGAAATGACGGCGCGTCCACTTTGATGGAGGATCCGAACGTCCTCGGGCGGCGCGTCAAGGCGGAGCGCGCGCGGCGCGGCTGGTCACTGGCTCGGCTCGCCGACGTCTCCGGTGTGTCCCGAGCGATGATCAGCAAGATCGAGCGCGGTCAGAGCAGCCCGACCGCCGCCCTCCTCGGCAAGCTCTCCGCCGCCCTGGAGCTGAGCATGACCGAGCTCCTGTCATCGGCGGACGGCGCCGCCCCCGGCCAGGTGCGTCGCGCGGCCGACACCCCTGACTGGACCGACCCTGACACGGGCTACCTGCGACGGCAGATGTCGAGGCCGGGATTTCCCGCCGACGTCACCGAGATCGTCCTGCCCGCCGGTGCCCGGGTGCCCATGCCGGCGGCGTCCTACGCGTTCATCGCCCAGCTCGTCTGGGTGCTGGACGGCAGGCTGAGCCTCGTCGAAGGGACGGCCACGCACGTCCTCACCGCGGGTGACACGCTCGAACTCGGCAGGCCCCAGGCGCGCGAGTTCGTCAACGAAGGCGGCGGCGAATGCCGTTACGTCGTGATCGTGACCCGCAAGGCCACAGCCTGACCGGGGACGGGACCACGTCCTCCCCCGACCGGCGAGGTGGAGGCCGCAAGGCCCCCCGAACATGCTCCTGTCCGCCCGGACATAGGATCGACGCCATGGCAACGCGGCTCGTGCAGATTGCGGTCAAGGCTCACGACGACTCCGCACTCGGCCGGTTCTGGGCGGAGGCGCTCGGCTGGAGTATCTCCAGCGAAGGGCCCGGCGTCACCAACCTCCAACCTGAGGGCTTCACCTATCCCGACCCCGTCGCCGTCTGCATGGACATCCTTGCCGTCCCGGACCCCAAGACGGTGAAGAACCGCGTGCACGTGGACTTGGCCACCACCTCCGCGGCCCACCAGGCGGAGTTGGTCGCGCGCCTCCGGGATCTCGGGGCGACGCCCGTGGACGTGGGCCAGGGCGACGTTCCGTGGACGGTCCTCGCCGACCCGGAAGGCAACGAGTTCTGCGTGCTGGAGCCTCGGCCGATCTACCGGGATACCGGGCCGGTAGCCGCGGTGGTGGTCGACTGCGCGGACCCGCGGGCCATGGCCCGGTTCTGGGACGAGGCGCTGGACTGGACCCTGCACGAGGTGACCGACGACCATGCGGTGATGCGCTCCGCAACGGGTGTCGGACCGTATCTCGAGTTCCTCCGCACGCCCGATGCGAAGACCGTGCTGAACCGCATCCATATCGACCTCCGGCCGTACCCCGGCGACGATCAGGCGGCGGAGGCGGCCCGGCTGCGGGCTCTCGGCGCCACCGACGCCGACGTGGGCCAGGGCGACGTTCCGTGGACGGTCCTCGCCGACCCGGAGGGCAACGAGTTCTGCGTCCTCACGCCGGGCTGACGCAGAGCCGCGCGCTCATCCGCCGGCGGAATGGGAAGGCGCCAAGGCCTTCGTGGAACGCCGACTCCCAACTGGACCCCCACTGACCGCAAAGCCCGATCGCGAACGGGAAGTGAGCACGCGGGCCTTTCTGTGCCGCGCCGGATGGCGGGAACCGCGCGAGGCGGCCAGGAGGCCGACGCAGTTCTTCTCTTGGACCGGTGAATGGGCATCCGGCCCGGTCCGTTTTCTGATCCAACCGGGCGGAAGCCAGCAGTTGAGCCATGACGGACGCACAATGCTCGGGTGACCCGACCCAGAATCCGTGTCGCCGCCTACGTGATCAGGCATCGCTCCGGCCCCGAACTCCTCGTCTTCGACCACGTCGGCATGCCCCAGGCCGGCACCCAGGTCCCCGCCGGCGGCGTCCACGCCGAGGAGGAACCAGAGCAGGCCGTCCTGCGCGAGGTCGTCGAGGAGACCGGCCTGCGCACCGTCTCCGTGGTGGAGCAACTCGTCGTGGACGACAAGCCCCATCCCGACACCGGCCGGCCGCGCAGGACCACCTACTTCCACCTTCACGCTCCGGCGACCACCGCGGACGCGTGGAACCACGCGGTATGCGGCGATGGCGACGACACCGGCCTGACCTTCGCCTGTCGTTTCCTGCCGCTGCCGCTGACACGACCCCTGGCAGATGATCAAGACGCCTGGCTGGGCCGGATCGCCCCCCAATGGGCCACCACGCCTGACGACCAGCGGTGACAGGCGTCCTCTCGCCCCTCAGGCGAACAACAGGGGCGCGTCTCGCCGGAGTGTCCATTCCGGCCGGCCCGAGAACCCGGCGGGCGCCATGGGGAGGCTCGGGGAGGCGAGGCGAACCCGCATGATCGCCCCGGGCGGCCGACTCCATGGCGTCGGCGCGGAAACTGCCGGGATTGTTCGGGCCCGCCACGGAACCGATCGGCCGTCACAAGCATCACATTGAGCGAGAAAGGTGCAACGGCACCCGGCAGTCTCTCGCTGCGGTACCTTGCACGCTCCCCCCATTTCCAAGCATGGAGGAATACATGCGGCGTGTCGCCATAGTGACCGTCCTCTCCGGCGCCCTGGCCGCCGGAGTCCTCGCCGCGGGTCCGGCCGCGCAGGCGGAGACCAAGCCCGCCGACAAGTTCGGCAAGGAGGTGACCACCACCAGCCAGGAGGCGCTCTCCAAGAAGGACCTCATCTCCGAGGCCCAGACATCGGGGCAGCCGCTGACCGCCGCGGAGAAGTACTCGGTCCAGGCGGCCGAGTACTGCCGGACCTACACGCGCATCCGCGGCTACAAGGCCTCCAACGGCAAGTGGATCATCGCGGTGACCAACCGCCTCAACTGGTGCTACAACGGCTCTTACGTCACCCGCTACCGCGCCTCCTACAAGGCCTACACCTACAACAAGTACAAGTGGGTGTGGAAGGGCTGGGCGATGAAGAAGGTCACCCACCCCAGCAACTGGGCCTACGCGACGTCCTACGCCCAGGGCGCGTTCCGCTACACGGGGAACGGCAAGACCTACAAGCCGTACGTCATCATCCGCGGCTACAAGAACGGCGCCTACAAGTGGAAGGCCGGCGGCTGAGCCTGCCGCGTCGAAGCACGACCCCACCATGAGCCGCCGTTCCATTCGCCGACAGTGGTCAACCACTGCGCTGGGGCCGGCCCGGGCGACCGAACCGGCGCCATGGTGAGGAAAGCAGATCACGCGGGCTGATTCACAGGCCGAACACGGCCCGCACAAGGTGATCAGGGAAGCTCCTGGTCGGCCGGGTGTGCGCACACCCTGGCCGCCAGGAGCTTCCTGCTGTTCCGGGTCCGCGGTGCGCGCGATGGCAGCAGGCGGCTTGGTGACCCCAGCCGAGGTCCATCGCGGGAACGGCGCCACGGCGAACGCTCGCGGCCGACTATGCCGGCGCGCTCGACGATCCCAGTCGATCAGCCAGGAGCCCCTGAAAACGCGGGCACGTCATGATGTCGTCATGCGGGCATTCACCCTCGATCATGTCGAGGGCGGCCTGCGCCCGGGCGATCCGCACCAGCAGCCTCTCGCGGTGCCGGACCGTCACCTCATGGCGCTCCGACGTGGACCGGGCGGCCAGCATCGTGCGGATGTCCGCGAGTCCGAAGCCCGCCTCCTTCGAGATCAGGATCGCCGCCACCCGGTGCACGTCGGCGTCGGTGTAGCGGCGGCGGTCGCCCGCGCGGGCCGGTGCCAGCAGCCCTTCCGCCTCCCAATGGCGCAGCACGTGGGTCGGCAACCTGAACTGCGCCGCCACCTCGCCGATTGACTTCATGTCGACATTAAGTCGCACAATGACGGCCATGTCCAAGCTGCTCACCATGCTCGACGCCTTCGACGAGCTGCCCCAGGTCCGCAACCTGCGAGAACACACCTATGAAGCGCTGGGCGACACGATGGTCGACGTCGGCTGCGGGAGCGGCCGCGCCATCGGCGAGCTGGCCGCCCGAGGGGTGAAGGCCATCGGCGTCGACCTGGATCCCGCCATGATCGAGGTCGCCGTCGAACGCTGGCCCGCAGGCGAGTTCCACGTCGCCGACGCCACCGCGCTGCCTCTCGACGACGGCTCCGTCACCGGCTACCGCGCCGACAAGATCCTGCACGCCCTCGCCGAGCCCGAGCAGGCCGTCGCCGAGGCCCGCCGGGTCCTGACCCCCCATGGCCGCGCGGTGCTCATCGGCCAGGACTGGGACACGTTGGTGATCGACTCCGACGATCCCGAACTCACCCGCTCCCTCGTCCACGCCCGTGCGGACCGTATGCCGCATCCCCGGATCGCCCGCCGATACCGGAACCTCCTGCTGGACAACGGGTTCACCGACGTCGCCGTCGAGGTCCACACGATCGTGTGGACGGACGCCGCCTGCCTGCCGACGCTCGCCAATATCGGCGGAGAAGGCCCCTGGCTCGACGACCAGGCCGCCAGGGCCCGCGACGACCGCCTGTTCGTCGCCATCCCGATCTTCGTCGCCTCGGGAACCCGCGCCGCTTGAGCACCGGTCCGGCATCGGCGGCCGGCACCCGCTCACCCGTCACAGGTGAGCGATCAACACGCACGGCCGCCCCGGAGGGCGCTCATGCGAAAGCGGCGGGGAAGCAGTGATACCTCCCCGCCGCAGAGTTGGTGCGGCGTCATGAGAACCGCACTCATGGTGCCGACCGGCCTGGATCACCCGTAGGCGAACCCGCAGCCGACCAGCTTCTTGAGGCGCCTGACCACCCTGCGGAACCTTCTCCGCTGAACGGCCCTCGCCTCGGGCGGCAGCCGGAGCAGGGACGCTCCGGCGGCGATCACACTGATCCATGACATCCCGACGACCTGCCAGATCGTCGGGACCTTCTGCTCCATGATCAGGTCGACCAGCAGCCCGAGCAACGGAATGACGCTCCACAGAATCGTGTAGACGGCGTCTCCGAGCGCCTTCCTCGCCCTCATGTGCAGGTACCTGGGGACGACGACGGTCATCAGCGCCGTGCAGAGCAGCGCCAAGAGGACCCCCCAGGACCAGCCGACCGACAGGTCCTCGCCCGCCAGCTTGGCCCAGATAGCGAGACCGACCACGCCCAGGCCCGTGCCCAATGCCTGGAACTGGTCGGCTTCGGCACCGCCCCGATCGACGTAGCTTCGGGAAAGCGCCATGTAGATGATGCCGGAGAGAGCCGATCCGATGGACCAGATGACTCCCCACGGACGCGCCGCGATGTGCCATGCCTCGATGGAGACGGCAAGACCCAGCACGATGAGCAGCGGCACCAGCATCGCCGCGAACCGCTGCCCCGTCTGCCAGACCTCCTTGGAGTAGGTCATGGTCGAGACGGCGAACGTGATGGCGTTGATGGTGGCGAGAGCCGTCCCCGTCGACGTCATCGCCAGGACCATCATCCCCCGGCCCATGATGTTGCAGCCGGCGAAGACGACGATGGCCCCCACCGCTCCCCAGGTGAACAGGAGCCGCTGAGGCCGCGGTTCCGTGACCCGGGACGGCCCCAGAATCCGGAGCCTGAGCCTGTACGCCACCAGCAGCAGAACTGTCGCGCCGATGCCGTACTCGGCCGTCGCGATGACCAGAAAGCACAACGCGATCACACAGATGGCCTTCGCGGCTCTCCGGGTGTACCGGAGCCGCTCAGGCCGCTGCAGCATGTGGCGGAACAGCCCCAGGATCTGGAGCCTGCGCCTGTACGCCACCAGCAGCAGAACTGTCGCGCCGATGCCGTACTCGGCCGTCGCGATGACCAGAACCGACAACGCGATCACACAGATGGCCTTCGCGGCTCTCCGGGTGTACCGGAGCCGCTCGGGCCGCGGCTGCGTGTGGCGGAACAGCCCCAGGATCTGGAGCCTATACGCCACGAGCAGCAGGACCGCCGCGCCGATGCCGTACTCGGCCGTTGCGACGACCAGCGCGGACATCGTGATGCCTTCGAGCAGGTAGTTCTTGAAGATCGACCGCCCGAACAGCTTCGACGAACCCTCGACGAGGGTGAGACCCGCGCCTAAGGCCAATCTCTCCGGCCCCACGGCCGGTGGAGTTTTCATTTGTAGATCCCCTCGAACGGGCGCGCAAGGAGATCGGCTCTGAGCCGGTCCCCTGGAGATCGCGCCGATGGATGCGACGAGACTCCGCAGAACCGGAAAGTTTCTCTGGTTTGTGAAGTTCGAGAGGATCATATGCCCGGCATGCCGCCGGACGGCAGGACCGACGGTCAGACGATGCACCAGGCATCCGTTCGGAATGGGCCCCCGATCGATCGCGGGGCCTTCGCACACCCACCGTCAGCAAGCGCTGGCACTCCGCGCCCACCGGTCCGGACGCTCAGGGCGGCGCGGCAGCGCCCAGGGGCCGACCACGCGCAGCCACGTGAAGCCTCGCCTACGAGTTCGGGCTTCGCGGTTGCCGATGGCGTCGGTTCCACGACGGTCTTCTCCGGAATGTGCCTTCGGGCACCCACTACAAACGAAAGAAGTCTGTGATGTTGTATTCCGCAATCGTCATTTTCCTGCTGAGCGTCTGGGCAGGGCGCGAGGCGAAGGCGAAGTCCTGCGACAACCCGAAGGACTGCAAGAGGCTGAAGGACCGCGGGGGCCTCATCATGGCCAGCGCCGGGCTCGTGGTCTTCGTCCTGGCGGAGCTGCCCCCCGTGATCCTCGCCGCTGCCGCGCCGGGCTTCCTGGTGGGGCTGCTCACGACGAAGAAGCCCTGGGTGGCCTGGCCCGTGGCCATCGTGGCGATCCTGATCGCACTGAACCTGAGCAGCTGAGCCTCAGGACGACCATCCTGAGGGCCGGCAGGCTCATGGTCTGACAACCCGGTCCGAGCTCATGTGCGGACGGGGTGACCCGGTGTCCCGGCGGAGAGGCGCAAGCCTTCCCGCCGGGACATTCTTGTCATAGGACCAGAGACCCGCAGGTGGGACCACCTACGGCGCAGAGATCGACCTCGTATCCCGACGGTCGACGGGCAGTGCACTACGCACGACGCGGGCTATGAACCGGCCCAACCAGCGGCATTCGAGTAGGACTCGTGCCATCAAGGACCCCCAAGTCGCTCGTCCAGGCGGCTCGGAAGCAGGCCGTAGGGCACCTCCGCCGATCGTTGCCGATCTTGGTCCGCCGAGGACTGTAGAGAGGAGTCGGCCAGAAGGCCATGGACCCCTCACCAGAGGGACCATGGCTTGCTCGGCCATAACCCGTCCCGGCCAGGCCAGGATCAGGAGAAAACAAATGAGACCAATGAGATTGCCCATGCTCAGGGGCCCGCAGATGGGGGCTGCCCTCATGCTGGGCTCCGTAGTGATCGTCGGGGTGGGCTTCGTGTTCACCCGGGTGCTGTCGGCCCCTCTCCAGGGGACCCTGGGGATGACGGTCTTCGGTGGTGGCATCCTCGTCGCGATCGCGCTCGCGAAAGACGGCGTCCAGGGACTGGACCCGCGCAAGCTGACCCCGCGTCAGCGGAGGGGGATGCTGCAGCACGCGCTGACCAGCTCGCTGATGAAGATCGGCGGGCCCATCGCGTTCGCTTTCATCGGCGCGGGCCCCTACGCCAGCATCACCGCGTTGGGGAGCCTCCTCGCCGGCCTTCCCAAGACCACGGGGACGGGTCGGGCCCTTCGGGTTCCGATCTTCCTCGCCGTACTGATCGCGACCGGTGCCCTGCTGGGCGACCAGAGCGTCAGCCTCCTGGGGATCGGTGCCGCACTCGCCGCGGCCACGCACCCCTTCAACCTGCCGAGCCAGGCCAAACTGCTCGGCGACAAGCGCGACCAGGGTGTCGCACAGGCCAACGTCATCTGCATGTTGGTCGTCATCCCGGTGTGCTTCCCGTTGGCCGAGTACCTCGGGACACCCATCGGGGAGTGGTCGTGGGGCCCCACCGAGATCGTCGCCATGCTGGGGGCAGGGCTGTTCGCAACGGCCCTCGCCGCCGTCATGCAGACGCGGGCGGGCATCTACCTGACCAAGGGCGGCATGGGGGTCTGGGCCGCCACGGCCCCGGCTCTCCAGCCGATGGTGGCGGTGGCACTGGCTCCCGCCCTCTTCGCCCTGTTCGGCATCGCAACGGTGAACCCGGGCCCCGTCCAGTGGGTCGCCTTCGGGATCGTCACCTCCACGTCCGCCATCACTGCACGGCTGGACGCGGAGGCCGCCGAGGCCGCGGCGGCCGCGAAGGCCGCGGCGGCTGCGGAGGAGACACCGACAAGACGGGACTGATCCCGTCCCAACTGTTCCGGTGACGCTACGACAACTGTGTCGACGCGCCACCCGGACAGCCGCAACACGAGAGCCCGGCCTCCGCCGGGCTCTCACATTTTTCGCGACCTCACCGTCGCCTTCAGAAGTCACCTGCAAGCGGGCCGGCCCTACAACGCGTCCTTCGGCGTCCGCCCGGCTCTGGCAGCCCGGACGTCCGAGGTGTTCGCTACGGTCCCCGCATGATCACCCGTCCTACCGAAGACCTTCGGCGGCTCGGCACCCTTCCCGACTCGTTCCTGGAGCGGGTCGACCAAGCGCTGCTCGCCTTCGAAGCCGAGCTGACCGTCCTTGACCTCACCTCCGACCACGCCATCATGGCCACGGTCGAACGCGTGGTCGTCGCGCTGAACCAGATCGACGGCACCGACGACCACAGCTTCGACACCATCGACCGCGAAGCACTGTGCGAATACATCGACCACGCTCTCACCCAGACCGGAGTCGATGTCGAGGCACTGGCAGACCGGCAGGGCATCGACCCGGCCGCGCTCACAGACCAGTGGCGAGACTGGTGAACACCCGGGCAAACCGGTTCGGTTCCGCCTGGAGCGCTGCCGGAGTCGCGCGGTTCAGGCCCGGTGCGGCTCGGGGGCACCGCTCGGGATCGCGTTGAGGAGGCGCTCCCAGTCGGGGTACATCGCGAGCTTCTTCTGGTGCATGGCGATGATCTTCTCGTTCAGATGCGGGTCGGAGTCGTCCGAGAACCGGACGTGGGTGAGACGGGCCAGGTACGGCAGGATCTCGGGGTCGCCCGCCAGGTGGGCCGGGTCGTGGATGTAGCGTTCCAGCGCGGCCAGGTCCGGGATCGCCACGCAGTATCCGTGGGTGAGGCCGTCGTCGGCGTCGCCCAGCTCGGGCCCGACGAATGAGAAGGACGTCGACTCCACGGCCGAGGTCCGCCGCATCGCGGCGAGGACGGCCTCCTTTCGTTCCGGAGTGGTGTCCGCCTTGAAGCCGAAACGCTGCGTGATCACGATCATTCCGCTCTCCTTCACAAGGTGTGCTTGTGACCGTAGGGCTCGTCGGCAAGACGACCAATGCCGCAGAGTCTTGATTTCATAAGGGATCGTCTTCCGGCTAGCCTTTCCGCATGGACGTGCTGAGCGACGTGATCGCCGTGATGCGCACCGGTGCGCCCCGGTCGGCGCGAGTGGAAAGGCACGCGCCGTGGGGCCAGCGGTTCCGCCACGCGCCCGGCACGGCCGGGTTCGAGGTCGCGCTGGCCGGGTCGTACTGGCTGCTCCCCCGTGAGGGCGACCCGATCGCCGTGGGCGCAGGCGACGTGCTGTTCTTCCCTCATGGAGGCGAATACGGCCTGGCGGACGCGCCCCTCACGCCACTTGGCGATATTCCGTTCCCGGGGGTGGACGCGGACGGCCCGGACCGCCCGTCCGCGACCGGGCCGCCGAGCGCCGTCGTCCTGTGCGGCGCCTACCAGCTCGACGCCGACCGCGGGCATCCTCTGCTGGACGACCTGCCCGGCATCGTGCACCTCCCAGCCCGGGTCGGCCGCCAAACCTGCCTGCGCGCTGCGGTCGACCTCCTCGGCTCGGAACTGCAGGACCCCGGCCCAGGCGCCGGCGCGGTCGTGCCGTCACTGCTGGACACGCTGCTGGTCTACATCCTGCGCACCTGGCTGGAAGAGCAGCCGGCCTGCGGCGGGACCGGCGGGTGGGCCACGGCGCTGGCCGACCCCGCTGTGAGCGCCGCGCTCGACGCCGTCCACAGCGATCCGGCGCGGCCCTGGACGGTCGCAGAGCTGGCGGACCGGGCGGGACTGTCGCGGGCGGCGTTCGCCCGCCGGTTCAACGCACTCGTCGGACGGCCACCGCTGACCTATCTGACCTGGTGGCGGCTGACCACTGCGGCGCGGCTGCTGCGCGAATCCGACGCGCCGCTCGGCACGGTGGCCGAGCAGGTCGGATACAGCTCGGAATACGCCTTCGCCAACGCTTTCAAGCGCGCTTTCGCGGTCGCTCCCGGCCGCTACCGACGGACGCGCTGACCCGCCGCGGGCACGTCCACGACCGCTCAAGAGATCCGGCGGCCAGCAGCGCGAGTGAGGCCCCGGCGCGGGGCAGCCCGTCGACCAGGTCCACGTCGGCGGCCGGGACCTCGCCGACGTGGCCCCGCACGGTGGTGGCGACGGCGGCGAGCTGCGCGGCGAGGTAGTGGCTGGAGATGCGCGGGACCGAGTCGAGGACGCGTTCGGCGGACGCGCG